>JAFGBW010000085.1 GCA_016932965.1 Candidatus Auribacterota bacterium
AATGAATTCGCCCAGGCGCTTCATCTGGCAAAAACCGAAAACCTGCTGCTTCTGGATGCTGAAAATAAAATCATCCAGGCTGACCATGAAATTGCCGGAGACTATCTGGCAGAGCGCTGGAAACTCCCTTTCGGTCTGCGCAAGGCCATTTTGATGCATCACAACCCGCCTTTCCGGGAAAAATATATCCCGCCGGATGTTTTAAAACTCATCTGCATCGTCAACCTGGCCAATACGCTCTGCAAGATGAGGAAGATCGGATTTTCCGGTAATGAAAAAATCACTGCTAAGGACGAATATGTCATGCAATGGATGCAAATTGAAGAAAACGATATTGAACGTTTCTTCCTTGAGATAGACAAGGAGCTCGCCACATCCAAGGAATTTCTGGGGATCATCACTTCAACTGAAGGCGAGGAGGCTGCCGGAGAAGCTTCTTCTGCCATGCGGCCCGCCGTCCTTTTGATTTATAAAAATAAGGAACGGGTTCTCATGCCATCCTTGTTCGTTAAAAACCACGGTTTTGATTGCCATAAACTGGCACATGAAGCAGAACAAAAACCATTTCCGGCATACCCCAACCTCAAAGCGGTTTTGGTGGATGAATTGAATTCCGATGAGATAGCCCAGTTGCGCACCCAAATTCAGAAAACAGGTCTGACCGTTCCGGTTCATCCTCTCCCTTTGAGTTTTAACTCTGACGAAATCCAGTCTTTTCTGGAAAGCCTGCATTCATAAGAATCCTATACCACCATCTTATTCCCCATCCTATTTTTTAAATGACAACCTTAAATAAAAGAGTAAAATTGCATTCAAATTATAAAAGGAAACCATCCATGAAAAGTATCTTCACTATAGCCGTCATTATTTTAAGCCTTCTCACCTTCCCGAAGATCTGTCTGTCAGAAACGGATTCTTCTCCCGGATTCAGCATGATGCCGACCACTCCGGAAGGGCAGCAACGCCGGGAAAAATTCAAAAAAAATTTCCTGCAGCGTTTGAGAAAAGATTCAAATACGTTAACGCCGTTTCAGCTGAAAGAAATTGAAGATCTCTACCAGGTTGCCAATATACGTCCCCGCACGCCCGAGGCAAAACAAAATCTCCTCCAGATCATTTCCACGCCGGATTGGGAAGACGCTAATCGCACGGGCTGCGCTTTTCTTTATCTGGCCACCAATTTTACCGAAGGAGAGGAGATGGAAGTCTATTTGAAAACCGCCATTCAATCCTACAGCGACTGCTGGTACGGAGACGGTGTTCAGGTTGGCGCTTACGGCCGCTATCTTCTCGGAAAATATTACTGGGGAACAGGAAGAAAAGAAGAGGCCGTTACTCTTTTTAATGAGCTCAAGGATACCTATCCTGATTCCATCGGTCATTGCGGAGAATTACTAGTAGATAAAATTCCCAAATAATTCACCCTCATAAAAAATCATTCTTTAAATCATTTGTGGAATTAATGTGACACCAGATTCAAAATGCCTCTTGCAGAGCCGGAGGCATAAAATTATTCCCAGCTCAAAGCTTCATTTTATCAACCACTGAACGCGGCATATCATTAGCTTCATAAGTGGGGGAAAGAACGTTACATTAAACCAAGAGGCCTGTTCCCTGTCGGTGAAGGCGTTTGTTATCCTTTTATTTTTTAACCACGAAAAACACCAAAAGCACGAAATTCATAATCAAAAAAACTGCATAGGATATAAAAAAAATCTTTCCATTTTCATGTCATGGGACTTCACATCTTGCCCTTGCCTTACGGCGACTTAGTCGTCCCTCTTCACCATCAAAGATTTCAAGGCGTGCATTTCGTGGTTTCTAATCTTTTATATTCTTAAGGATAACTGATTATGATATTTTACCTTCATTTTTTAACATAGATGCCCCCCGTTTATCATCATGCCTTTAAGGCATGATGAATCTCAAATTGCAGACATTTCGCCTGCACTGCTTTGTAATAATTTTTTTCCTATAATCCTGTATCTGTAAAACTTCAAGAGCCATCTGCCAAAGACAAAGGGTTATCTGTTAAAATAATAATCGAGTCTGATTCTTCCTCTTAATTAAGCCCCTCGCCCTACTTGGGATTGTCCGGCCAGATTTCCATTGGTACTTATCTGAACCCCCCAGGATATATACTCCAAAAGAGTAGGATAAACTACCAGACTTTTTCCAGTTCTGACATCGGTGGAAGCCATTTTCCATCGCATCGGTTCCAAAATATAAGGCAAATGACTTTCTGAATGAAACTGATCTATCTCATTTTTACTTAAAGAAAACTCATTTCCTGAAGTATTAGGACGATTAAAAACATGTAAACCAACCTGAAGAGAAGCTCCTGATACTTCCTCACTGAAGTATCGCTCTCGCAACATGTGCATCCGTTTTTGTCCAATATCTCCCCCATGTCTTTTCAATGCATCCGAACCCATTACTTGTATCCAACGATACGCTTTTCGGTATCGTTTCATTAATAAACCCAAAAAATCAGGAAATTGCCTATTTTCTCCCAAATCACTAAACCGAATCAATCCCACTTTTTCGAATGGCTGAATAAGTAATTTCACCATCATTCTTCTTCGCCTATAATTAGACATCTTGCTTTTTTCTCCATCAGGTGTTAGACCAATAACAAGAAAATCCTCATCCGTATTATCACTTGCTAAATGAGCCAGCCATATCAATTCATGAGCAAGAGTCGGAAAATCATAAGCTCCAGAAACGATGCCCAGTGAAGTGGGGGTTCTATTCCAAGGTTTTAACTTCCCTGCAATGACTTTCCTCCTAATTTTTTCTAATAAATCAAGAATAACTCGTTCATATGATAAAATTTCCTCTTTGGCTTTTCGTGGTAAAAAATCATATTCAGTTTGTCTAAATATCCGATAGTCTTCTTTAATTTTTTTAACCACAATTTTGTCGTACCGTTTTAACCATGCATCTATTATCCTCTTATCTTCCTTTGGAATTGATCGTTCCGGAAACCAGTCATCAGATACAATCTCTTCTTCAGGGATGTAATCCTTTATATTTGTCTGAGGGGCCAGACAGGCGCAGGGAACGGAAATCCGCGTTGTAAGGGAATCCGCATAAGTATTCTGTCTATAGTCTAATAATAGCAGAAAGCAAAATAACAGCATGCCTGTAATATTACGTTTGATCATAATCTTTCCTATTAACTGTTAATTTGCTTACCTGTTCCATGATTATTTGTCAAGATAGCACATTAAAATTCATTTCAACCTGGGTTAATCATATATAAAACCTGAAGGAAACAAAAAATCCTGCTTAATATATTTTTTTCGTGCTCATTTATGTAATTCATGGTTAATAATATTATTTCCTTATTATTAATCTTAGTCACGAAATGATAGGCGAAAACGAGGATGAAAGTATTGATCATAGGCAGCGGCGGAAGAGAACATGCCCTGGCATGGAAACTCTCCCAATCCCCTCAGGTAAAGGAGATTTACTGCGCTCCAGGAAACGGAGGCATGCGTGGGTTCTGCATTCCGGTTTGTGTTGATGTAAAAGACTTAAAATCCCTGGCAGTCTTTGCCCAAAAAAAACAAATAGATCTCACGGTGGTCGGACCTGAAGACCCTTTGGTTGAAGGGATATCGGACATCTTCAAAGCCAAAGGACTCCTCATATACGGCCCTTCAAAAAATGCCGCCATGCTGGAAGGATCAAAGGATTTTACCCGGCAGATCTGCTCACGCTCAGGAATCAAGATCGCCGAAGGCAGAACATTCACTGTGATCTCCCAGGCGCTGGCTTATCTGGATAAACAATCCTATCCGGTTGTCATCAAGGCAGACGGCCTGGCCGCAGGCAAGGGCGTCACCATAGCACAAAATCATGCCCAAGCCGTGGCCGCTGTCAAAGATGCCATGGAGCAAAAAATCTTCGGAAACGCCGGAAATAAAATCGTCATCGAGGAATTTCTGAAAGGATATGAAGTATCCGTTCTTTCGATTTGCTCCGGAACGGATGCCGTTGTTCTGGCCCCCTCTCAAGACCATAAACGCATTTTTGATCATGACAAAGGGCCTAACACCGGAGGCATGGGAACATTTTCGCCTGTTCCGGCCTTTTCTCCTCAACAACTCCAATGGACAAAGGATCACATTTTTGTGCCGGTTTTAAAAACCATGCTCAATCAGGGCATGCCTTATATCGGAACCCTGTTTGCCGGACTGATGGTTCTGGAAGACCACGATATCCGTGTTCTGGAATTCAACGTCCGCTTCGGGGACCCGGAAACCCAGGCCATACTTCCAAGGTTTCAGGGGGATTTTTTTGAGATGTTATACAGGGCCTCCAAAGGAGAACCTCTTACGGATATCTCCTTAAAATGGGCTGAAGAATCCTGCGTCTGTGTGGTGGCCGCCTCTTCCGGATACCCCGGCTCCTATAAAAAAGGATTTGAAATAAAGGGTCTCGACCAGCCACTGGAAAAAGACTGCACAGTTTTTCACGCGGGAACAGAAAAAAAACAGGACCGTTTATTCACGAGCGGAGGCAGGGTGCTCTCGGTTGCTTCTCTGGGGAAAGACCTGAAAGAAGCCAAGGAGAAAAGCTATCGCGCATTGAAACAGATTCATTTTGATGGAATGTATTACCGTACAGACATCAGCGACAAGGCGGGTATCTGATAAATATAGATTGAAAAACATCTTATTCCCCCATTGACTTTTTTCGTGTATTCGGAGTGTTTCGTTGTTAATAATAGTGGACTTAATTTTATCAACCCTTCTTTCACAGGAGAGAATAAATCATGAGCCAGAAATACCAAGCTCAAGTCGCCATAATCATGGGGTCTAAAACGGACTGGGAAATCATGAAAGCCGCCTCAGAGGCCCTAAAGGAGTTCCGGATCCGACATGAAGTCAAAGTCCTTTCAGCTCACAGAGCCCCTTCCAAACTGATAGAATATGTAAACGCGTCAGCGGAAAAAGGAGTTTCCGTCTTCCTTTGCGGAGCAGGCGGAGCCGCACACCTCGCTGGCGTGGTTGCCGCACATACCATATTACCAGTCATCGGTGTTCCGGTTTCATCTGGTGCCTTAAAAGGAATGGACGCCCTCTTATCCACGGTGCAAATGCCCAAAGGAATTCCTGTTGCTACCGTGGCTGTTGACGGAGCCTATAATGCCGCTGTTCTGGCTGTTGAAATCCTGGCAGTTCATCAGCAGAAACTCAAAATAAAATTAAGAACGTATAAAAAAGAAATGGAAAAAAAGGTGCTCGCTTCTTCTGATTCACTGCAGAGTCATCATTAACCGGAAAAATGAGGAACAATGATCAACACCGATAATATGCCTCCTGAAGTGATCAGTAAAATCATCGCCATTGATCCGTTTTATCCTGAGCCTTCACTGGTTTCCATGGCAGGCCAATATTTAAGAGCCGGGAAAAAAGTCATTTTTCCGACTGAAACTGTTTACGGTCTGGGTGTCAATGCGGAAAATGAACCCTCTATATTGGAAGTATACGATATAAAAAAACGTCCAAGAGATAAGCCGTTCAGTTACCATTTCGCCTCTCTGGATGAATACTTCCGTTTTTCCGGAAATGGTTGTGATGCGGACGCCAGGGAGTGGTTCCATAAATTGATCCCCCATCCGGTCACCCTGATCTATTACGATAATGTCCGGAAAATCAAAATAGGCGTGCGCATACCGGATCATCCGGTCGCAAAAGCCATTTTAAAGGAGGCCGGATGTCCGGTACTGGCTCCGAGCGCGAATTTTTCAGGAGACCCCCCTCCTGTCAGCATTGATGAGATCAATCCGTTGCTGGCACAAAGGATGGATCTCATCGTGGATTCCGGCAAAACGGACAATTTAAAGGAATCAACTGTGATTGACATTTCAGTGAATCCAGTTAAAGTTCTACGTCAGGGAGCCTATATTTTTAATGGATAATGGGATAGAGCCGTATCGTCTTCTCATGATGCCATGCAACAGATAAAAAAATGCAATAAAACATAAAGAATGATGAATGCTAAAATGAAAACCATCCTCTTTGTCTGCACCGGAAATACCTGCCGTTCACCCATGGCTCAATGTTATTTTGATCATCTGACACGGGGAAAAAATATCCGTACTTTCTCCGCAGGCACGGCCTCTCTCAATGGATTCCCCGCTTCATCTTTAGCCTCTCGCATCATGGCACGGTATCAACTGGATCTGAGTTCTCATAAAACCAGAAAAGTTGAAAAAGAACTATTGGATCAGTCGGACATGATCATCGTCATGACAGAATTCCATCGCGATTATCTGCTCCGCGAATGGCCTGAAACGGGAAATAAAATTTTTTTACTGAGGGAATTCGACAAAAATCCTCTTCAGGGAAGAATGGACATCGATGATCCGATGGGAGGGAGTGAGGACTTTTACCAGCAGGTTTTTGATCTGATGAAAGAACCGCTGGAACGGCTGAGTGAGATGGTATAAATAAAATTGAGAATTGAAATTAATAAATGAATACCCCCGATAAATCTGCCGACTCCTTTTCACAAGAATCCAGATCAGTTGTTATAGGATCGGATCATGGTGGTTTCGATCTGAAGGAACACATCAAAATCCATCTTCAAAACGAAGGTTACATGATTGATGACAAAGGCTGCTTTTCATCCGAATCCTGTGATTATCCTGATTTCGGATACCAGGTGGCCCAATCTGTGGGTGAAAGACACCATGACAAAGGCATATTGATATGCAAATCCGGGATCGGCATGTCGATTGTGGCCAACAAGGTAAAAAATGTCAGGGCAGCTCTCTGCTATAATCAGGAAGCGGCAAGACTCTCAAGAGCCCATAATGACGCAAACATATTAGTCATGGGAAGCCATTTTGTTTCCCCCGCCGATGCTGTGGCAATCATACGGACGTTTTTTGAAACACCGTTTGAAGGAGGACGTCACTGCCGGCGCGTTGAAAAAATTGCATAAGGAAAAAACACTTCACAACTCATGATAATTTCAAACTTTCTAAAAAATTAGCATGTCCGGTTAGGTTTTATATTTATTTTAATATGAATTTTTTACTAGGAGATTGAATTCAAGATGAGCTACTTATCCAAAATAGATCCAGAGATTTTTAAAGCCGTCAACAGGGAAATCATCCGCCAGGAAACCTCCATTGAACTGATCGCCTCTGAAAATTTCACATCCATGGCAGTCATGGAGGCCCAAGGTTCAGTCCTGACGAACAAATACGCCGAGGGCTATCCGGCCAAAAGATGGTACAATGGATGCGAATTCATCGATCAGACTGAGCAACTGGCCATTGACCGCGCCATCAAACTTTTCAGAAGTGAAGGCGCCAATGTTCAACCCCATTCAGGCTCCTCCGCCAACATGGCTGTTTACTTTGCCCTTTTAAATCCCGGAGACACCGTACTGGCCATGAGCCTGGACCATGGAGGACATTTGACGCACGGCCTGCAGCAGAATTTTTCGGGCCGTTTTTTTCATTTTGTCGCCTACGGTGTCTCACCCGAGGACGAAAAAATAGATTACGACATGATGGAAAAACTCGCGCTGGAACATAAACCCAAAATGATCACGGCCGGGGCATCCGCCTATCCGAGGATCATTGAATTTGAAAGAATCCGCAGGATTGCCGACAAGGTTGGCGCGCTCGTCATGGTGGACATGGCTCACATTGCCGGACTCGTGGCGGCCGGACTGCACCCATCTCCGGTTCCTCACTCTGACATCGTTACCACGACCACGCACAAAACTTTACGCGGACCCAGGGGCGGGCTCATTCTCTTCAGAAACCAGTACGAGAAAGCCATCAATAAGCAGATTTTTCCGGGAATCCAGGGAGGACCTCTCGAACATGTCATTGCAGCCAAAGCCGTGGCCCTGAAAGAAGCCTCAGAGCCCTCTTTTAAAAATTACCAGACACAGGTAGTTAAAAATGCAAAGGCCCTTGCTTCGAAGCTGGCTTCATTGGGTTTGAGAATTGTGTCGGGCGGCACGGACAATCATCTTCTCCTGGTGGATGTTTCTGCTTTGAATCTGACAGGAAAAGAGGTGGCCAATAATCTGCATTCAGCCCGAATCACGGTGAATAAAAATTTGATCCCTTTTGACAAGCAAAGCCCGACCGTGACCTCCGGTATCCGTTTAGGAACCGCTGCGGTGACCACCAGGGGAATGAAAGAAAATGAAATTGAGAAAATCGCTGTCTGGATCCACCAAATCTGTACTCAAATGGGGGATACCAAAGTGATTGAATCCGTCGGCAAGGAAGTGGCGAACCTGTGCAGACAGTTTCCGCTGTATCCAGATTTATATGAACAGTCGATAAAAGTATAATTCAAGATTAAAATCAAATTCGCCGATATGGATTACTTTAGGAAGGAATCGACAAACTCATGAAATGTCCATTTTGCGCATGTCTTGAAGACAAAGTCATTGATTCCCGTGCCTCAACGGACGGGGCAAGCATCAGAAGACGCCGGGAATGCTTGAGATGCGAAAAAAGATTCACTACTTTCGAACAGATCGAAGAAGTGCCGATCATGATCATCAAGAAAAACGGCGCCCGGGAATCCTTTTCCATAAAAAAAATAAGAGAGGGCGTGATTAAAGCCTGTGAAAAAAGGCCGGTCAGCCTTGACCAGATAGACGCTCTGGTTTGTTTCGTGAATGAATCCGTGGAAAAAATGCAGGTGCGAGAAGTGGAGAGTCAGGTTATCGGCGAACTGGTCATGAAACAGCTCCAGGGACTGGATGAAGTGGCCTATGTCCGTTTTGCTTCCGTCTATCGCCAGTTCAAAGATGTCTCGCAATTCATGCGGGAATTGTCATCACTTTTAAAAAAATAATAAACAAATGATATCCCTCCCGCAGAGGCGCGGAGGCGGCGCAGAGAAAAAAATAGCCAGGCGGCGCAAACAGCTCAACAGATTCATGATGGTTGATCAAGCCATGAAAAACTTGTCCACTCCCTTTTATTCAAGTGAAGAATTAAAAGGCCCCCTCAGCTTCTGCGAGGGGCCGGATTCCGGTTTTTTTATCACAGACGAAATCGGCCATCAGATTGTCAGGATCGATCCAGATGGAAAACTCCTCTGGAAAACAGGTGAATTCGGAAACAAAAACGGCCAGTTTCATTATCCGACCGACTGTGCATGGGATGGAGAACGCCTTTATATCACGGACCGCTATAATCACCGCATCGTCTGTCTGGATGAGCAGGGAAAAACTATTTTCAGTTTCGGAAAACACGGAAAATCAAATGCCGAATTCAATGAGCCGTACGGCATCGCGGTGGATCCCCACGGCCGTTTATTTATTTCGGATTCTGACAATCAAAAAATCAAGGTCTTTTCCTCAGATGGTGTTTTTCAATTCTCCTTTGGAGTCCCGGGTCCGGGTCAGGAATATTATGAGTCCCGGATATTCAAGGAACAAAGTGTTTATAAAAAATGGCGTGATGATCAATCCCGCTTCCACACCATTGAAAGTCACTTTTTTACGAGTGCGTTCCCCTTAGGCAATCTCGATCATCCTAAAGGACTGGCATTGGAAAAGGACCTCGTTGCTGTTGCTGATTACGGAGGAAGAGTCCAGATTTTTGATCTGACCGGGAATTGCAGGCATTCCCATTATCAAAAACAGGCTGAAGCAGTATCGTTGTTCTCTTTCTGCCAGTGGACCGCTTTTTTCATGGGAGAAATCTATTTTACGACGGAATTGTCCCCTGCTATCTTGAAAATATCCTCCGATGACCCGGAACTCTTTTTTGAATCCGAACATGAAATCGGAAAGTTTCTCTTCAGAAAAGACGGAACTATTTTCCATCTCTCCCCTTTTGAAAAAACGATTTTTCAAGTCAGCATTTAATGCTTATCATCGATTCAATTCAAGCCATTCCTCTATTGCATAACCCTATAAATATTTGCTATAATCAAATCATGAAAACGGCATCTATTTCCATGCTGCTTCTTTCCCTGTTTTTTCTCACTTCGGAAACACAGGGGGCACATGGTCCCCCATCCAATGAGACTGAGTTTGCCCTTGTTAATCCAGGACCTGATCCCATCATCCAGGGGGACCCGTATGGCACCCTTTCTTTTACGGTTGACCGAACATCCGGGAATAACCGCATCAACAAGGTTAGATTTACTTTTCCATCTGCCTTATATGAAGTCAGCGCCGCCACCCAGGGCCCCCAAGACTGGATAGTTACCCTGGGTCCTGCATTAACTCCTCCCTTGGAAAAAAACGTCGTGGAATTTTATTGTCCTGTTTCAGGTTCACAGATTTCCAATAAGACATTAAGATTCAGCATGATTGTCACGGGTATCAACGGGGGCACCATCCCCAACGCCGCTGCTGACGACAACAGCCATTATCTATCCAGCGTGGAAGCCTGGGATGATGATGGAGATTCCTGTCCCTACGACGGCGCCCCTGTTTCCTCTTTTCCCTGGTTACGGCAGGGGCTCTTCACCCAGTTGAACATTGTTCCAGACACCATGCCGCTGGAGGCGGAGGCCACTTTTTATCTGAGCGTACAGAACCGGACAACAGCCCAGCAAACAGTCACGCCCATTACCCCGACACGCCTTGTCGATGGAAGACGAGTCGGGGAATTGACTTACGTTTCCGGCCCTGTCCCTTCAAATCAGACTTTTCTTTCAGGGGAGACAAAAGAATTCGTATATAAATACCGGGCTACCCGGCTGCGTTCAACCCGCTATGTCTCAGGAGGAACCGGCTCAGGTGTTACTTCCAATGAATGCATTTCCAATGAAGTGGTGATCGGCGATGTGGGAGGACAGATGGTTGTGCCTTTGACTGCGGCAAACAACGAAGCCATCACACTGGCATTCCATGTTACAAACAATACAGACCATCCTTTGACCAATTTAAGGCCAATGGGGATTTCCTGGAGTGGCAAAAACGGCTTGAATAAACCGGTTCTGATTGACGGCCCCACCCCGCCTGGCCCTGTGCCATCTTTGGCGCCGGATTCGGAAATAGTGTTTTACTGGGTTTACCGGGTGTCCGGAGACCCGGGCGCTCAATATCTCTTTTCCGGACGGGTCCTGTCTGACCAGGAGGATACGGTAAGGGATCAGTCTGACTGGGGAACCATAGAAGTTTTTTCCGTGAGACTCGATCCTTTGATTGTCAGTTGTGGCGACACCGAGGTTCAATTCAATTTCTGGATTCAAAACGGAGGTTCCACGTCAGATTATATCAATCAGGTGACCATCATGCATCCGGATGCCAATTTTCAGCAATCACCACCGTATTTTATAGGCGCTTCAGGAGGGAACGCGAGTTCTTGGGACCCTTCTCCCACACCGGATGGTAAAGGTATTATTTTCACCCCCACATCAACAGGCGATGTCTTATATGGAACAAAAGGCATGACCCTTTCCATGAAATACAATATTCCGGATAAAACCATCTATCCCAATGAAACCCTGTTGACCTTTCCCGTGATATTGGAAGGCAGGGTTTCAGGTTCTTCTTATACAACCAACAAGCTTCCGTCATTCCGCATCATCAACTACTCCCTGGAAGTGCAGATGGTTCCTCCGCCGCCGACTTCCCCGCCGTACTTATCCGCAGACGGATCCACCCAGCTCATGGTGAATGCCCGCCTGATGCAAAATGACGTTCCTGTTGCCAATGATGAAATCGATTTTACTGCTGAATATGACAAGTACGCCAATCTCTTAATCCCTCCAAATATCACTCCGATTTCTTCCGTGACCGACCTGACCGGCCACGCCTTTTCCACTTTCACGGCTCCCAGATACGAGCAGCAATCCCCTTCTGAAATCAGCGTGAACGTCGTTGCCTATTTTCCAAGAAAAAATATGACAGCCCGGTACGATCACATACGATTTACATACTGTGATAAACCTTCTTTTAAAGTTAAACTGCTCGAAGTCAAACAAAGAAAACATGTATACGAACCTGTATCGGAAGTGGAGTTGATTCCGGGTTCTGTCAGTACTGTTCAGTTCCGGGTGACAATCACTGTTTTCGGAGCATCACAGATTATAAATATCCTGCGTAATACTTCAAAAGGAGCCACGACCATTACGTTTACCGACAAGGAAAATAACGGCCAATCGAATTATACAGCCTACTTATCGACTGACTATCATAATATCCATGGATACAATCCCCCGGCATATAA
>JAFGBW010000006.1 GCA_016932965.1 Candidatus Auribacterota bacterium
CTGACCAGCATGATATTCATGATCCCGATTCCACCGACCAATAGGGAAATACAGGCGATGCATCCTAAAAAAAGATTAAAATTCCTCTGGGTTTTCTTCATCTGCTGCAGCAGTTCCTGCGGGATCAGGACCCCCATGCTTTTATCCTTCAACATGTGTTTCATTATTTTTTCAAGGGACCGGCCTGTCTTGATGACGGAAACCCCCTTTTTCACTTCCAAAACTATTTCCATGCTGTTCTGCCCTCCGGGACCCCCTTGAAGAAAAGATGTTGCCGTCTTCCAGGGAATGAAAATGACACGGTTGAGATTTCTTCCGGTCAAAGCGGGAACTGTTGTTTTGGACCAGGCAAGATGATTCAATACGCCCACAATCTTGAAAATCTGATTTTGGATCCGGAGATAACCTCCTAATTTCCCCTTTTCACCAAGTTCCCGGGATGCTTCCCATCCCAGAACACAAACACGGCTCCTTTTCAAATCATCCTCCGCGCAAAGAAAACGGCCTTCCTTCACTGTCAAATTTTTAATCAACTGATACTTTGGTGAGGTGGCCATGATTTCACAGTCGTTTAATTGTTTTTTGACGGAAGGGGGGGCTATCATTTCTAGTAAAGGCGCCCATCTTAATATGTCAGGGGAATGATGAATCACCAGGGCACATTCTTTGATTGAGGGCCTGCCACTGGGCTGTATTTGGGTTTGATTGCTCTGAGATGATATTTCAGCTGGGACACTCCTCATGATGATATGCCTGCTGCCCAGTTGTTCAAGCTGGGCAAGGGTTTCCTGCTTGATGCCGGTGCCTACAGAGAGCATCATGACCACGGCAATCACGCCAAAAACAATGCCCAGGGCACTTAAAAATGTCCTGAAAGCATGATACTTAAGAGACATTAAGCTGACTTTCAATAAAGGCCGTATTTTCATTATTCCGGCTCCTGGAAAAAAATCCGGGGGAATAAATCAGAATGAAAAATTGGGACCCGGAGCCAGGAGGATGAAGAAGGATGCGAAAGCGTCCAACGGGCAAGGGCAGGATGCCCGCAGTCCAATTGAGAATTGAAAATGCCCTGAGTAAACATGCCCGTTTGAATCGAATCATTCATCATTCTCAATTCTCAATTCTTAATTCAGGATTAATGATCCGTCTTTGAGGAAAATTCGTCTTTTGGCATAAGCGGCCATTTCCTGGTTATGCGTGGCCAAAATGACGGTTTTCCCCTCCTCATGACACTTTTTAAGGAGGGAAAGAATCCTTCTGCCGGATTCCAGATCCAGACTTCCGGTGGGTTCATCCGCGATGATGAGTTCGGCATTCATGGCCAAAGCCCTGGCAACGGCGCCGCGCTGCTGTTCTCCGCCTGAGAGCTGATTCGGCTTATGATCCACCCGGAAGATCAGTCCCACCTGATGGAAGGCCTCATCCACTCTTCTTTTTACTTCCTCAGGTTGAATGGTCAGATAAATAAAAGGCAATTCCACATTCTCCCTGAGCGTCAATTGAGGGATCAGATTATCGTTCTGGAACACAAAGGCAATGCGGGACGCGCGGAAAAGGGCCAATTCCTGTACCGACAGGGACCGGACATTTTCTCCCTGAAAATATAATTCTCCTCCGGTAGGGCGGTCCAGACATCCCAAAAGATGCAGAAGGGTCGATTTGCCTGAACCGGAAGGTCCCATGACAGCGAGAAAATCGCCTGGCTCAATGGTTAAATCCATTTCTCTCAACGCATGAATGCGTTGGTTCCCGGAAGAAAAAAACCGGGATATTTTTCTTGCCTCAATGAGGGGATAAGACTTCACAATTCCTCCAGCGGCAAAGCGGATACGGAATCTCCTTCTTTCAAACCAGAGACAATTTCAACAAAATCCTCATTCTGCAAACCCGTCAGGATCTCCCGCCGGACCCAATGCCGTCCATCCTTCACATGACAATATTTATTCCCATTGGCTGAGTATATCGTTTGAACAGGAACAGTCAGGATATTCTTTGCGCTTGCTGCAACGATCTGGGCCTGTGTTGTCATGCCGGGTCGTAAACGGGAATCCGTTTTCACAAGATGAAGCATCACCTGGAAGTATTTATCACCTGCACTCCAATGGGGATTGTGTTCAGCAAGAATTCCGATGGAATCCACCTCTCCTTCCAGCAACAGGTCCGGATAGGCGTCCACACAGATAATCGCTTTTTCACCTTTTGCAATCAAATGAAGTTCACTTTCATGGACACGGGTTTTCACTTTCATGGCTGAGAGATCCGGAAGAAACAGGATAGGTTGATTCTGCCAGACCGTGTCGCCGATCCTGGGGGGTCTTTTACTCCCTCCCCGGTAATCTTCATAAAGTACCACAAGACCTGAAACAGGGGATTTGATCTCGGTTTTTTCCAGCTCCTGTCTGGCTTGTTCCAGCTGGATCTGGACATTTCTCAAATCCTCTTCAGCCTGTTTAAGATTGGCCGCAGCCTCTCCTATTTTAAAGCCGGAGGATTTCCTCGTCTGCTCCAGCTCAATCCGGTTCTTCCGGAGTCCTGCCCTGGCTTTTTCAATGAGAGTGGGAAGGACATGTTTCTGATAACTTTCCAGCTGAAGGCGCGAAGAAAGATAAAGCTGTCTGGATTCCTCCACGTTATTTTTGGTTTGATTGATCTCCACGGCATTGACCAGTCCCTGTTTGTCCAGCTTGGCGATGTCATCCACGTATCCGGATTTTTCTTCGTATTCCTGTTTGGCCTTTCTCATTGCGGATTTCAATTTTTCCAATTCCAGCGGGCCTTCCCCTTCTACAAGCCTTTTCCATTCCAAATAGGCGACCTTCACATTATATTTCGAGGCCAGAATCTGTTGTTC
>JAFGBW010000086.1 GCA_016932965.1 Candidatus Auribacterota bacterium
AAAAACGGTAATTTACGCGGATGCATCGGTGAAATATTTCCTGAGCGCCCCCTTCATGAAGCGGTGATGGATCACGCCATCGATTCAGCATTGCATGATCCCAGATTCCCGCCAGTCACTTCAGACGAGTTGCCGGGGCTGGAATTTGAGATCTCCGCTCTCACACCGCCCCATCCGGTTTCTTCTTACAACGAGATCGTCCTGGGGAAACACGGGATGGTTCTCTCCAAATACGGAAGGCAGGCTGTCTTTCTTCCCCAGGTAGCTCCTGAACAGGGATGGGACCTCGCTACCACTTTGAGTCACTTATCCATGAAAGCCGGCCTCTTATCTGACGATTGGAAAGAGAATGCCTCTTATCTCGTCTTTGAGGCGGATGTGTTTTCAGAAACTGAAAAATAGGCTTGTGATAACAATTAGAAATACAACGTCTGACTTGAATCTCAGGCCGAATTCAGATCAAGCCCGAGAAGGTTTTCTTTTCAATGATTCCGCCTTGTCGTAATCGGAGCGGGAACCCTCTTCATCTCCTTTGGCTTTTCTTATGTCTCCCCTGTAACGGTATAACCAGATGTTCGACGGTGTCCTTTCTATGGATAGTGTCAGATCCCTGATCGCCATCTCCATCAGGGGAGAAATGAATTCAGGAGAAACATTCTTGAATTGCCCCCCCACAAAGTATTGCTTCTGAAAAAGGGGGTCAGGCCTTGTCCATACGACGATGGTTTTTAAAGTGATCGTCCTATCCTCTCCCGAAACGTCAATCAATATCTCCACGATCTGGTCTTTCTGATAGGCTATCATGGAATGGAATAAAATGCCGCTCAAGCTCAAATTATCACAGAGGGAATGATTCAATATTTTCACCCCTTCCAGATGGTGACGGATAGGATATTTAAAAGGAAAACGAACCGCGTTCCGTCTCTCGATTCCGGTTTTTTCTTGCATGATACCCTCACTCCATCGGAGATATTCTATCTCTTCATCAAACACCGCCACCAGAGCCTTAAGGCTTGACATGATGACCGCGTCAGAGCCTTTTTATTACAAAAGCATTTCTTCTCTCTGGATTGCGTTACGTCGTCATTAATGCTGTATACTTTGCCACAGCCTTTGGGCAAGCAAAATTTAACTGTTACTGGAGTATATAAACTAAATAAACAGGATTGAGAATCGAGAATTGACTCGAAAATATAAAAGGAAAAAAACCAAAACTGATAAAAAAGGCAATGAAATTTTATGACTCTTTTTTTTATTTTTCTGGATTTTTTATCTCATATTCTCGATTCCCGATTCTATTAACATATCAACTAACAATATATCCCTTTAAGGGATTCCCGTATGCATCCCACCACATCTTGGAGGTATCGGACCATTTCCTCAGTTTAAAATAAAAGACGGGTGTGCCGTCCGGTTGGAAGGATCGGTAACTTCGAAAGAATTGGAGCCACAGGCTGCCTGCCGATACCCACAAGGATTTTTCGGACCTCGTGATGGGTATCGGATGACAGAAGAATGGAACGGTTCGATTTGACGCTCAATATTTTTGAGATTCTGGATAACACATGTAAGTATTCATCAGCGGAAGATGTCGGCCCGATGACTAAGAAAAGAAAATGAACCAGGGACCCGTCTATGGATTCCCATTCTATTCCGTTCTTAAAGCGGACAAACAAAACCCCGGTCCGTTCCACCAGGTCTGTCCTGGCATGGGGAATGGCCACGCCTCCTCCCAATCCTGTGGACACCCGTAATTCCCTGTTTAGAACCGTTTCAAAAATAAGGTCAGCGACCGTTTCAGGAACATCCCGGCAATAGAAACGGGTCAGGGCCTCCAGCACATGCCATTTTTTCGTGATGGCAGGTTCCAGAAGGACGCCGTCTTTAATCAGATAGTCACCCAGCATATTTTTTTCTCATCTTAATTTTTTTATAATCTCAATTGTATTTGTTATTATATCCCATTTATAATCTTTTCACAAGTGCCAGCTTTATTTTTTACATAAACGGCGGCCCTGTTCCCGACCCTCTCCCTCTCCTCAATGTCCTCAATCCATTTTTTAAGAACACGCCTCAAGCCGTCCCCGTCCTGTACAATCCTGATGGCGTCATGATTTTTCATTTCTTCCACGATCCATTTGAAATTCTGGTAATATTCACCCATGACAACTGGTTTGGCAAATACAGCCGGCTCCAAAGGATTCTGTCCTCCGCCTGGCTTAACCAAAGACTTGCCAATAAAAACCATGTCCGCGACTGAAAAAAAATCAAAGAGTTCGCCCATAGTATCCACCAGCAGGATATCTTCTATCGCTTCTTCACTGTTTTTTAACTGGGTTCGAAGCGTATAGGAAAGCCCCTTTTTCTTCAAAAATGGAAAAAGGGAATTCAATGTTTCAGGTTTTCTCGGAATCAGGATCAGGTTCAACTCCGGATGATCATTTTTTAAAGTCAAAAAACATTCAAGACAGATCCTGTTTTCCGCTTCCTGTGTGGATCCGGCCAGAAAAAAAGCTCCCCCTCTCCTTTCCAAAGCCTTCTTCCAGGGAAGTATTTTATTCGCAAAGCCTTTGAAAGCTAAAAGAGCTGAATCAAATTTCATGCTCTCCAGCGTCACGAGCTTTTCGGGTAAAACCCCCAATTGCCTGAAACGCTTCTCGTCTGAAAAAGACTGGCAATAAATCCGTTTTGGAATATCCAGGTACCCTGCGATCCATTTTTTTAATAACAGATATTTCTTAAACGAATGGTCTGAAATACGCGCATTGATGATCGTAATAGGGATCCCTCTTTTTTGCGCCTCATAAAAAAAATTCGGCCAGATTTCAGTTTCCAGGATAAAAATCTTGGAAATCGGGAAATGATTATAAAAACGTTTCACAACCGGATATATATCCAAGGGGAAATACTCAATTGTGCAGCCGGATAACTTCTTTGAGGCATTGATGAAACCCGTGACCGTAGAACTGGTTACCAGGAAAAGCTGATCAGGAAATTTCTGCTTTATTTGTTCAATGAATGGGATGGCTGCGTTGATTTCTCCTACCGATACCCCATGCACCATGATGAAATCTTTTTTAGAAACATCTGGTTTTTTATAAATGCAGAGTTTTCTTAAAATGCCGTGACGATACTTTTTTTTGAGAGAAATAATCACCCAGAATGGAAATCCGAAAAGCAGTATCGTTAATAATAATATATTATAGAAAACAATCATAACCTTAACCAAAAAGTTTAGGGATTAATTATAATTAAGAATTAAGAATTTTTAAAATGAACAATGAATATAAATACCATGAATTTCATATGGCTCCTATCCGCCGATTGATAGAGAAGCATGTTAGATCATTTTCTCAATTCTCAATTTGTAATTCCTCATTTCCATTCCTGTTCCACAAGTAAGTTTTTGTTTCAGAAACAATGACAGGGCTCAATACCAAAAGAGAAATGAGATTAGGGACAGCCATGAGGGCATTCACAATATCGGCAAAAGACCAAACTATTTTAAGAGACACCACACTCCCGATCATGACCGCGGCAACCCAAAGGCTTCGGTATGGGAAAATGCATTTGGGTCCGAAAAGATATTCCGCGGCCTTTTCCCCGTAATATTCCCACCCTAAAATGGTTGAAAAAACAAAAGTCATGAGCCCGATGGTCAAAATAACTGGGCCTATCTTCGGCAAATGGTCAAAAGCAGCTTTTGCGAGATCCGCACCTTTTAATCCCTGGCTCCAGGCTCCGGAATTCACCACGACCAGACCGGTCATCAGGCAGACCACCACGGTATCCCAAAATGTTCCTGTTGAAGAAACCAGAGCCTGACGGACAGGATTTTTGGTACGGGCCGCTGCGGCAACAATAGGAGCACTGCCTAGACCGGACTCATTGGAAAAAAGTCCGCGGGAAATACCAAAACGCATCACTTCCCGTATTCCGGCACCCGCAAATCCTCCAAACGCAGCCTGCCCGTTAAAGGCTGTTTTTAAAATCAAAAGGACTGTTTCAGGAAGGGTATCCATTTTCATAATAAGAAGAACGACACAGCCCAGAACATAAATGCCCGCCATAAAAGGAACCAATCTTTCACAGACACGGGCTATCGATCGGATCCCACCCAGGATCACCGCGGCAATTAAAACCGTCAGGATGCTGCCGGAAACATAGGGGGAAACATCAAATGTTTCCTTCACCAGGCAGGCAATGGAATTGGCCTGAACCATATTACCGATTCCGAAAGCTGCCACGGCGGTAAAGACTGAAAAAAGAACGGCGAGCAGGCGGTTGTTCATCCCTTTTTCCAGAACATACATCGGCCCGCCAGCCATCTGTCCTTTGGGATTGGTGATCCGGTATTTCACCGAAAGAACCGCTTCACTGTATTTGGTTGCAATGCCGAAAACACCAGTAAACCACATCCATAACACAGCTCCGGGGCCGCCGAAGGCGACGGCAGTTGAAACCCCCACGATGTTCCCGGTCCCGATGGTGGCGGCCAGGGCTGTCATGAGCGCGCCGAAATGACTGATATCGCCCTGACCTTCCTTGGAAGTCTCCAAAGAAAGTTTAATGGCTTTCCAGATATATCGTTGAATGAATCGGAGACGAAACGTCAGAAAAAGATGGGTGCCAAATAAAAGAATTAAAAGCGGGGCACCCCATACCCATGCACTCACGGTTTCCAATAATGTCTCTAATTCCGACATATTCCATCCTATCTTCAAATGAGTCCATTTATTTGCGTCGGAATATATAATGAAGCAAAAAGATATTCCGATTAACGTCCATTCCCTGGGCAGAATAGGACTTAAACAACGGCTTCCCTGACAGCCTTGGCAATGGCAGGAACAACGAAAGAATCAAAAACCGTGGGTAGGATTTTATCCTGAGTCGGATTCTCAATGCAGGAAGCTAAAGCCAAGGCAGCGACCTGTTTCATTTTTGGAGTGATCCTTTTCGCCTTCACATCAATAGCCCCGCGAAAAATTCCAGGAAACACTAAAGCGTTATTCACCTGGTTCGGGAAATCACTTCTGCCGGTAGCCACAATAAAAGCCCCGGCCTCTTTTGCAAGATCCGGCATGATTTCCGGTGTAGGATTCGACATAGCAAATATAAACGGATTTGGATTCATAGTCCGGATCATCTCTATACTCACAATATCAGGAGCGCTGACACCGATAAACACATCCGCCCCCCTCAAAGCATCAGCCAGAGACCCTCTTCTGTTTGAACGGTTCGTGATCCGTATGAGTTCTTTTTTGGCAGGATTGTTTGTGATGTCAGAACGGGAACCGGACAGAATCCCTTTTGTATCGCAAATCAAAATCTCTTTTACCGGATCATAAAACCCTTTTTCATAATCCACGCAAAGCAAAAGCTTGGTGATGGCTGTGCCCGCCGCTCCTGCTCCGCTGATGACCACTGTCAGTTCACTTATTTTTTTCTCCGCGAGCTTCGCCGCGTTCAACAGCGCAGCCAGACACACGATAGCCGTTCCATGCTGATCGTCATGAAAAACCGGGATTCCGATATCCTGCAGGGCGTTCTCAATCTCAAAACAACGCGGTGCTGAAATATCCTCAAGATTGATCCCGGCAAAAACAGGGGCGATGTTTCTCACCAGTTGTACGATCTCACGGCTGTCCTGTGTCTCCACACAAATCGGGAACGCGTCCAGTCCGGCGAACTCCTTAAAAATCTGCGCCTTGCCTTCCATGACCGGGATGGCAGCGTGAGCGCCGATATTGCCAAGACCCAGTACTGCCGAACCGTCAGAGACGATCCCTATCGTGTTTTTTTTCAGGGTCAATTCATAAACCTGGTTGACATCCTTTTCTATCTCACGGCACGCCTGGGCCACACCCGGCGTGTAGGCCAAAGAAAGATCATATTTGTTTCTGATCTTCATCTTTGACGTCACTTCCAGTTTCCCGGCCAGACGCCTGTGAATTTCCAAAGATTCTGCGTAAATGTCCATGGATTATAGAACCAAAGCAAAGGGTACAGGTTGCAGGGTCATATATGAATTCATTATTATTTTCACCTTTTTGTCAGTCAGAATTCAATAATCAGAAACAAGTAGTATTAACGTTTTTAGAGTGGGCCAGCTTGACCCCGATTTTATAGCGAGTTTCGCATTCCAAATCATGACAAATTCAAACAAAATCTGCAGTTCTTTGACAGCCCCATCTAAAGGTATTTCTATTGAATTCTCAATCCTGAATTCTGAATTCTTTTTTACAAATTCACATAAAATCCGTTTTGCGCTTTGATCTGTTTTACGATTTTTTTAACGATTTCCCCGCCCACAGGTTTATCCACTTTCAAAATGGCAAGGGATTTCTCCTGAGTGTCGTTATGCGGAGCGCGAACATCGTCAATATTGATCCCTTCTTTTCCCAGAACAGATGTGATCAGAGCCAGCACGCCGGGACGGTCCTCGTATGTAAAAAAGAGATTATGCCCTTTGGGATCAAAATAAAGCTTATGAAAATCCGCGATTCTGGAAACCATAATGGAGCTCTCTGTCACGGTTCCTCTGATGCTGATTCTCTCAAGAGAATCAGCCCCGCAGAAAATATCTATGGTGATGGACTCACCGTATTTTTTCGCGTTGTCAGCCGGACGAACCGTGTAATCAATCCCCTTTTCCTTCAGATAACTGATCGCTTCGTTATATTCCGACTGGATGTCAAAAGACGGATCCAGTGCCGAAACAACAGGAGCGATCATCCAGTTGGCAAATTGATCCAGTTTTCCGTAAAAGCTGGTTTCGATCTGGCGGACCGGTTTGTCTTCCAGCCAGGCTCTGGCCAGTCTGGTCACCAAATAAGCCAGTTCCTGGTATTTTTCATCCAGACCTTCAGGAATACTGGAATTGACCACGTAACGCGTGATGCCTTTTTCCCAAAGATCAATC
>JAFGBW010000087.1 GCA_016932965.1 Candidatus Auribacterota bacterium
GTTTCAATCCACGCGCCCGCGAGGGGCGCGACTGTATCTTAAATCAAATCAATAAAATCAAAGGCTGGACGACAGTAAATCGCTGACCCTGAAAACAGGAATCAATTTAAAACACTTCAACATTATACCATTCACCCTTATTCATTAAAATGCAATTAGTTCCATTCATCGCGAATCTCTTTAGAAGAATCTGTTTACTTGGGATTCGCGTTTCTCAAATTTAAAATCTGAGATTTCAGATTATTTTCTCATACAATGAGCGCACCTTCGGGATTATATGCAGGTTTAGCTCCAACATGCTCAACTCTTCCCTGCCAATTTGCTCCCAGATAATAAAACCTCAGACTGTCTTTATCGGGATCAATAATATTTATCAATTTTTCCTGTAATTCCACCCATTGGGCGGGATCTACAAGACATTCAAACACAGAATTCTGAACCCGCTGCCCCTTATTCTCACATGCTTTTGCCACGTGGCGCAGACGTTTCCTCCCTTTTGGAGTTTCAGTGTTCACATCATATGTCACTAAAACCATCATGGATCACCCCCTCACCATGCTGTTTGGCATGATGAATTTCAGATTCCAAATCTCAGTTCTTAAATTTTTGAATAATATTATCTCCAAATGAATGGCGGATAACCATCCAAATCCCCTCGTAAATAACGTGCGAATAACAATGCCTGCACATGAGGTAAAAGCCCCATCTTAATTTTTTCACCGATAAACGGATGCAAGATTTCTTCCTGCTTTCGTTTCTGATATGCTACCAGCAGCTCTTTTCTTGTTTCATCATCCATAAGCACAGCCCCTGTTTCTGTTTTATTAAAACCTTTTCCTCTGATTTGCTGCCGGTTGATAAGCGTCAATGCCAGACGGTCTGCAAGATAAACCCGGAATTCTTCCATGAGATCCAACGCTAATCCCGGTCTTCCCGGCCTGTCCCTGTGAAGAAATCCGACTGCAGGATCAAGCCCCACAGCCTCACAGGCTGAACGAACATCATGCGAAAGCAGGGTATAAAGGAAGGAAAGAAGTGCATTCACATTATCCAGTGGCGGCCTTTTGTTTCTCTCATTGAAAATAAAATCCGACTTTTGAGAGGTGATTAAATGGTTAAATACTCCAAAATAACTTCTTGCAGCATCGCCTTCGATTCCCCTGACCCTATCCAGCAAAAGAGTAGGGTGCCCGCCGCATTCACCATGAACAGGATACTCATGACGCTTTAGTTGATCCAGCAACCCACCCATATGCCTGACCGCTTTTTCGATTTCTTCCTGATTTTCATTTTCGGTTTTTTCCCGTAAGCGTCTTAACAGGGATATTCTTGAATTTGCGATTTTTGCCATGACAATATTTCTTGCAATACGTCCGGATTCTTCAACATCATCCGACCTGCGATACTGCTCTTTTCTTAAAAGCACATTACCGCAAACCGGCCCCCTGATGCTTGCCATGTAACGGCCATTTTCATTCAAAAAAGAGACAGACACATTTTTTTCTGCACACATCCCCATTAAAAATGGACTCATGGAAATATTCCCGAAACACACAATCCCGCCAAGGTTATGTATAGGAAGGCGAAGCCTGACTTCCCTATCCACATTGACACAGACGGTTTCACCTTCCTTGTTCAGGTAGGCGCCCTGGGTTGTGACATATAGTGTATTTAAAAGGTGTTTCATGGAGTCCCTTCGGGAATCTCATATCTAATATCTCAAATTTAAAATTTCTTTTTTTCTGTATATTGTTGTAAAGACTTATAAAATTGTTCCTGTTTTTTCTTATGTTCATAAACCTGTTTTGTTTTATCATCAAGATGCCTTTGGCCTTTGATATCGGTATTTTGCAGCGAATCCGTCCAGCCGCGTATCTGCCTGGAAATTGATTCAGCTTTTGATTTAAGATCTGAAATTTGAGATATAAAATTTTTAAAAACCGGCATTGATTCAAGAACGCATAGGATAGACCGGACTTCACCCGCTGAACCGCGGGCATAATACAGAAAAGTGATCAATTCCTGGGTTGTTCCCCGCTCAAAGCCTTCGGCGATATTATTGGAAACAGATAATCCCGCCCGCTGGATTTGGTTTGCAATATCTCCTTTGAAACGGAATGATTTATCTTCAGTCAGGGAAAAAATATCTGTCGCCAGCTTAACCCCATCTTTCCAAACAGGGACATCCTCGAATCTTTCATATTTCATTTCCCCTCCTTTTTGAATGATCTCAAATTTGAGATTATTTATTCTTCTCCTATACTCTCCATGTATTTTTTTACCGACCCCTGCCCGGTGCGTCTGGGCATGCATAAATTCAATAACGAGCACCTTCCGCAACGCTCATCATATTCAGCTTGCGGGGTAATTGCCTGTTTGATGAATTCATGAAGTCTTATTGTTAAATTTTCAGTTTCATTTCGAAGCGTTTCATCAAAATTTACTTCCAGCCGGTGAAGAGTCTTTCCATAAAATATGGCACCTTTGGGAATACAAACTCCCAGCATTTCTTCAAGACATATAGCTTGTGCGCACAATTGCACCTTGTCACAATCATCCAACTTGGGTTTTCCACGTTTATATTCAACAGGGAAAGGCAGCCATGTATTATTTGCTTTATGAAATTCGACCACATCGGCCTTTCCTATCAATCTCAGTTTAAAGGAACGAAGTGCAAGCCCTCGTTCAATCCGGATATTTCCTCTGGATTCATGGCCTTCCTCATGACATTTTTCATGCATGATCCTGCCTTCGGCCGTAAAACGATTTTCCTCCCACACCTGTTCAATATGTATGAGCGCACATTGCCGTTCACAAAACATCAGGTGCTGAAGAGCGGAAATCGGAAGAAGATCGTCTTCGGAGTACATGGTCAGAATCTATTCGTCTCCATGATTGACCTTATTTTTAGGTTATATAACCTTTTTTATAGGTCATAACCATCCAACTGAGAATCAAGTAAATTCATGAGATTAAATTTATCCAATAACTGGTTGGGGATTTTAAATTATGCATTCACTTTTGCACCTATCAGCCTTTTAATTCTTTTCTCCAGAGCCTTTCTGGCATCCCCAGCAATTTCAGGTGAAGAAATCCCTTCCAGCATGTTGAAAACATCATTCACGTCAGTAGTTTCAATATTTCTTTCCTGCATCTCCTGTAATCGTTCAAACGCTGTCTTTGCCAGCCAGCGTCTGACCGACTCAGCCCTTGGGGAAGGAATCGCCTGAATGATTCGGAATGCGCCTTCCAGGGTAACGCAATCAAAAAACGTTTTCCCTGCTCTTGTCTGAATCAGGCGAGGGGCGACAAGCCGCCCCCACTCCTGATCAAGCATCGGATCACTGGCCTTTACTTTCCGGAAATTTTCCTGAAAAATCCCCGGATTCCATAAACCCGTTTACAACATCCTCCACGGCAAACCACCATTCGTTTTCATGAAAGGTCTTGCGGATACGCCTGTCCGCTATCATGGACTGAGAGGGGGATTGATCCTTGTTGTTCATACAACTCCTGACCATTTCGTTGATGTCAACAAAATGGTTAAAGTTTTTCTATGATTTCGATTCCATTCGGCAATTTATCCTTTTTTACTTCAACTGAATAATCTTTCCATTCCCTTGGAAGGTCAGCAGTTTTCTTGATCACAACACGATCAAACAGTTCACCAGAACGGGCATTTCCGAGATGACTTCCGTGCTTGAAGACAACAAGTTTTCTGGGATTCATTTCTCCGCGGGCAGCGGCTCGGTCATGCTCAAAGGCATTTAAAAGCGCTTCCCATAAAAGATTCAAATCATTTTCTGAAAATCCGGTTTTTTGTGCATCAACGGCGGAAATAAACCCGTGCATTCTGTAAAGGGCGTAGGGGACAGTAGCTTTACGGCCAAAGGTTGAAGCATGTTCTCTTTTTTCTTGTTTTTTTGCTTCTTCTTTAGTTGTAACTGCGCACCGTGTTACTGAATGTTCTGACTGATAAATTCTATCTTCAGAACGTGAGAATGTGAATTGTACAGGTCCCCTGACAGTACCTGCGCCTTTGTCGCCAGTACTTAAAACGGCTCCAAAAGTTCTTATGTCAAAATAATTCCCACATAAATCTTTTTGTCTGTCCTGAGGTTTATCCCCTTTTGCAGAATCAATTACATCATTTAAAATATTTTCCTGCCGAATAAAAATATCATAGGGAGTTTTCAAGGATTCTTTCAATTGGACGTAATTCCTGACTTTTCTTTTTATACAAACATCCGTAACCAGTCCCTCCTGATTTTCAGCATCGGATCTTGGAAGATTTGCCTGATCCGGGTCTCCGTTCGGATTGCCATCTTTCACATCAAATAAATAAACAAAGTCATAACGATTTTTAATTGCATCACTCATGATTAATTCTCCTTTATTGTTTCTTTGGATTCAGATTTATTAAATTGACGTTCTTTTTGATGGTAATACCCGATAGCGAATTGCCCCTGCTGTTCCAGCGAAAAAGTCGCTGACAATTTTGCAATTTCAATTTTTCCCACCAACGCTTGTAATTCTTTATCAAGATTCACAGCCAAACCAGGCTTATCACTTTTTAATTTTGTAAAATGTTTTGCATTAAGATTGAATAATCTTCCAAATGCCGCCAGTGGGGCAGTCATGGCATAGCTGAAATATTTTTCACGTATCCCGCTATTTCTATCCCCCAGGGCCGCATATTGAATGCTTTCAATCTTGGCAAATATCTGTCCCGCCACATAAGCAGGGTTTTCATTTGCCGGATCAAGTTGTTCATTAATCATAATCCCTCCTTTAAAATTACGGTTTAAAATAAGACGAATAATTGACGCTCGCTGAAAGGTGACCCCCTCAAGCCGGATTCTCTTTAATACTGAAGTTAAAACCCAGAGTGGTGGTGCAGAATTTTTTAAAGCACAATTCCATAAATGAACGGCTGTTCTGGACAAGGTATAGTGTTTTGTCTCATCCATATTCTGACCTGTTCTGGCCAAATCGTACAATCTGGGATAAAGTATTTTGGTTTGTTTTAACGCAGAATCATAGTGACTGATTTTTATATCCTGAAACCATTTGGCAATTTGATTTCTCAAATTTTCAAGACTGGTCTCAATCCAGTCACGAACGGCTATACGCGCAGACACTCCGGAAAGTGTACATGAATAAAACTGATCGGTTTGAATGTATCGTGACTGATTTTTTGAACCCGATGCAACCGACTCAATCAAAGAAGAAACAGCTTGTTCATCTGGCTGTTCCAGAAAATCAATTTCTTCTACTTTTTGATTTTCTTTGGTCCAGAAAACCATTGCTGTATCGGGACCAAAATTTTTTCTATGATTGAATTTATAATATTCCTTTCCCTTCTCGTTTAAAGTCGGAGATCCATCATTCATTAACCATCCCAGGCCTTCAACGTAGGTTTTTGCGCAATTGGTGCAGATTGAAGAATTTTGATTCCCTTCTAATCCATATGATTCGAATGCATCATTATTAAAAGAAACCAAAGCACAACCAGAAGTTGTTCCTTCAGGTACTCTTTTTATCATCCCATGGGGAATATCCTCAACAGGATATTCATTTTTTCCACAAATTGAACACGTTTTGGCTATAGTTGCTAATTTACTTTTTTGAGCTTCTTCATATTTTTGGATGATGGATTCCTGCACTTCCAAATTATCATGAATTCTTGAATCCATGTTATGAAGTCTAAAAGCTATATTCCCTTTTCGTTCTTTTTCAGGAATTTTGGATTCAAACAAGGATAGAGCCAATTCTACACCTTTTTCTTTATTCCTATTATAAAAAGCCAAGACAGGCTGAATACTTTTTAAATTGGAATATTCATTTAGCTTTTCAAGAAAGAGTTGATGCTTTTTCTTTGAAGCCTCACCTCCATACTGCAATATTTCTTCGGCCTTATCTAATAACAGGCGGGCTTTACCTTTTTTAGCTGTAATTGCCTCCACTCTTTTTGCCATCTGCTTTTCAAATAAGAAAAAATCCTGAAAACTACCATCTTCACCAATTAACAAATCAATCGAAAATGGCTCATCTTTCAGTGCATTATGGGATTCGCTACTTCTTAATTTTTTTCCCAGTTCACTTAATTCCTTTATCATACACCGACCTCCATTTTTTCCTTTTGATTGAAGTCATAGATAACGGCAGATATATTGCTATCTTCAGGCGGCCTTTTATGGGTGGCCTTCATCATTTTTTCATTTTCAGGTACTTCACAATTTAAAATACCGTTCTTTACAGCTACATCATAAAAAAATATCGGCTCCGGCTTTCCCTGTTCATTGAAATAAATATCGAACAACATGCTCCCAATAGGAATAGTTTCTTCCAAAGGTTGTTCTTTGCCCACCGGTTCAAAAAATTCTGCTGCAAATTCTTTTGTACCGAGAAAAGGCCTTCGCCAGCATTGCCCTTTACGAACTCTTCTCCTGAATATTTCCACATATTTTTTTGGCGGATTTTCTTTTAAAAATGAATCCTGATAAATGGAAGCCTCAATAATGTAAGAAACATCTTTTAAAACTATGCTGTTCCGCTGAGCTCGATTTACGGGCTTTCCTAATGAATTTACTTCATCAATAATAATTGGATTTTTACCCTGCTTTGAATTTATTTCATTTCTACGGACAGAAAAGAATTTAACCGGGTTAAGAATCCAGATTTTCCGCACATACCATTTGAATTCCGGCTTCCATAAAATGGAATCCAGAACTCCCCTTGCTGCTGAAGGCGTCATGCAGGGATATGTCATCCGCTCCACCTTCAAATCAGGCCGGGTGAAACAGGCAAATTCTCCTGTTACCTTGACCCTTAAAATTTCACTATCAAGCATCGCAATCCCTCCTTATATGAAATTATACAATCATTTCTTCCACGGTTAATGGATCAACCACTATTCCGGTTTCATCATATTTACCATTCCAAAGCCAATAACCCTGGGTTTTGTCTTCAATCTTTTTTTCTTCCAGCCATACCCTGTGTTTCAATAAAAAATTCCTGTAAACAGGAACTGAAAAGACCTGCATTTTTCTGAAATCTTCTTTTGATAAATAAGGTTTGTATCGTATGCTTTCATATAGTGTCCGACTGTCGTCATTGTAATTCCAGACAAAAATACTTTCTGTTGCCTGATCTATAATACGGAAGGCATCATTAACAGTTTCAAACATGAATTCTAATCTTGCCTGATTAATTTTTTTCTTATCCGGGTCGGCATATAATTTTATGATGCGTTTATAATATTCTTTAAAAAAGTCATGTTCATGGAGTCGGTTTATATCAGCCTTAATAAGATTTTCTGCCTCCTGCGCGTATGCACCATAATTCTTATCCGGCATTTTTTCGCCTTCAAGTTTGAATAGCATGACATTGCCTAATCTGTTCATTTTCCCCTCACGGTTGCATCGACCCGCTGACTGAATAATGGATTCCAGCGGAGCCATTGCACGCATGACACAAGGGAAATCAAAATCAACTCCCGCTTCAATAAGTTGAGTTGATGAAACAAATATTTTAATTCTATCCGCTAAATCTTTGCGTATAGAATCAATAACTGCCCACCTGTGAACAGGACACATGGAAGTAGATAAATGATAGATTTTTTCAAATTCTTTTATATTGATGCCTGCTACCTGGTAACACTCGCGAGCGGATTTCTTTGTATTGAAAATAACAAGTACGGAATCTTTCTGTTGTACCGCTTCTGCCCATAAATCAGTCATAGAAACAGGAACAAGATCATTTTTAAAAAAATAGGATACACGCTTTGTTTTATCGAAAAGTAATTTTGAATCCTCAACCAAGGGAGTAATATTCTCTATTCCTTCAAAATCCGCCCTTTTCTCAAAAGCCGGTAATGTGGCTGTACAAAATAAGAAAGATGAATTCATGACAGATTGAATATTTTTAAGCAGAGTCAAAACCGGAAGAATGACATCTTTTGGAATGGATTGCACTTCATCGAAAATGATTACGGATTCCGAAATATTATGAATTTTCCTGCATTTTGAAGGCTTATTGCTGAAAAGAGATTCAAAAAATTGTACTGTCGTTGTAACAATAATCGGATAATCCCAATTTTCAGTCGCCAAAAGTTTTCTTTTTTGTATGGGATCAATATTTTCTTTATCATCCTTATCATTTTCATTGTAATTGGAATGATGCTCCAAGACCCATTCATCGCCAAAAATATTTTTCAAAATGCGGGCAGTTTGATCAATGATGTTAATATAAGGCAGAATCAAGATCAGCCTTTTCATTTTATTTTCTTTGGCATGGCGCATTGCCCATGAAACAGAGGATAACGTTTTTCCAAGACCTGTCGGAACATTTAGAGAATAAAATCCGCATGGAAGCCCTGATTTTTTCAAAACTTCTGTAAGAACCTGATTTCTTAATTGATTAATTTCCCCGGTTTTTTCTTTACTATCAATAAGGTCTTTCAGCCTGCGGATCATTTCATCCAAAGGCCAAAATTTACTTTCTCTTGTAGTTGCCTTATCAGGCTCAAAATGAGCTTCTGTATCCAGCCAGTCTGCGTCTGTTAAACTGCTGAATAGATAACGGACAAAACATTCCCTATGCATTGGATCGGAAAATTTGATGTTGGAAATTTTAAAATCTGATTCTGATATATGATTATCTTTCAAGTACGTTTGAACAACCTGATCAAAATTTATGACATCATTGTGAATATAAGGGTCAACATCGCCTTTCCAATGGCTTCGATCAGGAATTCCCTTATGATGGCCATCTATAGCAAATGAGATTTCATTTTGTTTCAATATTCTTGAATAACCAGCACCCCAGCTTGCGTGTGGAACACTTCCCCTTTCTCCACTATTAACCAAATAGGTTTGAAAATCTGTTTGATATTTTCCCAGATCATGAAACATTCCAGCCCAATAAAAAAACTTACTCCAATCTTTATTGAGACAAAAAGATTCAGCTAGTTTTGCCGTTTTATTGAGATGATCTGACAATAAATGCCGTTTACCCTGATCATTTTCCGAATGTGCGTAATATTCCATAATTTATTCCCCCACCGCGGCGACATCGAGACAGTGGTAAGGCAGGAGATGATAATTCCCCTCCTTGTCCGCCTTGCCCCAGTATTGGTAATAGGATTTATCCAAAGTCATATCGTTACCTGTCTTTCCAATTCATCCCGCGCTTCTTGCCGGTAAAAACACAGAGATTCCGCGTGGTTTGAAAATGGGAAATTTAAAACTTGATTGAACATGAAATGGGTCCCCCTTCATGACAAAAGAAAGTCATATTATGACCCTCTTTCCCTGATCCGTAAACCTTATATTTTCACCAAATCCCCGTGACGCAGACCTGTTTAGCAGCAGACAGGTCGCGTCCTCAAGGTCCGTTAAAACATATTCAGCTACCCATCCCTTGTCTTTTAAATAAGCGCTCAAATGATAAAAAGCCTCCCCCAGCTCGTACCTGGCGCCGGAATCATCTCCTTCAACCCCCTCTGAAAATAAACGCTTCATCCTGCTTCTTTCTCCCGAATGAAAATGATGAAGCAGTCCTTTGATCTTTTCTTTTTGTTCCATCGAAAAATCCGGCGGCTTTGAATCCCCATCTCCTTCTGTTTTCAGTTCAGACCCGGGTTTTTTCGATGAAACCGCACTGATGCTCTCGTTCATAAAAGCAGATTCCTTTATCTGCTCCAGCAGAGCCTTCGCCTTCCCGGATAAAAGCGTATTCCCCCTGGAAACCACCTCTTCTGCCAGGCATTTCGCCTTCGACAGGCTGCTTTCGCACCCTTTGCCTGTCAGGTACAGACCCGCCAAAGCGTATTTCGCATACATGTCATCCTGCCCTGCCGCTTTCAATAACCATCCAAAACCATTTGCATACCGTTTAGCGCGAAGACACAAACACCCCATCTTTGTCTGGGCAATTGCCTTCCCCTGCCCGGCTGATTCCTCGATTTTCATAAATTCCTGGAATATCCTGACCTGATATGAATGAAGGACACCCGGGGTTCCGCATGAAAACCGTTCTGCGCTTTTGATGTATACCGGAATCAATTCATCCAGCCATGTCCAGGCATATTCATCCCCGAGCAGGATGGCTTCCAGAAGTAAATGTAAAGCCCGGACATGACTTTGAGGACGAAAACACAAACCATCATTTCTCAGATACAGTTTCGCCAGTTCCACCCGGGCTTCCAAACTCCCCCTTCTGATCCAGCTTTTGAGACATTTAAAAGGGCCGGTCCAGTTCTCATGGAGAGGCCTCTTTTCAAACAGTTTTTTCAAATACGTCTCGGCTTCAGCCTCCCGGGATTCGGCAATCCGTCTATATAAGTCGAACGCTTTGTCATGGTCTTTGTTAACAATACAGCCGCTTTCATACAACCTGCCCAAATAATACAACGCCTTTGCATTACCCCCCTCGGCGGCTTTTATCAGCCAGTAAAAAACTTCAAACCGGAATTCCTCGTCCTCGCCGTCTGACATATTTCTTGTACAGCCCATTTTTAAAAAAAAATACAGCTGTGTTCCAAGCTGTCCTTCTTTTTTATGATCCCCGTTCAACACGCCGAGATACAGGATTTTATAAACCGGGATTTCATCCATGGGCAGAATTTTAAACCAGAAAGGAAACACAACCTCCCCTGGATATTTCCGCCTTTTATACAGCAGATAATCCGCCTCGGTTAGACAACGTGATGACATATTTAACCTCTCATTTATCTTAAATATGAATTATTAGTATCAATAATCAGGTTTTATTACAATAAAAAAATACTAAATTTGGTTTTTTTATTAAAAATCATTGACAAAATGTGAGAAAAAATTAAACTTTTATTAAAAAATAATTTGAGATTTGAAATCTTGCATTTGAGATTCATCATGCCTGAAGGCATGATGACAAGAAAGGACATCGCATGGAGTTGAAAAAATTAGGAGAAAACCTGCGGCAGATCCGGAAACAGAGGCAATTGACTCTTCAGGAGTTGTCTGAACAATCCGGCATCCCGCTTAATACATTAGGCCGCATCGAACGGGGCCAGAACTGGCCGTCGGTGCAGTGGATCTCGAAACTGAGTGATGCCCTGGAGGTGCCTGTGAACGCCCTGTTTCAGGAAGAACCCAAACCCATCATCCATTACCGCGGGGAGAAAAAGTTGTCCCCCCGATTGAAGCAGGAAACCGAAACCATCATCAGCTTTTATTCCAGGCTTGAAGATATGTGCGGCGCTCAGAAATATCATTCTTTTCCGCTGGACATTCCTTTATACCAGTTTTCAATGTCTGACATCGAAGAAGCAGCAAACCAAACCCGGGAACTGTTGGGCATCGGACATGCCATTGTGTTTGATCTTATCCATCTTTTGGAATCAAGCGGACTCCGCGTGATTGTGCGGAATATGCCGCAGGAAATCACGGGTTTTTCCTACTTCAGCCCCAGGAGCAAAAGCATCAATTTCTTCCTCAATTCCAAAGATACCGCCGAACGAAAAATCTTCACCCTGGCGCATGAGCTGGGGCATGTGATTTTTCATCAGGGAGGGGCCAAATACCTGGTTTACCAGCCTTGCTTGTCAGAGGAAGACCTGGAAAGATCCGCCAGATACTTTGCCTCCTGTTTTCTCATGCCTGAAAAAACCGTTCGCAGCACAGTCCGTCAGCTGGGAATCGGACTTTCAAACTGGAATTTTGATCTGTTGATCAGCATCAAGAGCCGTTTCAGCGTTTCTGCACAGGCTTTTCTCCAGCGTTTGTCTGAACTGGATCTCATTCAAAAAAAACAGAAGGAATCCATGGAATCCGAAATCAGGTTTCATTACGGCCAGACGAATTACCGGGAACCCGGACCCGGAATCCATCTGCGTGAAAATCAGCGCCTCAAAGACATGCTTCTCATTGCGGCACATTCACCCGTTGATTCAATAGAGGCCAAGACCATGGAGAAGGAATTGACCAGACTGGGAGTGATTTAATCCATACAGGATTGTAGATCATGCAATCTGATCTAAATTTTTCATTCACTTTTCTCAGCGCCTCCGCGCCTCTGCGGGAGTAGTTTTGATTTGTGAGTGCCAGCGTTGTTTTTTCTTGACCTGAACGCCTGGTTGGCTCAATAATACCCATCTTTTATAAAAGATCATCAACAACAGGAGAAATCCGTGAAACGAACACCCGTTATTGCAGCGAACTGGAAAATGAACATCACTCCGTCTGAATCGGAGGGGTTTGTCAAAGCGTTTATTCCTCTGGTCAAAGACAACCGGGAAGTGGAAATCGTGCTGTGTCCGTCCTCCCCCACCATTGAAAGAGTCACCCGGTCGTTGAAAGACGCTCAAAACATCAAAACCGGCGGCCAGAACATCTATTTTGAAGTCAACGGGGCCTTTACAGGAGAAACCAGCGCCTCCATGCTCAAGGACCTTGGCTGCTCTTATGTGATCCTCGGGCATTCTGAAAGACGCGAGATTTTTCACGAGACCAATGACATGGTTAATAAAAAGGTGAAAAAGGCGCTCCAAACCGGTCTGTCCTGCATCGTGTGTGTCGGAGAAAAACTCTCTGAAAGACAAAACGGCCGGACAGAAAGTGTTGTGAAAGATCATGTCACGAATTCCCTGGCGAATTTTTCCAAAGACGACATGAAAAACATCGTGATCGCCTATGAGCCTGTGTGGGCGATTGGAACAGGGGTAAACGCAACGCCTGAACAGGCCGAGGAAGTGCACGTTTTTATCCGGGGTCTTCTAAAAGACATGTTTGATGAGGAAACCGCTGAAGCGACAAGGATCCAGTACGGCGGGAGTGTCAAACCCGAGAACATCAAGGAACTCATGGCTCAAAAGAACATAGACGGCGCCCTGGTCGGCGGGGCCAGTTTGAAACCCGATTCCTTTGCAAAAATCGTTAATTATCAATAAGGACTTCATATTATGGTCACGTTTATTCAAATCCTGCATGTCATTCTTTCCATTATGCTGATAGGAATCATTTTGATGCAAAGCAGCAAAGGTCACGGCCTGTCGGGCGCTTTCGGCTCTTTTGGAGGCGGAGCCATTCAGAACGCATTCGGTGCCAGAACCGGGGATTTTCTCGTAAAAACCACTGCTTATATGACGATCATTTTTTTTGTTTCAGCTTTTTATCTGGCTTATATCCAGATCATGCCGGGCAAATCGTCATCGGTTCTTCAAAACTACAAAGGCGTCGTTTCTGAAACCCCGACCAAACAGGCCGAAGAAGTCGGTAAAAAACTCGGGGAGTTGACCGGGGACCTCCTGAAAAAATTAAAACCGTCAGAGGAAGAACCCATCAATAAGGAAATTCCTCCTCCACCGCCGCCCAAAAATGATTCCAATGTGGTGAAGCCGCTTCCCGTTTCTCAGGAAACCAGTAAAGAAGAAACTCTTCCAGCAGAATCTTCTGTTCCGGAGA
>JAFGBW010000088.1 GCA_016932965.1 Candidatus Auribacterota bacterium
CTGAAAAACTCATTGAGGATGCCAATACTCTGGCGGGATTTCTTCACGTCCCTGTCTGGAACGCGATTTAATTAAACCGGCAAACCACCGCCACAGAATTTGGACTAGCAAAGTTTGGCAATTCCGGAAGTATCTTAAAAATAATCACCACCACGAAGGACACGAAGAGCACGAAGTTTGTCATCATGCCTTAAAGGCATGATGAATCTCAGATGACAAATTTGAGATCTCAAATTGCAGGCGTTTCGCCTGCTTCCCCCGTGTCCTTCGTGGTGGTGATTCATATGCCACTTTGATAAGCCCGGTCTGTGGTCTTTAGAATTGGAATTTATTCTTCCGCGAGAAATGCGTTCCGGTAATGCTTGCAGATCCACTGTTCCTTTTCCATTTCAACGCCCACGACGTCAAAACGGATAAACAGGTCACGCAACTGTTTTTCCCGCAGATATACCTGGGCGGTTTTGATGATTTTTTTCTGTTTGGAAAGAGAAACCGCCAGCGCCGCCGGACCAAAATAACGATTTTGTCTCAGTTTTACTTCCACAAAAACAAGAGCGTCTTTATCCCTAAAAATGAGATCGATTTCTCCCAGGGTGCACCGGTAATTCTGCTCCAGGAATTTCATGCCGGATTTTTTGAGATAGTCTTTGGCGAACTGTTCCCCGAATGCGGCCAGTTCCTTGTTATCCCTGGTCATGATTTTCCGCAGAAAGAAAACAGGGTTTGCGTCAAACGTTCTTCGTCCCCGGATAAAAGCGATTTGATGGGCTCGAATGAGGTGCGGTGAAGTCTGCAGGGGCCGAATTGACGGATCGCCTTCAAATGGAGCGCCGTTCCGTAGCCTTTATGCAGGGAAAAACCGTAAAGGGGCCATTTTTTATCCTGTTCTTCCATGATTCTGTCCCTTGTTTCCTTGGCGATGATGGAAGCGGCCGCGATCAAAAAGCTACGCTGATCCCCTTTCACCAGGGCCCGCTGAGGAACCGGGATCATGGGACAAATCTGATTGCCGTCCAGAAGACAAAAGTCGGGCTTGATTTTCAGATCTTCCACAGCGCGGGAAAACGCGAGCAAACTGGCATGAAGGATGTTGAGTTTTTCTATTTCTTCTACGGTTGCCTGGCCGATCCCGATAAGAAGACGGGGATGTTTGCGGATTTGCTGGTATAATTTTTTTCTCTGGAGGCGGTTGAGTTTTTTGGAGTCATATACACCGGGAATATCCACCCGGTTTTTGGCAGCGACTGCGCATGCAACGACTGGCCCTGCCAAAGGACCTCTTCCAGCCTCATCAATGCCGGCAATCCAGCTTTTCCCTTCCTCAAATATCCGTGTCTCTTCCACCCAAAGGTCTTTATCTGGATTCTTCACTGCTCTGTTTCAGACTGGATGATTTCCAGACATGGGCGGAGGATTGGGGGAAAGACGACACTTTGCACGGGATCAAGAAAGGCTGGACTGAAATATTCAAATAACAGGGAAGAAAATGACTTTTTAATGCTTTTGTCTGTCTGGAAGAGGGATTGGAAAAAATATTTTTGGAAAAACGGGTGAAGCCTTTATATTCGGAGAAAATGAACAGTATTCCAAGCGTAAGGAGTAACGAAACAAGCCGGCTTTTTCTGAGAAAATCTTTCCTGCGTTCCTGCATTTCTGCCCTGAAACAGGAATCCACCTTGATCAGAAGCTTTTCATGGGGATTTATGAAGATCCTGTCAGGGGATATCATCATGGTTAAAATATATACAGGATTCTTTTTATTATGGCAAGAAAAAGCTTCACTCGGTTTTTTCTTCAATACGGGTCTCTTTTCCGATCTTGCCGCGCAGATAATAGAGTTTGGATTTCCGTACAATGCCTTTTCTGAGCATTTCGATTTTGATCACAGAGGGGGAATGAATGAAAAAGACGCGTTCTAACGAAGTGTTGCCGCTCAGACGTCTGACTGTAATGGAAGAGCGGATGTTTCTTCCCTGCTTGGCTATCAAAATGCCGGTGAAGTGATGCTGGCGTTCCTTCCCTTCTTCAATGATTCTTGTGGTGACCTTGACCTGGCTGCCGATGGGCAGGGGAGGCATGGATTTTTTCAGGTTTTCCTTTTCGATTTTTTCAATGATCGGATTCATGTTCACTGCTCCTGTTGAATTGCCATTTTTTTTACCGTTTCCTCATACTCCCGCGTTCTTTTTAACGCCTCTTCCTGACGCCATTTTTTAATTTTCAGATGATCGCCGGAAAGCAGAACATCCGGCACGTTGAGTCCCATGAATTCCCTGGGTCTGGTGTATTGAGGATATTCTATTGTTTCTTCGTCTGTTGTTGAAAAACTTTCTTCTTCAAGAGATTGGGCATTGCCCAAGACTCCCGGTATCAGCCTCACCACCGCATCGATCACGACCGCGGCAGCCAGGGCACCGTTGGTTAAAACGTAATGTCCAATTGAGAGGCATAACGGGTTGCAAAGAAGCCGTATTCTCTCATCTACTCCCTCATAATGCCCGCAAAGGATCACCAGTTTGTCCTTTTCAGCTAAGGATGCGGCCATACGCTGGTCAAACATCCCACCGGACGGCGTCATCATGATCAGCATGGAATCCTTTTCTAAAACCGATTGGACGGCCCGGTACGCCACATCAGGCCGCATGACCATGCCAGGGCCCCCTCCGTAGGGAAGTTCATCCACTTTTTTATGTTTATCAAAAGCGAAATCGCGGATATTCACCACGTTTAAATTCAATAAACCCGATTCCTGCGAACGTTTTAAAATGGACTGGCTGGCAGGCCCAAGAATGATCTCCGGAAATAAAGTGAGAACGTCAATTTTCATCAACGCCTCTTTTCAGGGTGCAAATCAGGCAGCCTTTTTTTTTCTTTTTGCAGAAGCCACCGGCTTTTTGAATCCATATTTTTTGATGATGGACCACACTGTATCACTGGGATTGGCTCCCACGGAAATCCAGTATTTGATTCTTTCCTCTTTGATGGTGGTTTGGGTATCTCCGGGAGCGCAGGGCTGGTATGTTCCCAGCAGCTCTAAAAACCGGCCGTCCCTTTTAAACCGGCTGTCCGTAGCCACAATCCTGTAGTAAGGAAATTTTTTTTTGCCTTCTCTTCTTAGTCGAATAGCAACAGCCACTCTTTCTTCTCCTTTACGTTGACTTTTTGATAAAAAGTGAAGCTTTATAATAAGTTTTCCATTCCTTGGCAAGGGAATATTTATATTAAAGTTAGAATTGAGAATTGAGAATGAAGAATTGAGACACGGATTTATATGAATCATTAAACCTGGATACCGCGGTCAAGCCGCGGTATGACTGCCCTTTTTCCGTGACCTCTGTGATCTCTGTGGTGAAAAATAAAAAATGTAAATATTTCACAGTTTAATTATTAAAATAAACCGCGATGAAGCGGTTCACATTCAAGCCACCGGCACAGCCTTTGGTATTTGACTATTTTTATCCCTGTAATAAGCAAGGAACAGAATGTTAAATGAAACCAATCCAAGATGCCGGTTCCGGCTCAAGGGGAATAATAATTGATGAAATCCGGAAGTTCTTGTAAAAAAGAGGAATGATCTTGAGATAACAGGACTCCAGTGAAGGGAAATAGCATGCGAATTTTATCAGGCATACAGCCGTCCGGCAAACTGCACCTCGGGAATTATTTCGGCATGATGAGCCGGATGATCGAGTATCAAAAGAATCACGAACTCTTCTGCTTCATCGTGAACCTTCATGCCCTGACTTCTGTTTTTGATCCTGAAACCCTCAAACAAAACACTCTCGCTGCAACGGCGGATTTTCTGAGCCTGGGCCTGGACCCGGAAAAATCCTATTTCTGGGTCCAGTCCGATGTTACGGAAGTCACGGAATTGACCTGGTACCTCTCCAATATCACGCCGTTCGGGCTTCTTGAACGGTGCACTTCTTATAAAGACAAGGTGGATAAAGGCATCCCTGCCTCGCACGGGCTTTTTTCCTATCCTGTTTTAATGGCGGCAGACATCCTCCTTTTTCAGGCTGACAAGGTGCCTGTGGGAAAAGACCAGAAACAGCACCTGGAAATGGCGCGCGACATCGCGGAAAAATTCAACCGTGTATACGGTGAAACCTTCAAAATCCCGGAACCGGACATCACCAGGGATTCTGCGGTTGTTCCAGGGCTCGACGGCCAGAAAATGTCGAAATCCTATGACAATACCATTGAAATATTCCTGCCGGAAAAAGAATTGAAAAAAAAGATCATGTCCATCAAAACCGATTCCAAAACCGTGGAAGAGCCCAAAAATCCCGATGAGAACGTGATCCATCAGATTTATAAGCTTTTTGTGGATCCGGACCAGGCCGGAATCATGGCCGAACAATTTAGAAAAGGGAATTACGGATACGGCCAGGCCAAGCAGGAACTTTATAAAGTGGTTTCCGAACGTTTTGCCCCTTTACGGGAAAAACGGGAGAAACTTTTCTCCAATCCTTCTTATCTCAAAGACATCCTGCAAATGGGCGCAAAAAAGGCCAGAGCCATCGCCGCAGATACCCTGGAAAAAGTCCGCGAAAAAGTCGGCGTGGTTTATTGATTGTTTTTGATCAAAGGGAAAATTTACGGGAAAAACTTTTGTGGACAAAAGTTTTTCCCGTACCCTTTTCAAAAAACTTTGTTGGCGCTTTCATGGGAACAAAGTGTTCCCATGAAAGCGAAATTTTTTTAATTAAAACGTCTTGTTAGGACTATTCAAAAAATCAGTATTCAGTGCAGCATCTGCTGCTTTTGTATAACAAATTTTTTTCGCGGTTTGATTTTTCTTGTTTCAAGAAAAATCAAACCGCCCGACAAAAGTGTTTGGAAAAAGCGCGAAAAAACCTTTATTTATAAAGGTTTTTTCGCGATTAAGGAGGAATCTTCCATGCCGGTTTATCGTGAAATCATCAAACTGCAGACCCGGGGCAAAGAGGACATGACGGATCTGAGTGCTCAGGTGGAAAAGATCGTATCGCGTTCCGGGATAAAGGAGGGGCTTGTTCATATTTTTAACGTGGGTTCCACGGCGTCCATAGGCACGATTGAATTCGAACCCGGCCTGGTTGAAGATTTTCCGGCCATGATGAATAAAATCGCGCCTCCGGGAAGAAATTACGGCCATGAGCAGGCCTGGCACGATGGGAACGGGCATTCGCATCTGCAGGCTTCCCTCATGGGGCCGGGGATCACGCTGCCGGTTGAAAAGGGGGCGCTTGTTTGCGGAACCTGGCAGCAGGTTTTTCATTATGAAGCGGATAATAAACCGCGCCACCGGGAAATCATTGTCACCGTGATGGGAGATTAATTAAACAGGTGAATCTCCGGCTCAGCCGGATGACTCATAAGAGTTTGACAGATATGGAATTGAATAAAAGAAAATTTCACCACGGCGGACATGGAGGAAGTCATCATGCCCATAAGGCATGATGAATCTCAAATTCCAGACATCCGCCTGTTCCCCTTCCCATTCTCAATTCCTTCCCCCCTCTGTATCCTGCGTGGTGAAAAATTATTCTAAATCAATAAAATATTATAAATGATCATGCCACTTTGAGTGGTTGATATATGAGGCTTTGAGCCGGGAATATTTTCAAGTCTCCACCTCTGGTGGGGGTAACGGACTAAATCAAGACATAAGTATAGACCTGGATATCGCCAATCTGCTGCACGATGACCTGCGGGACTTCTTTTTTATTGAATTGATTGTATGAAAAGGCAAAGGGCATGGGTTGTTCTGTATCGATCTGGATTTCAGGAGGGGCGGCCAGTTCAACTGAAGCCATGCTTTGTATGGTGACAAAAGTGGTTCCGCCATAATGGATGTCTGGAGGAAGAGAAGCTGAAGCAACGCTCCATGATTGAAACAGGCATACTAAAAGTACAGTCAGAACCGTTTTCATTTTGATCCTCCCTTCATATTTTCTTTTCAGGTTGATCCTGAAAATCCCTAAAGGAAGGATCCAGGATCAACTTCGGTAACCTGACAACCTTTCTCAACGAGTGAAGGCTCATGGTTTTGCGTCCCGGTGTTTCCACGCGGTTTGCCTTTTCGGTTGATTCTGATGAAACTTTACCTGAAAATATGTAACGTGTCAACAAAAAAATGATAAAATAATAAATAATATGTAATATAATATTACATTAAATGACTTTTTCGGGGACAGAATAAAAATAATGCTTGAAACTCGTTTCCACTTTCGTGCACAATTCATGTGCGGGTGATCGGGAAGTCGCTGCAATGATTAGTATTGCAGAGGAAAGTCCGAACTCCATGGAAGAGGATGCAGGATAACATCCTGGCTGCTCCGATAACAGGAGACAGACGGAAAGTGCCGCAGAAAATATACCGCCCATTCTTGGGTAAGGGTGAAAAGGCGAGGTAAGAGCTCACCGCAAAAGGAGTGATCCTTTTGGCAGGGAAAACCCCATCCGGAGCAAGATCAAACAGAAACGCTAAAGTCTTCCACTTTGTTTCGGGTAGATCGCTAGAGACTGATGGTGACATCAGCCCCAGAGAAATGACTTCCGCTCCCTTAAAAGAGCACAGAATTCGGCTTACAGATCACCCGCATTTTATCACAGAATCGGGTGGTTATCTTTTTCATTTATTAACCGTAAAAATTCAGTAAAAGCACGGCCGTTTTATTTAGCTTCGCTTTGAACCTGAATATTTCACCACGAATTGAAAAATTTTTGTAACTTATGACATAGATATGAGTTATGTAAAACAGAAAAAAACACAGTGTTTTTTCAAATTTATGATTTTAAGAGGAAGAATTTTAAACCACGAAACACACGAATTACACGAAAGGAAGAGATAAGAATATTGCGACATGTTTATTTGTAGGCAAATAAACATGTCGCAATAATTATAATTTTTTTTCTTTTTTTCGCGTGCTTAGTGTATTTCGTGGTTAAGAAAAATCTTCATGAAAAATCCGGGCTAATGAACCCATCTTTTTTTTAAAAAAAATGGGAATCAGGCTTGCATTTTTCCGCCGTTTAATTTATTATATATCAATTATTTTTTTCCGGAAAAAAGGATGAGATTTTTCGATGAATGATACGATGCCCAACATGAATGATTCCGAATATTCTGCGTCTTCCATTACCGTGCTGGAAGGCCTGGAGGCAGTCAGAAAAAGACCCTCCATGTACATCGGAGACACATCCGAGCGCGGACTCCATCATCTGGTTTATGAAATTCTGGACAATTCCGTTGATGAGGCCCTGGCGGGATACTGCACACATATTGACGTTCTTATTTTAGCGGACGGCGCTGTTTCCATCTCTGACAACGGCAGGGGGATCCCGGTGGATTGGCATGAAAAAGAAGGGAAAAGCGCTCTCGAAGTCGTCTTGACCGTTCTCCATTCCGGAGGAAAATTCGACCATAAATCCTATAAGGTTTCGGGCGGTCTCCACGGTGTGGGGCTGTCGGTCGTGAACGCTTTAAGCGCCTGGCTTGAAGTGGAAGTCAAAAGAAACGGCAAAGTGTATCATCAGCGTTATGAACGGGGTGTTCCCAAACAGGAATTGCAGATCATCGGGGAAACGACCGGAAGCGGGACCAAAGTCACATTCAAGCCGGACTCTGAAATTTTTCAGGAAACACAGGAGATGAATTATGATGTTTTGTCCACCCGCTTCCGGGAAATTGCCTTTTTGAACAAGGGGATCCGGATCACCATTGATGACAAACGTGAAGCTGAAAGATTCAAGGAATTCTATTACGAAGGCGGAATCATTTCCTTTATTCAGTATCTCAATGAGAACAAAACCCTTATTCATGATGATATCATCTATCTGGAAGGGAAAAAAGACGATGTGGATATGGAGGTTTCTTTCCAGTACACGGATGGTTATACGGAAAATATTTTCAGTTTCTGCAACAACATCAGTACGCCTGAAGGCGGCACGCATTTATCCGGTTTCAAATCCGCCCTGACCCGCTGCATCAATCATTACATCAAAAACAGCAAGGCCATCAGTAAAAGTGAAAAATGGAATTTGACCGGTGATGACGTCCGGGAAGGCATCACGGCCGTGATTTCAGTCAAAGTGATGAATCCCCAGTTCGAAGGACAGACAAAAACCAAATTGGGGAACAGCGAGGTGGACGGTATTGTAGAAAATCTGGTGAATGATTTTTTCAGCTCCTATCTGGAAGAACATCCGCAGACGGCAAAAAAAATCACCGAAAAGGCTTTTCTGTCCGCCAAAGCGAGAGAGGCGGCAAAACGGGCCCGTGATTTAACCCGCAGAAAGGGTGAATTGGATTCAGCTTCCATGCCCGGAAAACTGGCTGACTGTTCGGAAAAAGACCCCTCCTTGTGTGAATTGTACATTGTTGAAGGCGATTCCGCAGGCGGCTCTGCCAAACAAGGCAGGGACAGGAAAACCCAGGCTATTCTTCCTTTGAAAGGTAAACCGCTGAACGTGGAAAAATCCAGAATAGATAAAATCCTTTCCAATGAGGAAATCCGGACCATCATCACGGCATTGGGCTGCGGAATAGGAAAAGAAGGGGATTTTCAAAATCTCCGTTATCATAAAATCATTCTCATGACTGACGCGGACGTAGACGGTTCCCATATCCGGACCCTTTTACTGACTTTTTTTTACCGCCAGGTCCCCAACATCATTGAAAATGGCTACATTTATATCGCCCAGCCTCCCCTTTATCATTTTAAAACCAAAAACCTGGAACGTTATGTATTGGACGATAAGGAAATGGACCGTATACTCATAGAGACCTTCGCCGATGAAATCGTCATCACCAATTCGGAGAACGGCCAGGAATTCAATAATGATTCCCTGAAAGAATTATTCAATAACCTGATCCAGATAGAAAAAGGTTATCTTCTTGTCGGAGGAAAAGGACTGAACGCCGCGGAGTATTTCTCCAAATTCGATCAGACAACAGGCCTGCTCCCCTTGTATTACGTCAATCATGCGGGGGAAGAATTCTATTTCTATTCCGACCAGGAATTGGCTTCTTATGTCGGGCATCTGAAATCAGACACCGTGGATCCAGGAGAGAACATCAGCGTGGATTTATCCGAATACAAGGATCAGTCTCATTCCAGCCTCAATATTGTTGAAATTCATGAAGCCAAGGAACTGGGAGAATGCATGCTGGGACTTAATAAAACCGGGTTTTTAAAGGGGACGACCTGTTTTATCATTCAAAGAGGAAATGAACGGACCGAAGTGCACAGCATTCATGCTATCCTTAAAGCAGTCAGAGAAGCGGCAAAAAAAGGGCTGAATATCAGCCGTTATAAAGGTTTGGGAGAAATGAATCCGGATCAGCTCTGGGAAACAACGATGGATCCTAAAAAAAGAACCCTCTTAAAGGTGGAATTAAAAGATGCGGTGGAGGCCGATAAAATCTTCACAGTCCTCATGGGGGATCAGGTCCAGCCGCGAAAAGAATTCATTGAACGCTTTGCTTTACAGGTAATGAATCTGGACATTTGATATATGGCAATTGAGAATTCAGAATTTTTTCTCTTTTGATTTTAACTGATTGATTTTTAATTTTTGACCCTACTAGGGAGATATAAAACGTGACAGAAAAGATCATACCCCTGGCTATCGAAGACGGAATGCGCAGGGCTTTTATCGATTATTCCATGAGCGTGATCATCGGGCGGGCCTTGCCTGATGCCCGTGATGGATTGAAACCCGTGCACCGGCGTATCCTCTATGCCATGAATGAAATGGGTTTGATCCATAATCGTCCGTTTAAAAAGTCCGCCCGTGTTGTGGGCGAGGTGCTGGGAAAATACCATCCCCACGGCGACGCTTCCGTCTATGAGGCCATGGTCAGGATGAATCAGGATTTTTCCATGCGGTATCCTCTGGTGGGAGGCCAGGGCAATTTCGGGTCTGTGGACGGCGATCCGCCGGCCGCAATGCGATACACCGAAGCAAGACTGACCGCCCTTTCCGAGGAAATGCTGTCCGATATCGACAAAAATACGGTGCCGTGGAAAAACAATTTTGACGAATCTCTTATGGAACCGGAAATCCTTCCATGCAGGGTCCCGAATCTTTTGTTAAACGGCTCTTCCGGCATCGCCGTCGGCATGGCTACGAATATTCCCCCTCATAACTTAAAAGAGATCGCTAACGGGATTGCCCGGCTGATCGATCATCCCCAGATCAGTGCTGCTGAACTCATGACTGAAATCAAGGGACCTGATTTTCCGACCGGCGGAATCCTGTGCGGACGTGAGGGAATCTTGCAGGCCTATGAAACAGGAAGAGGCGCCCTGATATTACGCTGCAGGGCAACCATTGAGGAAATGAAAGAGGGACGGGAACATATCCGTATTTCTGAAATCCCTTACCAGGTCAATAAAGCTAATCTTCTCCAGGATATTGCGAAACTCGTGAATGATAAGGAAATCACCGGCATTTCTGATTTGCGGGATGAATCCGACAAAGACGGCATGCGCATCATCATTGAATTGAAAAGGGGGGAAATAGGACAAATTGTGCTGAACCAGCTTTTCAAGCATACCAATCTGCAAATCACCTTTAACTGCAACATGCTGGCCATCAAGGGCGGACGTCCCAAAGTCATGGGATTGATCGAGCTTTTAAAGGAATGGATAGAGCATCGTAAAAAGATCATCATTGCATCCATCACATATGACCTGGAAAAGGCGCAAAAACGCGCCCATATCCTGGAAGGTTTCAAAAAGGCACTTGTCCATATAGACAG
>JAFGBW010000007.1 GCA_016932965.1 Candidatus Auribacterota bacterium
GGGCAGGGTGAGGGGCACTACGCGTGATTCACTTTCCTTTCCCAACTCAAACCTTCCCTTCCCATTCTCAATTCTCAATTCTTAATTCTCAATTCTCAATTTTTAATTGGATTTCGGGCATCCTGCCCCTGCTCTTACGAGCGACTTCGTCGCCCCTCTTCGCCCTCGTGGCTTCGAGTCTCAATTTTCTTTATCTCCTCTTTTCATTCTCAATTCTCAATTCCTTCCTCTCCGTGTCCTTCGTGGTAAATAAATTTTCTTTTTTCAACTCAAAATTCAAAACTCCAATCCCGCCTCTGCGGGCAACTTTTGTTAAGCGGCGGAGACGAAGGCCTGTTTTGCAGGAAGCGTGATCAGGTCGGTTAATTTTTCGGTTCTTTGTCCCATGAGCTGAATTTTTAATCTGAAAATTCTTCCGTGATCCAGCAGGGTTTTGTTTGTTTTGTTTTCCAGGGTCAGCAATTCCTTAAACAGCTTGATTTTTTCCTTCTGTAATCTCCCCAGCACCATGTCTATCAGCAAGCCATTGTATGAACTGAAGGTTCCCGGCCTCATCAGAAGATAAATGATTTCAAATTCGTCACCAGGCAGGAGCCGTTTCAGCAGTTCAACATCGCCGGTGATGTACATCCGTCTGAGAGTGTCCCGGGCCTCTTGCTCATCCCCGTCATACATGAATTTCATTCTCTCAAGCAAGGCACTGCAGAAATTCACCATCGGGACGATGTCGGTACAATGATCGATCTTAAATATGGAACTGACTTCGTTTATGGAGAAATATTCAACAAAAGCCTCGTCCAGAAAACCGTTGCAGAATCCCACAGCGAAAAAATGCAGACATTCATGAAAATTGACCAGCAATATATCCTCTTCTTCATCCCTGAAAACAAATCCCGGGTCCGGATCGTACGCCCTGGAATAGATGACACTGTTCACAGGGTCCATGCAGGCCCCTCTCCCAGGCAGAAAATGGAAATCATCCATGGTGACCGAGATGTTTCCATTATCAAAAAACCGTTTCAAATGCCGGTTCAAAGAGCCGAGGGTTTGATCGAAAAAGTCCGGAGGGTTGTTCCTCGGTTTGGTTATGTCTTGTGACCTTTTGCCGAAGTTCACCAAGGCAAGGCGGATATCTTTTTCGCTGAAACCGTTCCTCAACCCGTAGGCAAGATTAACTTTCATGTTCATTTTCAGATCAAATTTCGGAATGCCCAGTTCACTGGCGGCCTCATCCATCATGGCATCCAGTCTAGCGAATTCTGCAGAAAGCCCCGTAATGGTTGAGAAAGGAAGTTCAATGTCCCTCAGCATGGATACAGGGGCGAGTGTCACACAAAAATATTGTGTGAGGTATAGAATCGCTTTTAAAAGAGTTTTTCTCATATCTATTTAATACAGGATAATTTATGTCTTGTCAAACCAGCCGGAGGCAATGTTCGGCGATTCGTAACATGATCCATCAGCCGGAAAAGGGCGATGGAAGCCGCGGGGGAAACCTTTTTTATAAAAAAGGTTTCCCCCGCACCCCTATCCAAAAAATTTTTAAATGATGCGCGGAGAGATTTTTCTCTGAAAAATCTCTCCGCGCATATAATTTTTTTATGAAAGAGTAGCAATGAAAATCATTTCATCAACTTTCCAATTCATAATTTCTATTTTTTATTCTTCCCTCGCGCGAAACTGATTTTTTCTCTTATTTCCTCTTTGTGCCTCTGTGCCTTTGCCCCTTTGAGCCTTAATAAAATTAAAAAACAGGCGAAGAGGGGATCATGAAGCGGATACAACCATCTCCTGAAGGAAAAAAAGTTTTAAAAGCCCTGCGAACTGCCGTGGCCAGGGTAGTGGAAGAAAACCGCAAATTGGGACTCCCCACTGCTGTCATGAAAAACGGTAAAGCCGTTTTAATCCCCGTTGAAAAGGCATTATCCGGCAAAGTGAAAAGATAAGCGCCTGACTTTGGAATCTTGAAGGGAAATCCTCCCTTTTCCTCTGCGTGAGTAGTAATTTGCGGAGCCCCTGCGAGCAAATCCCCTCCGTGCTGTTGGACTGCGGGCATCCTGTCCTTGCCTTTCAGGCAGGCAAGCTGGTCCCTCTTTCGCCCTAAAAGGCTTCGAGTCGTGTTCTTCGTGGTGAAAGATCCCTTTCCTCTTTTCATTCTCTCTCTATTCTTAATTTTTTTTATATCCCCCTCTTTTTCCAGGGCATCAATTATACTCATAAGAATCATTGCCATTTCCCTGATTTAGGCTATAATGCCTTACATTATTCAGTGAATTAATTATTGTTACGATATGCAATTATAACTGACGATCATATTCTCAGGATATCTTTCTTTCCCATTCTCTTCCGGTCCATGGATGGTCTCTTTTCCTGATAGGGAGAAACCCGATTGGAAGTACCCTGATGAATATTTATCGAGTGAGTGGAGATGGACGAAATCTGCTATCAGAAATTTCTGACCACCCGGATATGCGACCTGAACCTGGACATCGACTATGTCATGGCCCACCCGTTCCAGCGGTTGAAAACGGAACTCAGCGAGCACAGGATCCGCCTCTGGCCTGATTTTTATTTCGGAAATGAATGGGGCTGTGTGAACAAAAAAATCTCCATCAGCATTCCGTTTCATCTCGCCACGCCTGAGCTGAAAAAATTTGAGGAGGACATTCCTACATCGGAGGAGCTGGTCAAGATCCTCCGTCATGAAACAGGGCACGCGATCAATTACGCCTATAAACTCTGGCAGTACAGGGACTGGAAGATCATGTTCGGTGATTTCAATAAAAAATACCGGGACAAATATCTCTACCGGGTGAATCCCTGGTCCAAAAGTTATGTCCGGCACCTGCATTTTCTGGGTGATCCGCATTACGCGCAGAAACATCCCGACGAAGATTGGGCGGAAACCTTTGCCATCTGGCTGGATCCCAGGTCCAAATGGGAAATCCGGTACCGCAACTGGCCAGTTGCCCTTGAAAAATTATATTTCGTGGACGGGCTGATGAAAAAACTGGCCGGGAAAAAACCCCTGAACCTGGAAACGGAACAGGACGGGCTGTACACTTCCCTGGAAGAAACGGTTTCCGAATGGTGGGGACTGGATGATGACATTTTTAATCCCGAAGTGCAGGAATACATCAGGGACATGAACGAGCTGTTCCATAAAACCGGCAACGGAAACGGGGCGTATCTGCCTGCCTGGAAGCTGATCCACAGATACAGCATGCTGCTGGTGGAATATGTGAGTCTGTGGATTTCGGGTTCAAACAAGCATACGGTCCGGAAAAAACTGCTTCAGTGCCAGGCCATCTGTAAAGCCGAAAATCTGTTGTACTTTCCATCCGAGGAGGAGCAGAAGCTGATCGAGCTGACCACGCTCCTTAGCTGTTATGTTGTTGACGGGGTGCACAATTTCAGAAAGCACAGCAAACGGGACATGAACGGCAGATAGCCCCGGACCAAACTGATGGGGCGGGTGTCAACTAATCAACTTATTCAAAAGCAATCCTGTTGATCCTGTCAAAAAGATTTTCTCTGCGTCTTCCAAGCCTTTGCGTGAGTAGTAATTTGCGAGCCCCTTCTCCGTTCTCCCCCTTTCTCCATCAACCAACAAAGGGCGATGGAAGCTGCAGGGAAAACCTTTTTTATAAGAAGCGAAGACAGGATGTCGGAGCTTGGTGTCCAAAACTAACCCGTAAGCCCGGATTTTTCATGAAGATTTTTTTTAACCGCGAAATACACTAAATACACGAAAAAAAGAAAAGAAATTATAATTATTGAGACATGTTTATTTGCCTGCAAATAAACATGTCTCAATATTCTTATCTCTTTCTTTCGTGTAATTCGTATGTTTCGTTAAAAATTCTTCCTCTTAAAATCATAAACTTGAAAAAACACTGTGTTTTTTTGCATTTTACATAACTCATAGATATGTCATAAGTTACAAAAATTTTTCAATTCGTGGTGAAATATTCAGGTAAGGGCAAGGCCAGGATGGCCGCGGCAAAAGGTTTTCCCTGCATAAAATTTTCATGAAAGAGTTTTGGATAAAACATTATTTCCAAACTCAACACTGACAACTCTCCTTCCCTCTCTGTGTCCTCCATGGTAGACAGATTTATTATAAGAACAATAATTTTTCATTATAGCCCAGATTTTGGGTGGCTTCAATTTTCAATCTCATTGACAGAAACGAAAAAAGTGAATTATCTCCTTGTTCTTTA
>JAFGBW010000089.1 GCA_016932965.1 Candidatus Auribacterota bacterium
TCCGTGATTGCCGGAGTCAGCTATTCTTTTTCGCCATTTATGTTCGCTCATTTATGTCATCTCCAGGTCCTCTCCGCCTGGGCAATCCCGTTGAGTTTTCTCTTTCTTCAGCGGTTTTTCAAAACAGAAAAGACGATGGATTTGTTATATTTTTCTTTGTTCTACCTGATTCAAATTCTTTCAAACGGTTATTATGGGCTGTACCTGACTCTTTTTGCCGGAATGTTTATTGCCTATCATCTGACTCTCAGGCATCGATCATATGGAATACATCATCAGCCTTTTTCTGAAAGCGGTTCTGCCCCTGCAATGAGGTCAGAAGAGGTATCATCAGGTATGGAATATGACATGCCGTCCTTTTCATCGGATTTGCATCCGGATGCGGCAAGCACCCGGATGATCCTGTTCAAAGTCCTTTTATTTCTGGGCGCGGCCTGGTTACTCGCTTCCCCCTTTTTTTATCAGTATCTTGCCGTCAGAAAGGAAATGGGGTTTTCCAGAGAGACGGTTTTCGGGGCCGATCTTGTTTCGTATTTCATGACCCCTCCGGTCAATATGCTCTATGGCGGTTTTTCAAAATATTTTGATAGGGCTGAAGGACAGTTGTTTCCCGGATTTACCATCCTATTGTTAGCCTTCATCGGCATTTGTTCCCTTTATCATCCTGAAAAGAGTTCAGCCGGAAAGATCGGGAAAGAAAGCACGGACATAAAAGACCGTCTGATCAATTTCGGATTATGGTTTTTTATCACTTGCGCCATCATGATTTTCATGATGGGCGGCATTCAGATGACCTTTTTGGGTTTTACACTGAAAGCTTCCACTCCGGAGAGAGTACTCCTGGGCGCTTTAATATTAGCCCTATTGAAGTTCATTCGTAATAACAAATTCAGGGAGAAAATATTGTATTCCTGGACAGGGCTTCAAACCGGTTCGGAAATGAAGATGATTCTGCTGATCGGTCTTTTTGCTTTTGTTTTTTCTTTGGGGCCTGAAATCCGCCTCTTTGACAGGGCCGTCTTTTCCTGGGGGCCTTACCAGCTTCTGCAAAGATTCATTCCCGGATTTGACGGATTGAGGGTTTCAGGAAGGTTTTTCATTTTCGTGTCCTTTTCCCTGTCGCTTTTTTCCATATGGGGATTGAAAAGGATTGAAGAAAGAGTCTCTAAAAACAGGGTGAAGATTTTGAATGCGGCCATCCTGTTTTTGGTCATCTCTGAGTATCTTTCCGTCCCGGTTCCTTTGCATGTAATGCCGGTCAAAGAGTCTATCCCGCCTGTCTATCGCTGGCTGAAAAATCAGGATAAAAAAATGACCATCATCGAACTTCCCCTTCCTTCGAATCTGTCCGAGATTGCACAAATCGAATGTCCCAGAATTTATTATTCCTGTTACCATGGAAAAAATATTTTTAACGGATTCAGCGGGTATATCCCCCCTTTATACCAGGAGATGATGAGGCGTCTTAAATACCGCCCATTGAAGGACTGTATCCGGGATTTTAATCGATTAGGGATTGAGTACATTCTTTTTCATTTTGGATTCGGAAAGTATTCGGACCGGTTTCGCAGGGAATTATCCGGTCTCGGCGATGAACTTGAGTCAGTCATTGAATTCAAAGAAGACAGAGTGTATCGCATAAGAAGAATTAAAGAAGAGATGGGGAAAAGCCCGTTTGTCCCCGGGAGAGTCCTTGCTCGGGAAAATGAATGGCGGATTTTCTCCAATATCAATCCTGAAAAGGTTTGTCATGCCATTGACGGTGATATGGGTACTTCCTGGAATGTACCGCATGTTCCCGGCATACATGCCTGGATCGAACTGAACTTCAACCGCACTCACATGGTTGCCGGATTTTCCCTTAAACAGGGGAAAAACGGTCTCAATTATCCGGAAGGGTACAAAGTCGAAATATCAAAAAACGGAGTTGAATGGCATGACGTGGCGAACCAGGACACGACCCTCATTCCCATCAGGGATTTTTTAAAGCCGGCTCAGTTATCGGTGACGGTGAATTTTCAGCCTGTTTCGTGTCAATGGCTCAGGATCACCAATACAGGCAGTGACCCTGACCGTATCTGGTCAGTCAGTGAGTTGGAAATATACAAAACCGGCTCTTCATGAATTCAGAATTTTCTTTGCATAATCGTTTAAAATGGCTGCATTTTCAGGAGTGAGTCTGGCTCCGCTTTGGCTGACGATGAGGGCGCCCGCTTTGGAGCCGAGGGCGCCGGCTGTTTGGATATCCAGGTTTTTGGACAATCCGAACAAAATTCCTCCGGCATACGCATCTCCTGCGCCGTTTGTGTCGGCCACATTCACTTTTTCAGCTGGAATGCGGACGGTCCTGCCATTTTTGGATATAAAGGAGCCTTTTCCTCCTTCCTTGACAACGGCGGTTTCGCAATACGAGGTAAACACATTTAAAGATTCCTGGGGCGGTAATCCTGTGAATGCGCGGCTCTCGTCTTCATTTGCGAAAAGAATATCCACGTACTTGTTTTCGAGCGCTTTTTTGAAACGGTCTTTATTTTGCTCCACGACCGTAAAGGAACTCAGATCCAACGCCATTTTTTGCCCGTTTGTTCTGGCGGTTTTCAGGATATGGGTGAAAAGGTCCGGATTAAAAACAAGATAGGCTTCCACCAGAAGAAGGGGGGCCTGGTTCATTACGGCCGGAGTTAAATCGTCCGGTGTCATTTCCACTGCGGCGCCCAGATGCGTGGCAAAAGTGCGTTCACCGTCGGGAGTAATGAAGCTGACCACGATCCCGGTCTGTCTGTCCGGAGAGTAAAGCTCCAGGTAATGCACGAGGGCTTTTTCTGTCTGGGTTTTAAAGTAATCCCCGGTTTTATCTTTTCCGATTTTTCCTGCAAAAGCAGCGTTACCACCGCAGCAGGCAAAAGAAGCAATCACATTCGCAGCGGCTCCGCCGGGACAGAACTGTTTTGCTGAGTCCGGAAATTGGTCCAGCAGGTCTTTTGACCTGTCGGCCTCCACCAGGGTCATTCCGCCTTTGGGAAGACCTTCTTTAGTCAAGAATTCATCATTCACCCTGATCATCACGTCCACCAGGGCTGATCCGATTCCTAAAATCTCGAATGGCATGGTTCGCTCAATCACAATGTGTAGGTTGGCTGGTCATTATTCTGTTTCACGACTGTCGGGTTCCCTTTTATCTCCTTGATTCTTAATTTTCAATTCTAACCTGCGTATAGATAATAGGCTATAATAAAATGATGGCACTATATGAGTCTCGATTTGTGATATGATATTGGATTCAGACTCCTTTTTGATGTGGCGGCCAGATATATTTATGCAGCTGCAGCTGCATGCGGACATCCAGATTATCCGCCAGGATCCATTCTGCAAGGATGCGGGGTTCAAGCTCTTGGGACACACAGGACATCAGGATCGTGCCGCAGCGTCCGGAGAGCTGATTTTCCTGAATGAATCGTTTTGAAAATTCGTAATCTTCACGGTTGCCGATGACAAATTTGATTTCATCCTTTTTGCTGATATCCTCTATAAGCGCCGGATTGTTTTTATGGCTCATGTTTGATGAAGGCGTTTTGATGTCCACAATATAATGGGCTCCCCTGGGATAATCCCGGATCAGATGACATCCTGCAGTTTCCACTAATACGGTGTATGGGTGGTCGAGCAGTTCTTTGATCAGGATGCGGCAGCCTGGCTGATCCAGGGGTTCGCCTCCGGTCACCAGAACATGACTACAGGACATACCGCTGATTTGCATCAGGATTTCCTCGATTGTTTTTTCTTCTCCTTCATGAAACGCATAAGCGGTGTCGCAATAACTGCATCGGAGACTGCATCCGGAAAGACGGATAAAAATAAAAGGAATCCCGGCAAAGGAAGATTCCCCCTGAATGCTTTTGAAGATTTCATTAATTTTCAACCGGATGTTCATCAGGGAAGTTTTTAAAACAAAATAGTCGTTTTTTAAATGCTTTTCTTTATTGACCCTTGTCTGGGGTCTTTGTTACATACATCTTCACTATATTTCAATTGATACAGATCACTAAGAGAATGGAAACCGTCATGCCGATCAAAGGATACATTGAATACAAGCGAAGGGAATTCTGCAAGGATGTGCACTGCCCCGTGCAGGTGAATCTGGATGTGGAAACAGAAGGTTCTCCGATATATGAGAATATCAGAAATACCTGTAAAACAGGCTGCATATATAGCACCTATCAGTTTCATCACTGGTTGATGGAAAAAGGATACCTGATCGTCAGACCGGAACAAGGAGGTTGAGTATGGATTGGGGAATGAGAAATCGTTTGAGTAAACTGATTCAGACTGACGGCAAATGTTTTTTTATGCCGATTGATCACGGTTATTTTCAGGGACCGACATCCTGTCTTGAAAAACCCGGGAAAACCATCGCACCTTTGTTTCCTTATTATGACGCTTTGTTTGTCACCCGGGGGGTGCTGCGTTCTGCGATCGATCCCTTAACGAGTAAGCCGATCATATTGAGAGTATCGGGCGGTACCAGCATGGCGGGAAAAGACCTGGCCAATGAAAGCATCACCACATCCATCGAGGAAATCATCCGTCTGAACGTATCTGCTGTCGGAATTTCCATTTTTGTCGGAAGCGATTATGAACGCCAGACTCTTCAGAATCTCTCTGATATGGTCAACCAGTGCGAAAATGTCGGTATTCCGGTCATGGCAGTGACCGCGGTGGGGAAAGAAATGGAAAAAAGGGACAGCCGTTATCTTGCCTTGAGCTGCCGGATTGCCGCGGAACTGGGGGCTAAGGTGGTTAAAACGTATTGGTGTGAAGAGAATTTTGAAAAAGTTGTCAACGGTTGCCCGGTTCCCGTCGTGATGGCGGGAGGGCCCAAATGCGAAACGGAAAAGCAGGTGTTCGAGTTTGTCTGCGACGGTATTCAGAAAGGCTCCATCGGGATCAACCTTGGAAGAAACGTCTGGCAAAGTAAACATCCGGTTGCCATGGCCAGGGCATTATATGCCATCATTCATGAAAAGGCGGACGTGAAAAAGGCCCAGGAAGTATTCAACGAGGAAAAAAATAAAAAAGATTAATCATTTATTTTTTCTTCTCTGCGCCTCTGCTCGGTGAAAATATTTTTTTAAAAAGTGACCTCTGTCTAAGGGGCTCTTCATCTTCCATTTTCAATCAAGTCACGATCATCAATAACCCAGATAAGGAGAGAGCCATCTTTCGGCTGTCTGGACATCCATGTTTTTGCGTGAGGCATAATCCCGGATCTGGTCTTTTCCGAGTTTGCCGATTCCGAAATATCTGGAATTGGGATGGGAAAAATAAAGACCTGAAACCGAGGAAGCCGGATTCATGGCGAAATTTTCCGTGAGTGTTACGCCGATATTTTTTTCGGTCTGCAATAAATCAAAAAGCGTGCGTTTTTCCGTGTGATCAGGACAGGCCGGGTATCCAAATGCAGGACGGATACCTCGGTATTTTTCCGTGAAGATGTCTTCCGGACCCAGCGTTTCGTCGGGCGCGTATCTCCAGAATGTTTTTCTCACGCGTTCATGCATCTGTTCCGCCAGGGCTTCCGCCAGGCGGTCTGCCAGGATCTGTGCCAGAATCCGTGTGTATTCGTCATTCTTTTCTCTTAATTTTTGGCGGTAGATTTCCAGGCCGATTCCGCAGGTAACGGTAAAGGCCCCGATATAATCGATTTTTCCGGATTCAATGGGGGCAATGAAATCAGCCAGGCACCAATTGGGTTCCTTATCCGGTCTTTTGAACTGCTGGCGGAGAAAATGAAATACCGCAGCGGTTTTAGATCTCGACTCGTCGGGATAGACTGCAATATCCCCGCCGGTGCTGTTTGCGGGGAAAAGACCTGTCACGGCCCGTGCAATGATGTGCTTGTTTGAAATGATTTGGTTCAAAAGAGCCTGGGCGTCGTCAAAGACCTTTTTTGCCTGAGGATTTTTCAGGATTTCCGGGTACTTTCCATCCATTTCCCAGGCATGAAAAAAGGGTGTCCAGTCGATGAAGGGAATGATTTCTTCCATTTTGATGTCGGAAAAGACGTGGATTCCCTTAAGGGAGGGAACGGGTATGGGATAAGATTTCCAGTCAAAACGAAACGCGTTTTTATTAGCTGATTCCAGGGGGAGCAAAGAAAGGCTTTCCTGAATTTTCATGTGTTTTTCACGGATTTGCCGGTACTCTTTCTGTATTTTTTCCTCCAGTTTTTTTCTGCTTTCTGTCTGACTGAGGCTGGATGCGATGTTGACGCATTGAGTAGCGTCGCTGACGTGAATACAGATGCCACTGTACTGCGGCGCAATCTTCACAGCGGTATGGACCGAGGAGGTGGTTGCTCCCCCGATTAAAAGGGGGATATGGAAACCCTCCCGTTCCATTTCCTTTGCCACATGGACCATTTCATCCAGAGAGGGGGTGATCAATCCGCTTAGCCCGATCATGTCCGCTTTTTTTTCTCTGGCCGTATTCAGGATGGTTTCACAAGGCGTCATGATTCCTGCGTCAATGATTTCAAAATGATTGCAGGCCAGAACAACGCTCACGATATTTTTTCCGATGTCATGGACATCCCCCTTGACTGTGGCCAGGACAATCCTGGGGGAAGAGGCAGCATCCTTTTGATTTTTCCGGATGAAAGGGGATAAATATTCCACCGCCTTTTTCATGACCCTGGCTGTTTTTATGACCTGGGGCAGAAACATTTTTCCTTCTCCGAAAAGTTTTCCAACCTCGTTCATGCCTTTCATGAGGGGCCCCTCGATGATTTCCATGGGTGTGGGGTATTTCAGCCTGGCTTCCTCGACGTCTGATTCAATGAATTGATCCTCGCCCTTGATCAGACTGTGGATCAGGCGTTCATCCACTGGAAGCGTTCTCCATTCTTTCCCCTTATTTTCTTTCTGAGGGCCGGAAGACTGGAAAGAAGCCGCCAGGACTGACAGTTTTTCCGTTGCTTCGGATGACCGGTTCAATATGACATCTTCCACTGCCTGCAAAAGATCAGCTGGAATGGAGGTGTAGACAAAGAGTTGTCCTGGATTCACGATCCCCATGTCCATGCCGGCCTTGGAGGCGTGGTAAAGAAAAACGGAATGCATGGCTGAACGAACGGTTTCATTTCCGCGGAAGGCAAAAGACAGGTTGCTGACTCCTCCGCTGATATGGGAAACGGGATATTTGGCTTTCAGGGTTCGGGCGGCTTCGATGAAATGGACCGCATGGTGATTGTGTTCTTTCATGCCTGTGGCCACGGCAAAGACGTTCAGATCGAAGATGATATCCTCGGGAGGGAACTGGATTTTTTCAGTCAAAAGGGAATGGGCGCGTTCGCTGATTGCGATTTTTCTGGCGGCGGTCTCGGCCTGGCCCTGTTCGTCGACAGCCATCACGATGACTGCTGCGCCATAGCGCCGGATCAGCCTGGCTCGTTCCAGAAACAGTTCCTCTCCTTCTTTAAGGCTGAGGGAGTTGACAATCCCTTTCCCCTGAAGACATTTGAGTCCTGCTTCAATCACATGCCATTTTGAGGAGTCGATCATGACCGGCACTCTTGCGATAGAAGGTTCAGAAGCGATGAGGTTTAAAAAATGGGTCATGGCTTTTTCGGAATCGAGCATGGCCTCATCCATATTGATGTCAATGATCTGCGCGCCGTTTTCCACCTGCTGTTTTGCCACCTGTAGTGCGGATGTGTAATTGCCATCCAGGATCATTTTGGCGAATTTTTTTGATCCGGTGACGTTCGTACGCTCTCCGATATTCGTGAAATTGGAATCAGGACGAAGGGTCAGGATTTCTGTTCCGCACAAACGGGTGTAAAAAGAAGGGCGCGGAGGTGTCCGGGGAGGGATCCCTTCCAGAGCCTCTGCGATTTCACGGATAAAATCCGGAGTGGTTCCGCAGCAGCCGCCTGCGATATTCAAGAGGCCTTTTTCAGCGTATTGTTTCATGATTGTGGCCATATGCTCCGGTGTTTCATCATATCCGCCCAGGGCGTTGGGAAGGCCTGCATTGGGATGACAGCTTAGAAACCACGGTGCCATCCGGGACAATTCTTCAAGATGAGGCCCCATCTGTTCAGCGCCGAGTGTGCAATTGAGTCCCGCTGCCAGAAGCTGGACATGGGAGATGGAGCATAAAAAAGCCTCCAGACTCTGACCCGAATAGATTTTACCGTTATCAAGTGTGGCGGAGACGATAACAGGCAGGGATGTTCCTGTTTTTTCAAAAAGGGTCTGTATGGCGAACAGGGCGGCCTTGCAGTTGAGGGTGTCAAACACGGTTTCAACCAGGAGGATATCCACTCCCCCTTCCACGAGACCTGAGATCTGTTCCGTATAAGCACAAACGAGGTCATCAAAGGTGACGGCCCGGAAAGCGGGGTTGCTCACGTCCGGTGAGAAGGAAGCGGTTTTATCCGTTGGGCCGATGGATCCTGCCACATAACGTGGTTTGGACAAGGTGGAAAAACTGGAAGCGGCTTTTTTGGCGATCCTGGCAGAAGCCGTGTTGATTTCACGGACATGAGACTGCATTTGATACTGGTACGCCGAGACAGAAGTCGCGTTGAAGGTGTTGGTTTCAATGATGTCTGCTCCGGCTTTCAAATACTCTTCATGGATCTGTTTGATGATATCAGGACGGGTCAGAGAAAGAACATCATTATAACCTTTCAGATCTTTTTTGTGGCCGGCAAAAAGGCTGCCGCGGAAATCCGTTTCGGAAAGTTTATATTTTTGAATCTGGGTCCCCATGGCCCCGTCCAGGATCAGAATCCGTTGTTTCATTAATTCGTGAAGCATATCGTTTTCTTATGAAGATTTTAGTTTTTATAACAGGATAAAATCTATCATCGTTTATTGCAACTGCACAAGTTAGAATTGTGAATAGTAAATGGGGAAACAGGATTTAGTTATGATCGTTTGAAGCCTTTGATTTTTCCTGCTTCAAGAAAAATCAAAGGCTTCCCATGATTTTCTTTTAAAAGGATGGAGGAAGGAAAACTTTTCTTTTTATAAAAAAAGTTTTCCTTCCTCCTACAATGTCCAGCTTAGCCGGCAGTCTCTTCGATACGGATGGGGGTATTATCTTTGAGGGGCTGGGTGGTTTCGATGATGACCTGATCGCCTTCATTGAGGCCTTCCTTGATGACGGCCTCATCGCGGGAGACATGGGCGAGTGAGACGATTTGTTTCTTAGCGGTCTTTTTTTCCATATCCGCGATAAAGACAAAAATCGAATCGTCTTCCTTGGAGACGGCTTTCAAGGGAAGGACAAGGCAGTCTTTTTTTTCATAGATGGTGATATCGCCTGTGACGAACATGCCGGGAAGGAGGGATGCTTCCGTGGGATCGAGTTTGGCTCTCGCGGAAAGGACCATGGCTTTCCCCTGAACAGCGGGGACGATGGATTCAATGGTTCCGGTAATGGTCTGTTTATGGATGTTGGTTTTCATTTCAATGGGTTGTCCCGGTTCGATATGAGCTAATTTTTTTTCATTGATTTCGATGTCGGCGTAGACATGATGAATGTCCAAAAGGATAAAGGCTTCTCGGGTGCTGCTGATGTTTTCACCGAGCTCGATTTTCTTTTCAAGGACCACGCCGTCAAAAGGGGCGCGGAGTTCGCTTTTTTTCAGGCTCTCGAGGGCGGATTCCAGTTCCAGCTCAGCCGCTTTTACTTTGTTTTCCTTCAGCCGGACGTTTAATTCGTCTTCTTTCAGTTTTTCCGGTGCGATATAACCGGTTTTGGCCTTTTCCTGTGTTTCTTCCAGGATCCGCCGGGCTTTTTCCAGTTCAATCTGTTCTCCTTCCAGGCTGTTTTTCTTGTATTTTTCCTTAAGAAGGAGCTCATCCTTGTTGAGTTCAGCCAGGAGATCGCCTGTTTTAACCGGATTCCCTTTGTCCACCAAAATACGCGCGATCGTGCCGGATATTTCAAAACCCAGCTTAGCCCGGGCCACATCGATTTTCCCTGTTACCCCCAGGATGCAGTCCTTATAGCAGGTTTTCTTGATGGTGGCGACCGTAACCAGGGGGGCGTGAGAGGCGGTTTCCTCCTTTTGGGAATCAGCTTTCGCCTGTTTCTGAGACCTGAGTTTTTCTCTCATGCCTTTCTGCATCTGATACGTTATGATGGCGGCTATGCCGGTAATAAAGATCAGCACCACCACCACGGTTTTACGGTTTTTCAACCCTTTTCTTTTCATGTTCATTCCCCCGAATTTGTTTATTAATCATTCACACCACAGACAACACGGAAAATAGTGAGGCTCTCCAGAAACTTTAGATCTCGGATTGCTGGCTTTTAGACTGCAGTCCCGGCCTTCATACTATAAGGTGTATTATTATGTTAAATGATTTTAGACAGCAATAAGATAAAAAAATCAATTCATTCTTTTTTTAAATCCCCAGCCGCCTGCGGGATGGTTTCACGGATGAACGTGCGTACGGTTTGGATTCCCTCCTGGGCCTGGACGGGATCCGGATTGCCTTTGGCGAATTTGACCCAGTCGCATTCGTGGAGGAACTGTTTTAAAAGCTGCTGATGAGATGATAAAAATTCCGGACGGGTCTGCATGAGTTTTATGAATTCTTCCGTTGTTCTTTCAGGTGCCATGAGGTCAAAACGGTCTTCGATATAATGTCTTAAAATATCAGAAAGCCGGTAATAGTATTCACGGAAGTTGTTTTTTTCGATTGTGGAGGAAGCGGAAAGCTCATCCAGTTTTACGAGTGCATTTTCCCAGGGGGATAGAATTTTTTCCGGATTGCCTCTGGCCCGTGAACGCCAATACCACCCTAATACAATGATGAGGAGGCCTGCCGGAATGACTGACCACAGGAGAATATTATTAATTTTTTCGGAAGCGGGAAAAACAACAGGCGGCTGGATATCCCTGATGTCATTGGAGGCTTCGTTCAATCTTGTCTCCACGCGCACATAGAGAGCGCCGCTTAAAATCACCTGATCCGGTTTGTCTTTTCCGTAATGAATGATGAAGGGCGGAATGATGTAATCCCCGGTCAGAAACGTGTTGATTTCATAGGATTGTTCTACCACTTTATGGTCTTTTTCCATGGTTTCTTTTTTTGGGGAAATATTTCGCACGGAGAAAAGGGTCAGGTTCACACCCAGATCAGGGAATTCCACCTTCAGTAATGGGGAGGCCTTTATTTTAACGCGGTAATGAATGATGTCTCCTATATGGATTACGCAAGGAGAAACCGTGGCCTCCACTTCGATCGGAGTAGAAACCTCTGCGGCGAAAGAAAGGAAATAACCTGTAGACATGGGGAGGAGAAGTGAGAGGAGGAATATTGATCTGCTATATATTGCGCCAATTATTTTCATGATTATATTGTATTTTCCTGATTTACGGAAAAATTGAGAATTTGAAAAGTACAGAAATAATGTTTGCCTAACAGGCGCAACTTGTTTAAGTTGTCTGTGATAACTGCTCTTTTAATAAGAAGCCAATACGTTTCAATTCTCAATTCTTAATTCTCAATTTTCAATTAAATTGTATTATTTTTTAATACGCTATAACAAAACGCCAATGAGTCCTATCCACCAGTTTTATGCATGAAACATAAGATTCATCTCCTCAGCCTTTTTTCCCGTTCCTTGAAAAAGAAGTTAAGGGTTTTCAGGTAATCCTCGCCTGTCTCAAGGGTCAGACAGTCAATTCCTTTGGAATGAAATCTTTTCAGGATTCCCTCCCGCCGTTGTTTCATTTTTTCCCTGAATTCCATGAGTGTGGCAGGATTGGAGAAATCAACAAGGACCTGTCTTTTGTTTTCCAGGTCCTCGAAACTGACTATTCCGCTGGAGGGGAATTCCTTTTCCAGCCTGTCCGCCACCTGGACCACGATGAGATCGTGTTTTTTCGTCAGGATGTTCAGCATGGAATCATAACCGGTCGTAAAAAAGTCCGACACGACAAAGCACACGGCCTTTTTGGTCTGGGTCTGATAGAAATATTCCAGTGCGCCGGTCAGATCCGTCTTGCGCCGGGTCTTTTTAGCATCTGTTCCGGCGGCAAGGAGTTCCCGTATGACCCGCAGCACGTGTTTTTTCCCCTTTTCAGGGCGGATGTATTTTTCAACATGGTCTGAAAACAAGAGCAGGCCGACTTTGTCGTTGTTTTTAATGGCCGTGAAAGCCAGAACCGCGCACAGTTCCGCCACCAGCTCTTTTTTGCTCCGGTCAGATGACCCGAAGTCCATGCTGGAACTGACATCCACCACGAAGAAGACAGTCAGTTCCCTTTCCTCCTTGAAGAGCTTGACGAATGGCTTTCCCATTCTTGCTGTCACGTTCCAGTCAATGGTCCGGATTTCATCTCCGGGGATGTATTCCCTGACTTCCTCGAATTCCATTCCCCGGCCCTTGAAGACGGAACGGTAGTCTCCGGAAAACATCTCCGTGATCATCTTCGATGTCTTGATCTGTATCCGTTTGACTTTGGAAAATATCGTTTTGTCCATATAGTCCTTTGAATCATTTTTCCAGAGGAAACTTTTGTCCACAAAAGGTTTTCCCGCAAGGTCGTTATAATAATTAGGGCACCTTGATTTCGTCGAAAATTTTTCTGACGATGGTTTCGCTGGTCATTTCCTGGGCTTCTGCCTCATAGGAGATCATGACGCGGTGGCGGAGCACGTCCAGTCCGATCATTTTGACATCCTGGGGCGTGACGTATCCGCGTCCCTGGAGAAAGGCAAAGGCTTTGGCCGCCAGGGTGAGGTAGATGGTGGCTCTCGGGCTGGCTCCCATCTGGATCAATTCGTCCATTTCCAGTTTATAGGCAGAGGGTTCGCGTGTGGCGAAAACCAAATCCAGAATATAGTCCTCGACCTTGTCATCGATGTAAATCTCGTTGATCACTTCCCTGGCTTTCAGGATCTGTTCCGGACCGGTGACAGGGGAGGCTTTGGGTTTAAAACCGATTTTGGACATGCGGTTGAGGATTTCCTTTTCCTCTTTTTTATTGGGATAACCCAGGTTCACTTTGAGCATGAAGCGGTCCACCTGGGCTTCAGGAAGATTATAGGTTCCCTCCTGTTCAATGGGATTCTGCGTGGCCAGGACTAAAAAGGGGTCCGACAGTTTGAATGTTTCATTGCCGATGGTGACCTGTCTTTCCTGCATGACTTCCAAAAGAGCGGACTGGACTTTGGACGGGGCTCGGTTGATCTCATCGGCCAGGATGATATGGGTGAAGACAGGGCCTTTTTTGATGTTGAACTCACCGGTTTTGGGATTGTAGATGAGGGTTCCCAGGATATCCGCCGGCAGAAGGTCGGGTGTGAACTGGATACGCTGGAACTGGGTTTGAATGCATTCGCTGAGGGTTTTGACGCAAAGCGTTTTAGCCAGTCCCGGCACGCCCTCCAGAAGAACATGGCCGTCTGCCAGAAGCCCGACCAGGAGCCGGTCTATGAGGTACTCCTGGCCAACGATGATTTTCTGTATTTCAGTCTTCAAAAGGGTGATGAAGCTGGATTCCTTACGGACCCATTCATTCAATTCAGTGATATTGGTTGTTTTCATGGAATGATCTCTCCTTTTTCACGATGTTCCGCGATCAATTCTTTTGCCAGAACCTGAACCCGTTCCAGGTCTGCCGGCTGGGGTTTTTGATTGGTAAAGCGGATGAGTTCCAGCAGGTCAAAAAGATGGTTTATCTTATTATGAAATTCATGGGGCAAAATGGCCAGAAGTTCTTTTTTCATTTCAGCCTGAGCGGCGGGAAGCTTGAGGGCCAGGCATCCCTGAAAATAATGGGTGATGGCATTCAGGATTCCCAGTGCGTACTGGTCATAATCTCCCTCCACGAGAAACTGGGACAGACTTTTCAATTGTTCTTTGGATTCTTTTTCTTTTTCAATTTTAATGAGTTTGAACCGGATGATTTTTTCCCTGGCCTCCTGCTGTTTTCTGGAACGGAGAACTTTTCTGCGGACAGACAACACAATCACGCCGCCTGTCCCAAGCAAAAGGAGGGAAAATATCCGCCCCCGGTATCGTTTAGTCCAGGAGACGATTTCGAACTGGATTTCGGCGGAACTGAAATCCTGTTTTTCCCCTTTGGCATTCATGAAGGTGAATTTTATCGGAGCGATTGACGCTGTGCCGCGTTCCGAGGCCTGGAGTAGAAAATCAAAGTGGTAGACGAGAACCGGTTTGTCCTGGTCCATTTTTGAGGTAACCGATATGGAGGAATCCACCAGTTTTATTTTTTCAACGGAGGGGCCTTCCATTTTAGAGAGGATGAACTGGGTGGCTTCCTTTTGAGAGGGGATTTCAATCGTCAGGCGCATGGTTTCCCCGACCCGGTATAAACCGGAAGGCTTATGGATGATGTTGATGTTTTCGGAATGGAGATTCAGCAGAACGAAAACGAGGAACAGTGTTTCAGCACAGATTTTCCAAAAATAATTTTTCCGGATTAATGAGTGATTCATTGCACTGCTACATACATGGTCATGTTTGATTAAGAACACATTTATCGGGAATCAAGACGATTGTTCATTGAGAGGATATGAGAGAAAATTAATTCTCAATTCTTAATTCTTAATTCTCAATTCTTAATTCTTATTATTTATCATTATGTCAGCGTCTGTGCAATCTGTTGTTTATATTCTGCTTCAGAAAGTGCCAGGCACATTTCCTCGATATTTCCTTCCATGAAACCGCTCAGATTATACAGCGTATAATTGATGCGGTGGTCTGTGACCCGGTTTTGAGGGAAATTATACGTGCGGATTTTTTCGGAACGGTCTCCGGTCCCGACCTGGGATTTTCTTTGCTGGGAACGTTTTTTATGTTCGTCCTGCTGCATTTTTTCCAGGAGTCTGGCCCTCAGGATTCTCATGGCCTTTTGTTTGTTTTTCAATTGGGATTTTTCTTCCTGGCTGGCGACCATGAGCCCGGTGGGCAGATGAGTTACCCGGACTGCTGAATCCGTGGTGTTAACGGATTGTCCGCCCGGACCCGAAGAGCGGAAGATGTCGATCCGGAGATCCTTGGGATTGATGACCACGTCCACTTCCTCAGGTTCGGCCATGATGGCTACGGTGACCGCGGAAGTGTGGATCCGTCCGGAGCCTTCTGTTACCGGGACGCGCTGAACGCGGTGCGTGCCGGATTCATATTTGAATTGCTCCCAGGCCTGATCCCCCTTGATGGAGAAGATGACTTCCTTGAAACCGCCGAGATCTGAAGGGGAAGCGCTCAAAAGTTCGAAACCAAGTCCGGTTGACTCGCTGAATTTCTGGTACATCCGGAACAATTCGCCTGCAAAAAGGGAGGCTTCCTCTCCGCCTGTACCGGCCCGGATTTCCACAATAACGGGGCGCCCTTCGTTTTCGTCGGGAGGAAGCAGTTTCCGCATCAGTTTTTTTTCCAAAATGGGAAGCGACTGCTGCAGTTTATGGATTTCCTCCTCCACCATGAGATGCATTTCAGGATCGTCTTCGGTTTCGGAGAAAAGAAGCTGATTGTCCGAGAGCGCCTTGGAGGCTGAATCGTATTCTTTTTTAAGCCTGGTCAGTTCCGTCACATGGGCGTATTCGCGGGTCAGTTTGATGAATTCTTCCCGTGTTTTCCAGGCATTTTCACTCAGCGCTTTTTCAAGCTCTTCCTTCCGAGAAAGGATCTTCTGGAAATCACCGAACATGGCGGCGCCGGACAGGATTTACTTCTGATAGCGCTTGTTGAAGCGTTCTACGCGGCCGGCAGCATCGACGAATTTTTGCTGTCCGGTGAAAAAGGGATGGCATTTGGAACAGATGCCCACCTGGATTTCAGCCTTGGTTGAGCGGGTTTGAAAACTCTCCCCGCAGGCGCAGCGCACGGTGCATTCTTTATAGGCAGGATGAATATCCGGTTTCATTGATTGATTTCCTCCATCAGGGATTCTTAAATAATAAAGCGGTATCTAATAGCTTAAAGTCAGTCACAGGGCAAGAGAAAAAAACGTCTCCTATTTAATAAATCGTCAGTTCTTGTCCCACCATTTTTTATTTCAATCGGAAAGGGATGCGGATATACAATTTATCTTTTGATTTTCTGGATTCATTCAGATCAAGATGTTCCAGGTTCATCTGGACAAATTCCAGGTAATCTTCCATGGACAGGCTTTTTGACCGAGGCAGGTTTTTTTTAACGACTGGCAGTTTTAATTTTTTCATAGATTTGCTTCGTACCGTATTTCAGGCATAATTCCCTGAAGGGGGCGGTTGAACTATCAAGATGATTTTTTTTTACCAGATTAATGATATCTGGTAAATCCCTGTATTCCCTTTCAGGATTGGATTTAATTGCATGAAGTTTTAGAGCAATCAAATGAGTCAATGAAGGAAGAATATATTTATTGCCTGCAATGTTTATCTGTGCTCCTTCTTTAATAAGCCCTTCTAAAGTTTCTTCATCAACAAACAAAAAATCCAGATCCATCAAATACTTATCGGATTGAAACCTTGCGAAAAGCGTATCGGCAGATTTTTTTTGATACCCGAATTTTTTCAGGATCATTTCTATTTTTGACAGATCTTTTGTAGCAATAAGAAAATCAATATCCGCAGTCTGGCGGGTCACTTTATAATAATTAACGGCATACCCGCCTATTAAAAGATGGATGATACCGGCCCTGCGGAATTCATCGCCAATAAAATCAAAAGGATTTTTGTCTGACATGGTCAATTGTATTTTTGTGAAGAAGAGGTATTTTTTTCATTTATTCATACTGTGTATACGGCTTTCCGGGAACAATTGGTTCCCGGAAAGCCGTTTTTTAAAAGTGTTTTGGAAAGGGTTCGGGAAGACCTTTTATAGAATAAAAGGTCTTCCCGCGATACTATTTCCCTTTCAGAAAGAAGGACTAGGTAAAAACTTTATCCTCTAGTTTGAGGAGTTCTTCGGTGGAGAACATTTTTTCCACATCCAGGATCAGGATGAAGCGTTCGGATGTTTTCCCGACCCCTTTCATGAAACGGGTGTCCATGCTTTTCATTTCCGGAGGCAGAGGTTCTATGGAAGTTTCCTGCAGATGCACCACTTCGGACGCTTTATCAACCATCATCCCAACCGTTCTGTCCTTTATTTCAACGATCAGGATGCGGTTGAAACGGGAGACTTCAGGCTGCTCGATGTGAAAACGTTTCCTCAAGTCCATCACACAGACAACCAGTCCGCGGAGATTGATGATGCCCTCCATGAAGGGGGGCGTATTGGGAACGCGGATGATTTCACGGACCCGGATGATTTCCTTGATCTGATGGATGGGCACACCAAAGGTTTCTTTTCCCAGCATGAAAGTGACGAGGCTGATTTCCTTTTCTGACGCCGTCATGGTTTTCTTTCTTTTCTGATCCGGTGAAATTGTTTGAGGAGATAATCGGAGATATGTTCGACCGTCGCGGAATCCATCCCTAAAAATTCCAGGCCTATTTCGTAGCGGTCAGGGGATATTTTTTCCGTGCGGACCACTTTCGCCACGGCAGACAGGCCGGTTTCTTTTTCGTGCTGTTCACGGTCGAACAAAGACACAAACGACACGGTTTTCCAGGGGATCTGTATTTCAAGTTTGACGACGGTGTCCGGCGGGTAAAAATGAGGGGTCTCGATGAGAACGCCGCATGCGGAAATGTTTTTAAGCGAACCTGCGTGGGACCGGATTCTGCTTTTTTTCAGTTTCAGTTCCAGGTAAGGGTCCCATTCAGTGATCGTGACAAGGGCCGGATTTTCGATCCGGAAATATCTTCTTTTGTTTGTAGGAGTTTTCATCGGATAGTGGCTCCAGGAGGCAGGTCTCCGGGGTCTAAAAGCCGCAATTGTCCTGAAAAAGATGCGGCCAGAACCATCCCGGAGGATTCGATCCCCATGAGTTTTCTCGGGGCCAGATTGACCAGAATAGCCACTTTTTTCCCGGGGAGTTCATCTGCCTTGTAATGCTGGGCTATCCCGGCCACGATCTGCCGTTTTTCAACACCCAGATCGATTTTTAATTGAAGTAGTTTATCTGATTTTTTAATGGGAGATGCCTCCAGAATTTGCCCGACCCGTATATCCATTCTGGAAAAATCCTCGTAGGAGATGCCCTCCTTCAGGGGATCATACGCTGTGGCGGGAGCGTTTTTTAAAGTGAGACTGTCTTTCAATTTGCGGATTTCTTTTTCAATTTCCTCGTCCTCGATTTTCCCGAAAAGAATCCGGGGTTCGCCTATGCTTTGGGACCCGTCTGACGGAATCAGGCTGGAAAAATCCCATCCGGTTTCCTTCAGCGGTGTTTTGATTCCGATTTGTTCAAAAATGGCTTCAGCGGTAGATGGTAGAATGGGCCATAGGCAGACGGACAGTTTTTCCAGCAGGCGGAAGATGCCGAAGATCATCTCTCCGCAAAGGGTTTTATCTTTTTTAATCTGGTTCCAGGGTTCGGATTCGTCAAAAAAGCGGTTGCCGAGCCTGGCCATGTCGATGACTTCATAGGAGGCTTTTCTCAGCTGATAAGTCTGATAGAGTTCCGCGATCGCATTTTGACGCCGGTCGATCTCCTGAAGAAGCGTTTGTATTTTTTCGTTATTTCCCCTGAAGGGGGGGATTTTTCCCCCGAAATTTTTAAGGGTGAAAGTCAGGGTTCTGTGCACGAGGTTTCCCAGCACATTCGCCAGGTCCGCGTTGTTGAATTTTTGAAAGTCCCTCCAGTTGAAATCGCTGTCCTTGGTTTCAGGAGCGTTCGCCGCGATCGCGTACCGGATTTGATCACTTGAATATTTTTTAAAGAAATCATCCAGTTCCACATACCACCCTTCGGATTTGGAAAACTGCCTTCCTTCGAGGTTGTAAAATTCATTGGCCGGGATGTTTTCCGCCAGCGTGTAGGGAGTGGTTTGTCCCATGATCATGGCAGGCCAGACCAGAAGATGGAAGGGGATATTGTCCTTGCCGATGAAATTGACGATCCGGCATTTTGGGTTCTGCCAATAGTGTTTCCATTTGTCCGGCTGCCCTGTTTGTTGCGCCCATTCCATGGTGGCGTCCATGTATCCGATGGGCGCGTCAAACCAGACATAGAGCACCTTGTCTTTGGCTTCAGGGAGTGGTACCGGAATGCCCCAGGAGAGGTCTCTTGTAATAGGGCGGGAGGTGAGTTCTTCGAGCTGTTTTTTTGCCGTGTTGACCACATTTGGTTTCCAGTAAGGGTGTCGGTCGATCCATTCCTTCAGGCGGTCTTTGAATTCCCCGAGTTTCAGGAACCAGTGGCGGGTGGATTGAATAAGGGGAGTAGTGCCGCAGACCTTGCATTTGACGTCTTTCAATTTCAATGGATCGAGCCAGGCCCCGCAGCCGGGGCATTCGTCCCCGCGCGCCTCCTTCTGCCCGCAGAGATAGCACGTGCCTTCGATGAACCGGTCCGCCAGAAAACGTCTGCATTTAGGACAAAAATGCTGTTCAATCATTTTGTCTTCGATGAAGCGGTTTGTATGAAGCTCGGTGAAGAATTTTTGGGAAAGCTCCCGATGAAGTTCCGTGGTGGTCCTGGAAAAATGATCGAATTGGATGTTGAATTTTTTAAATATGTCTTTGATGACTTTGTGATAGATGTCCGTGTGTTCCCTGGGGGACCTTCCTGCTTTTTCAGCTCCTATGGTGATGGCCACGCCGTATTCATCGGTTCCGCAGATATAGACGATATCATTTTTTTTCAGGCGGTGGTACCGGACAAAGACATCCGCCGGCAGGTATGCCCCGGCGATATGCCCGAAATGAATGGGGCCATTGGCGTATGGCAGTGCCGAGGTTACTAAAATGGTTTCTTTCTCCATGGATCATGCTTTCTTTGAGGATTGGTGAAGAAAATTCAAAGGGATTTTATAATAAGCCCGGATATTGGGCAATATATTTGATACCGCTACAGTCCGGGAAAAAATAGGACCATGAGTTGAACACGAGGCATTAGTGTAGAATTAAGAATTCAGAATTGAGCAGACAAAGTCAAAGAAGAAAAACATAGCGAAAGTGTCATCGGGAGAAGTATAATGGCAAAAGCAATCTCAATTTTTAAGAGGCAGGATTGCCGTTCCTGTTTGAGACAGGTTCTCAAGACAAGGCAGAAAATTTTTACGGTATGAAGGTTTCGCTAACGTTATTTTTATTTCATTTAAATTTTATAAAAAAATATTACAGGTACCCTTGACACCCCCCCTGTCAGGTGGTAAAGTCATCGGTGGTCATTAAGAAAGGCAAATAATGTGTTTTTAATTGATAAGGAAAATAAGGAGGAAACAATGCGAACAAGAAAGTTCATCAACAAGGGAGCGTTGCTGGCGCTCGTATTTTTATTCATGGTATCCGGCAAAGTTTTTGCCGCCGGCAAGGGGGATGCGCTGAGTGCCAATATTCCTCAGATTTACGGCAAGGCAAAAGACACATTCAAGGGCAGTTCAGACAAAACCGTCATCCACATTCAGGATGCGCACGGCAACGTGGAATCCCAGGAGAACATCCAGGCTATCATCAAAAGCCTTGAGGACCAGGGAAAAAAGGTTGATGCCATCATGGATGAAGGCGGCTGGCTGGAATACGAGACCAAGGAAATCTTCAAGGATTTCAGCGCTGAAGATAAGACCCTTCTTGGTGACTGGCTGACAAAATACGGCCTGATTCACGGTGCCGACCGTGCGGTCATTTTTGACAATCCGGACATGCCTATTTACGGTGCAGAAGATTATGCTCTTTATCGTGAAAACGGCAAAGTCATGAAGGAAGCCTGCAGTAACAAGAAAGACTCAATGGCCATCACAGAGAAAATAAAAGGGGTGATGGAAGCCATTAAACTGAAACTGTTTGATGAAGCGTCCCGCAATTTCCTCCAGGCTGTGGATGATTTCAATGCAGACAGGATCACCCTGACGGCATTTTCCAAGACATTGCAGACAGAGGCTGACAAGGCCGGCGTGAAATGGGCGAATTACAATAATTTCAACAAGGTTGCTGAAAGCATCACTTTGGAAGATTCCATTGATTTCGCGAAAATTGACCGTGAAAGACTGGATCTGACAGATGAAATTCAGGCCAAAGCGGACAAGAAAGTCGCGGATGAAATCGTGACAGAATCCTTGAATTACCGTCTGGGCAAACTGAGCGCCTCTGATTATTACAATGCGCTTTTGAAAAAGGCTGAAACAGCGAAAGCAGACATGACGAAATACGGCAACGTGCAGAAATATGCTCAACTGGTCAATCTTTATGCCGGGATCAATGACGACGCCTTGTTTGCCGAACTGAAAAATCTGGAAAAGGAAATCAAATCCAAGCTGTTTAAAAGCGATGCTCAGATCAATTTTGACAAATATTCCACCAACCTGGACATTCTGAACAAGATGATCGGCCTGCAGATGACGGTTACGGACCTGGCTTATTACAAGGACAACAAGGCTGAAGTGTCCGCGGCAAAGATGATCGCGTTTTTAAAGGACCAGGCCAAGACGCTGAATTTGGCTGTGGACCTGCAGGATTCCCTGGCCCAGGTGGACAAAAAGCTTTCGGCAAATGAGAAGTTTTACGAACTGGCCCTGAAAAGAGACGAAATCATGATTGAAAAGACCCTGGCCATGATGGATGAAAAGGGTTTTAAAACAGTTGTGCTGGTTGCAGGCGGATTCCATACAGAAGGTATCACCAAGGCATTGAAAGCCAAGGCGATTTCCCACATGATCGTGACCCCGAGGATCACGAATCCAGATGCGCCGAACTACTGGCTGCAGAATTCCACAGGTGAGGAAACCGAAGCCACGAAGCTGTTAAAGGCCAATGGTCTGGATTATGCGACGTTGTATACGAGGGCAACTCCACCGTTGTCGACACCAACTCCGCCTGGTACTGAACCTGTTACCCCTCCTAGGAAAAGCGAAACTCTTAAATTGACGGCTGATATTTTAAGACGGGCTGAAACCGAAACAGTAGCGGCAGTCGGACAGGCAGATATGGACAATGTTAAAGCCGCTGTCAAAGCTTCGGATGCTTCCCAGGTTCCGGAATATCAGGCAGGCTTGGCGGCTATTCAGGCTGGTGTTTCTCCTGAATTTGCTGCAGTTCCCATGAGGCTTGAGGTGACAGATGGGCTTGGTAATGATCCGGCTTATGACGCTTTGTATTATAATATCAATAATACCGTTAATCCTTCTATCAGACGTTGGGAAGTCATCGATGGAAAACTGACTTTGGTTTTGACCATGACTCGGGCCCAGGTTTTACTGGCCGGACAGATGGCGGCACTCGGGGTGCCTGTTACCGCTAATATCGGTTCAACCTTAGGGTTGTCCGAGACGTCAGAAGCGATAGCGGAACTCAGGCTGTTGACAGGACAAGTTGATGCAGTGGGTAGATTGTTAGCCGGACAGGCAACGGAAGCTGATGTGGCAGCCATTCAAGCTGGATTAGCCGCCCTCACTCCCAAGGCGGTCAGCGACAGCAATATTGAAGCCTTGAAATCGCTGCCCAATGTGCACCATGTCCTATTGGAAGCGATGGAACTACTCAATGGGATAAGGCAGAAAGCCGAGTTCAAGGGGACTCCGGCATTTGATTCATTGGCGCAAATGGTGCTGCAGGCCGTTATGGGTAATGAAGTGCTGCAGGCTCTGCCTGCAGACAGGACGCTGAAGGCAGAGACAGCCAGAGCAGGACAGGAAGCGCTGTTTACGGCATTCAGGAATGCCGCGTTGCTGGCCCTGATTCGCGGCGGCAATAACTATGTTGAAAGCGTATTCACTCAGACTCAGAAGGCGATAGTGCAGAACATTCTCGATGCTTTCAATAGTGATGTGACCGTTATTCGTGAAGATGCTTCTGATTATAAGCTTCTGACAGACGAGGCTGAAGTGGAAAGATACGTCTCCGCGACTCCTGGTGCTCCTTTTGGAATCAGCAAGGAATTGCTGGCCAAAAAGTCCATTGTGCGGGCGGTTAACGATACCGCGCTCGCAGAGCAGGCATTAAAAAGATATTTTAATGTCGTGAAGGTGGATAATATCGATAGTATTGATGATGGCCTGGAAGCTGCCATGGCGGCCAATGCGACCAATACGGTCATATTGATTTCCAACAAAGTTATTGAAGCAGCAAAGGATATATTAGCGAAAAAAGGACCGGTCAAGGTGTTCCTGACCTCCGGATCACAGGCTCAGAAGATTTTGATGGCCAAAGACAAGGGAAAAACCAATGTTGCAGACAGGACCTACTTTTCTATTGATCATTGGACCATGGATACAGCGTTGATTGGTTTTGCCCAGAAAGCAATCGTAGGCAATGCTGAGGCGGCTCAATTCATCGCGGATACGAACCTGTTTGAGACGCAGGATGTGACCACCATCCTGGCTGGCTTGCAGGAAGGTAATCTGCCAAAAGTGGCTCCTCAGTTACAGGCCTTGTTCGATGCCATGTCTGTGGCTGCTGTCTTCGGAGTGGCTGCTTAAACCATTACACAAATTACTGTGGAAATGCCTGCGGGCATTTCCCAAACCCAAAAGCCGGAAGGAGAAATCCTTCCGGCTTTTTTTTGAGTGGCTCATTTTGTTTGTGTTTTTACGTTCGTCTGAAATTCCTCTCAACTTCCCCCGTTTTTTGAGGCTGTCTAACAAATATCTTGTACAATTCAGTATTTCATGATTTAATGAAATAAGGTTAATAAATCAAAAATAGGGTTTTTATATGCATGCCACTCCTATTAAAAAAGAACGTTTGAGCATAGATATACTTCCAAAAGAGCACCGGGAGTTAAAAATTTTTTCCGCCTTGAATGGAGAAACAATCCGTGAATTCGTTGTCAAAAGCATTCATGAACGTTTGAGACAGGAAAAGGACTCACAGGAATTGGTTCTGTTAGCCAGTCAGATCAGCCCTGCTTTAAGTGAATTGTGGAAGAATGACAAGGACGCTGCCTATGACGCATTATAAAATCGGGGATGTCGTTCTGGTTGGTTTTGTTTTTTCGGAACAAACAGGAAAGAAACAGCGCCCTGCTGCGGTTATCAGCTGTGAAAGCTATAATAAAAGCAGACAGGAAATAATTATTGCCGGCATCACGAGCAATATTCATCGAAAATTGAAAGGGGAAATCCATATCCGTCATTGGAAAGAAGCGAATCTGCTCTATCCGTCTGTTATTTCCGGTGTTATTCAAACCATAAAAAGAGAAATGGTTGTCAGGAGATTTGGAGAATTGCATCCGGATGATTTGAAAAATTATCAACAAACAGTATCAAGGGAAATTTTAGGGCTTGGTTAAATTTTAGGGCTTGGTTAAATAGCTGTCCTCTCATGGAGGCAGATCTGTTCAAATTAAGAACTCTTCTTTTCCAGGGTCACCAGAGACGTGATGTCTTTTTCGTAAAGAATATGTTCTTTGACCGTATCTTCAGATTTAATCGGAAAAGCGCGCAGTTCCGTGATCCTTAACTGCTGGTCCGGCAGGGTGTAATGCCGGATGGCATGGTCTTTGTCCTCGATTTTTACCGGACAGTCCTCACAGGCGGACATTCTGCCCCAGATGATCTCATAACATTTATGCCCCACGATTTTGCTGGGAGACTGGTTGAGGGTCCTGGCAAAGGGTTTATTGATGCTGGTGATGCGGTAATCTGTATCAATGACGTAGATGTGGTCCGAGATGCCGTCAAAGATGGCCTTGAGTTTTTCCCGGCTTGTGTGAATCAGGTCAGCGATCTTTTGATGCGTGATGCGGATTCCAAGCTGCCTGCCAAAGGAGATCAGCAGCTCGCTTTGTCTTTCCGAGACAAAGGTTTTATCCTCAAAAAGAAGGAGAACCGAGCCTAAAATTCCATGCTGTGAAGCAATCGGAAAAGTTAGAATGATCTGAATGCCGTTTTTTTCAAAGATGCTCCGCAGGGTGATGGATTGGATCTGGTCGACTTCGAACACCTGCAGTTTTCCTTCCGAGGCTGCCTTCCCGGCAAAAGAAAAGCCCACCTCGATCTCAGAGAGGGTTTCCAGGTAAAAATCCGGAAGGTTCTGGTAAACAACAAGGCTCATGTCGAATCCGTTGGGACCGATGAGGTAGATGCCGCCGCTTTTGGAATTGCAGTAATTCGCAATGAGGGACAGGGTTTTTTCGAAATATTCCGTATCATCCATGGATTCATTGGCCAGGGAGGAAAGCCCGAGCAGCGTATGCAGTTTCTGGTCGCTGGCCTCGCGTTTAGTTACCTGTTCTTCCAGTTTGTGGATCAGAAGAGAATTGTATGTTTTATAAACGGACGTGGAATATTCCTTCAGTTCTTTTTGAACATCATGGCTGAATAATGGGGTGTTGTCCTTGACCAGGCCTCCGTGGGAAAAAATGCGGGCAAGGGTGTTCATGAGGACTTTTGGCCGGAGCGGTTTCAAGAGGTATTCCTCGGCCCCGATAAATAATCCGAATTCCTTGTCTTTGGTGTTCTTGTATGTTTCGCTCAAAAATATCAGGGGGATGTTTTTCAGCCGCACGTCTTTTTTCATTTCCAGACAAAGCGCAAAACCGTCAAAAACCGGCATCAGTATGTCCGAGATGACCACATCAATTTGTTCGGAATACAGAAGCTGCAGGGCTTCCTGACCATGACTGGCGGTCATCACCTCATGGCCGAACATTTTCACTGTGGCTGTGGTGACCTCCCTGCTGGTTGGGGAATCGTCCACGATCAATATTTTTAGTTTTCCTGGCATGGATTGGGTTTAATAAATGTGGCGGTATGTTAGTGACAGTAATGGTTAAGGATAACTTGTTGTAACGTTAAGTTATGAAAAAAATTAAGAATTGAGAATGGAGAATTAAGAATTAAAAAGAAAAAAGAATGATTATTTGATAATGCGAATATGCGCATCCTATGCTGGCCTTTTTTTCGGGTATTATGGTTCCTTCTTCTTACTTCTAATTTATAATTTTCAACTCTCAACTTTTAATTCTTATTTTTTAACAAGACATGACTATTTTAAATAGTGTATACAAAAGTTCATGCAGCGTCAAAATGATTCCATGAACGGAATAATAGGATTAAAGGACTACCCCATTTCATGCATCATAGGGGATTTGCCTGAGGAACGGCTCAGGGAACAGCAACTCCTCATTGATGTGGAAGTGCGTTTTCCTTTTGACAAGGTTATTAAGACAGATACTCTTGAAGACACTCTTGATTACATGCTGGTTGCGAAAAAGCTTAAATTCCTTGCCAGGACAAGAAAGTACAGGTTGATCGAACTTTTTGCAGCTGAGGCCATTTCAGTTCTTTATAAACGCTGGCCTCTGATAAAAGGTGTCAGAATCAAGATCAGAAAGAAAGCCTGTCTGCCCGATGGCGGTGAGGCCTATGTCATGCTCTCTAAAGGAGAGATCTGATGTCCACACACTCTTCCAGACAGGATGCGCCCTTTACTGAAGAATTTTTATTGAACGCCTATTGTCATGGGTATTTTCCCATGGGATGCGGAGACTCCGGCGAAATACGGTGGTATCGTCCTGACCCCAGGGCCGTTATACCGTTGGATGGCTTTCATATTTCAAAATCTTTATCCAGATTGATCAGGAAAAAAACTCATGAAGTAAGGATCAACACCTGTTTTGAAAAGGTGATGCGATACTGCATGAAGCTTCATGGAGATACCTGGATCACTGAAAAAATGGTGCCCATTTATACAAGGCTCCATCAGTTGGGATATGCCCATTCTCTGGAAATTTACATGAATGACACTCTTGCAGGCGGGCTGTATGGTGTATCCATAGCCGGGGCCTTTTTCGGGGAAAGCATGTTTCACCTTCAAAACAATGCCTCCAAGATCGCACTATGCGAACTGGTCCTTCGCATGAGGGGAAAAGGCATGGCGCTTTTAGATACTCAGTTCATCAATCCGCATATCGCCCAGTTCTATGTTGAGACCATTCCGGACCATGAATACATGACGTTGCTCCATCAGGCCCTCTCCCTGCCGGTCAGTTTTGTTTAATTAATCCGGTAAACCACCGCCACAGGATTTGGACTAGAAAAGTTTGATAATTCCGGAAATTTTAAAAAAGAAATAATTTCACCACTCCACACGGAGGAAACAGGCGAAACGCCTGTAAGTTGAGATTTGAAATTTGTCATCTGAGATTCATCATGCCTTTAAGGCATGATGACGAACTCCGTGCTTTCCGTGTGGAGTGGTGAAAAATAAAAAAATGTAAATATTTCACAGTTTATTAAAATAAACCCCGATGAAGCGGTTCACATTTGAAGCCACCGGTACACCCTTTGGTATTTGACCGGTTTTTAGCATGTTTTGTGCTTTGATAATTTTATAAGAAAAGGTATTTAAACACGATTACAGAATGGACAAATGCCCGTCAACAATCAATAGAGTAGTGACTGATGCTTCAACATCTGACAGACATAAGAAATATCGGTATTTCCGCGCATATTGACGCGGGTAAGACCACGACCACGGAACGAATCTTGTATTACACCAAGAAGATTCATAAGGTGGGTGAA
>JAFGBW010000090.1 GCA_016932965.1 Candidatus Auribacterota bacterium
ATGAACCACTTCAAGGAAATCCATAAGTCCCTCCTCCGGCAGGAGGAGGGATCGGTTTAATGCCTGCTCTTTGACCGCGATTCCAGCCATTTCTTGAAAGAGATACAAATTCAATTTCAAAAATTTACACAGCCAAGGCCAATTTACGAATATGAAGTATCTCATCAGAACTGAGCGGCCTTATCGCTGACTCAGGAACAAACGCCACGGCCTTTGTTTCACCCAATGCATTGAATGCTTCAATAGCGAATCCCGGTTTGTTCCCGCTTTCTTTTGTCGGCGCAAGTTTCTCTATAACGGTCACAACATCCCCTTCCTTCAAACCTTCTGTTTCAATATCCTGCGTCAATACCGCACGTTGATACAACTCTATTCCCATTATCTTTTCTCCTTCTCCGGATACAATGTTATAAATTTAATTCCCCCGGTTTCTTCTTTTATCCAGACCATGACCACTGAAATTTCTTTGGTGTTTGGGGTTCTCCATTTGGCTTTAACTTCATATACTTTACCATAGGGTGTTACTTTCGTCTCTTTCGCTTCATATATTTCCGCTGCTATCCGCATATCTTTCTCCAATTGCATCCAATTAGCCAGAGTATAGCCCCTTGATTTTAAAAATTCCGATTTATCATCCTCTCTTCTGGGCACTAATAAATACTTCAACAATTTGTCTTTTGAAATGATAACGTTTGGTCCGAGTTTCATGATCCCCTGCTGATAATATAACCAGTATATAACAGGATAAGCCATTCCAACTGATATAGATATATCCTTATACTTTTTTTCCCCGAATTTCCATGTTTTTCTGGAAATCTTCCGATAACACAGACTGAAAAATTACACTTTTTTTGATGTGAACTTCATCCACCCGAAATTATCCAAAGAAGAGCTAGAACAGGAATTATTGGATATTTACCAAAGCATCAACACCGAAGAATTCGATCTGAAAAAAATGAACCACTTCAAGGAAATCCATAAGTCCCTCCTCCGGCAGGAGGAGGGGGATTAATAAACATCCAGCACCAAAGAGTCATTCTGAGAGAAACGAAGAATCCAGATTCTTCAGCCGCAAGCTCGATCAGAATGACAGAATTTATGCTAATTCCATTATGAGACGTTTATTTGATGCTTCCTGAACTCTATTCCAACCCCGGGTCATACCGTTGCTTTTTGCATAGGTGTTGTGTGCACTACCCCAAGGAGGCCGTCTATGGATAGATCCTCGTCTATTTCCGGCCAGTGTATACCATAGCCTGATGCGCTTACTTCAAAATGCAGCCGCTGAGCCAACGTCGCGGCAGCCAGCCTGCCCGACACCTTGGATAATTCAAATACATATTTCTTTCCGTCCACTTTTAAAATTATTCTTTTTTCGTCTACCTGCACGTCCTCTATTTTATGATATTTCTTCATCTCAAGGATTCCTTGTATTTTTTCCACTCCAAAACAATATAATCAAAATTCATGAAAATGATCTTTTTCACCTGTCGCTTGTCATTTGGCGTCATATTATAACTGAACGCTTCAAACAGTTCAAAATTTTCCTCATCAATCCAGTATTTACATTCAGAATTTCCCCTTTTTCCATGTATGTGCATCGGCTCCCCTTTTTCGTTGGCATAAAAGAAAAGCCGCCATCCGTTTAAAAATATAATCGTAGGCATTAATGTTTCCTGCTAAATATTTAATTGGTTAATAAACGCATTTACGTTTCACTTCTAAAATTATATCTCTTTCCCATTCGACATTCCACGTATTTATTTTTAATAACCAAAACCGCCTGCTTCCCTCGAGTTGGGACAATTACACTTTTTTTGATGTGAACTTCATCCCCCCGAAATTATCCAAAGAAGAACTTCAACAAGGATTATTAGACATCTATCAGAATATCCATACAGAAGAATTCTATCTGAAGAAAATAAATCACTTCAAGGAAATCCACAAATAACTTATTCAAGCCGGGGGTACCAACTCCGGGCGTGTAATTTATTCCAATTCCGCCCCTCATACATTGGGAATTCCCTGGTGGAACTGACTTCTGCGGTGGTGGTTGTGAAGCATTTAAAATTTCTTTAAAAATCCCATCAAAAATGTTAATTAAAGCCTTAAAAAATAATTTTTATGAAAACTCTATCAGACATAGAAAATATTTTAAAATCACAGAAACCTTTTCTTAGGGAAAAGTTTAAGGTCAACTCCATCGGTGTTTTTGGCTCCTATTCCAGACAGGAACAAACATCCGCAAGTGATGTGGATGTGCTTGTCGAATTTGATTCCCCACCCGGATGGGATTTCTTCGACCTTCAGGACTATTTGGAAGACCTTTTAGGCACGAAGGTTGATCTTGTCACCCGTAATGCCATTAAACCACAATTGCAGGAATCCATCCTTCATGAGGTTGTTTACGCATGATCAGAAACAATCAAATGTTCATTTCCGATATTGTGGTTTCCATGAATAAAATTGGAGACTACACCTCCGGTCTTACCTTTGAATCGTTTAAAAACAATGACATGATTATTGACGCGGTCGTCAGAAATTTTCAAATCATTGGTGAAGCCTCAAAAAATTTGCCGGAAGATATCAAAGCAAAATACCCCCTTATTCCCTGGAAAAAAATGATCAGCCTGAGAAATTATATCGCTCACGAATACTTCGGAATTGATATTTCCATCATCTGGAATATTGTGACTAAAAACATTCCTGAAACTAAACCCCTTGTCATTGCTTTGCTTGAGCAATCTTCTGAAAATGAAGATCTTTGAGTTCCGTGCCTGTTTTCCTGAAAATGTTTTCATGATCAGACTAACTTCTCTGTTCTCAATTCTTCTTGAAAATTCTCCTGCTTAAGTGGGCTGAATAAGTTTGCCGGATTGATATCAGAAAAGATCCGGAATTAAATCATCCGGGTATTTTCTTAAGCATCAACACGGAAGAATTTTATCTGAAAAAAATGAACCGCTTCGAGGAAATCCATATGCCCCTCCTCCGGCAGGAAAAGACGGGTTGATATTTTGGCCTTTGGACAAATTTCCATCTCAGGGTTTTGACCGGTTAACCGGAATATTGCATGAAATCCGAACGGTGAAGCGCGGCAATCCGCCTTGAAAAGGACTAAAATACTCTTGAGTTTTATAAAGCAGTAGTTAATAAATCTCATCACGAAATTATTTCATCGGACAATAGAAAAAAATATTAAAAACGGCCAAACATTTTCCGGCGGTTGTCATTACCGGCCTAAAATAAACCGGTCAGTAATGATTCCATCCATATAAGGAGACAGGTCATGGAATGTAAAAAAACAGCGAATGTCAGAAAATGCACTTGCAGTTATCCGGGATGCAGCCGCAAAGGGGTCTGCTGTGAATGCATCCAGTATCATCTCTCCAGCCGCGAGCTTCCGGGATGCTTCTTTCCCCCGCACCTGGAAAAAACCTATGACCGGAGTTTCGAAAGCTTCGCAAACTGGGTTCTATCCCGGTCATAAAACTGATCCGGTATCATTAAACTCAGCCGCCACGGTATACGCGGTCGGTTGGAGTGACTGGTTATCCGGATTTATTTCACCACAAAGGACACGGAGTTTGTCAGTATGCCTAAAGGCCTGAAGAATCTCAAGACAGCCTTGAATAAGGTGTCAGCATGACACCTGATTTTTTATTCGTGTGTTTCGTGCTTTTCGTGGTTCCTAATAAATTTATCTTCATATTCTTCAAATAACAAAGCGATCATCTTTTTCCCGCAAATATTAACGCTTTTTAAAAGATTTCATGACTTTATCCAGCTCTTTCATTTCGATTTCAAACCGGCCGGAAAGGATGGGGTAGCGGCACCAGGTTTTCGG
>JAFGBW010000008.1 GCA_016932965.1 Candidatus Auribacterota bacterium
GGTATTGATGCGCCAAAGACATCATTTTTCCTACATTTCAAATATCTTCATCTCTCAGCCGTTGAATATTGAATGGCCCGTATGATATTGTCCAGCATGATATCGGAATTGAATTCATGCTCGATAATATCCCTGGATTTTTTTCCCATCCTGGCATGCAGTTCAGGATCACTCAAAATACTCGAACATTTGTCCTCCCAGGTTTCCAAAGGAGCGTCCCATTCAAGAAAATATCCGTTTTCCCCGTCTTCAACCAGATCCAGCTCCGTGCCGTCCGCCACGCTGCAGACTACCGGCTTTTTACAAAACATGGCCTGCTGAAGCCCGAGCCCGCCCAGCCCGGGCATCACATACACATCAGAGGCAATAAAATAGCCCAAGGCTTCCGTGACAGCCTTTCCGGTTATATGCATGTCTTTCAGCGTGTCTCCCCGCCTCCTTATTTCAGGCAAAAAATTTCCATCCCCTACTATTATACCATGCAGACCGGGAAACCTCTTTTTCAATGATCTAAAAATTTCCAGAAACAAATCCGGACGTTTCTCCCTGACCACAGCGCCCACATAAAGGATCACCGGCGCATCCTCCCGGATTCCCAACTTTCCCCTGAATTCTTTTCTCCGGGATTGATATAGGGTAAAATCTTTTTCCATCTCACTTTTCAACAAGGAATTAGGGGAAAAAAACGTTCTTTCAGGGCGGATTCCATATTCCCTCTGATAATACCGGCAGGCATACCGGCTGTAGCCAATCACAGCAGAAGCTCTATTTAAGACAAAATGCAATACAGGATAAGCGATCTTCCTCAGAAAACTGACCGGAATGTGACGAACACGGCCGCAGCTCCACCATAGATACGGAATTTGATGCCGCCTGCAATAAAGGTAGACCAGAAGATTATTGATAAAATTACTTTCCCCCTCTGTTACAATCACGGCTGGCTGGATTTCATCAAGCAGAGAGGTCAGGCCTTTCAAATAACCGACGGAATATTTCCCTGGAAAAGGAATGGACCGAAACGGCAACTTCCTCGTCTCAACACCTTCCACATCAGGAATTTCATTGACTTTCTCTCCAGGAATAGGCGTTCCTGAATAAACCAGCACCGCAGAGCCGTTCAATCTGACATCCAATTCCTGCATGACCGGAATCCGGTAAAAAGGCATGAGCCGGCTTAAAAAAACTATTTTTCTGGAGGCATTCATCAAACCTCTCCTCTATCCCTCTTTTCTGAAGCCAGTTCCTGTGATGACCTGTAACATGGCGTCCAGATGGGCTTCCCTGGTGAAATGACTGCGATAATGTTCCATGGCATTTTGACTCATTTCCTTATATAAAGAACGGGCTTCAGTAAAGCGCATGACAGCTTCAGCAATATCCAAAGGGGACCCATACCGGACGAACACGCCTGAGCTGCTATGCACCAGCATATCACCAATGGCTCTATAATTCGTGCTGATCACGACACAGCCATAGGCCAGGGCCTCGATGATAGCCAGAGGCTGGCCTTCATTGATATAATTCGTCGGCAGAATAAAAAAATGGCCTTCATTCAACTCCTTTTCTTTTTCTTCATCATCGACAGGTCCCGTCCATTTGACCTCCTTTTCCAGACCATATTCCTTGATCCTTCTGATAAAATCCTGTTCTGCTTCAGCCGGAGAAGCATACCGGGTGGAATCACTGCTGATCATGAACTGCCCGCAAAAATGGCATTGGACATCAACGCTTTTCTCCTTGAGCAATCGGACAGCGGCCAGGACATCCAAATAACCCTTGGTTTCAATCAAATTAGAAAGATAAAGAATCCTGAAAGGCTTACCCTGTTCCGGAAGCTGCTTGGGATGAACAGGCAACCGTTCTTTTTTGATAGGAAGCCCGTTTGGCACGACAACGATCCTGTTCTGCGAATCCCCGATAAAATCAAACATGTCCCTTAAGGACTCGCCCAGTATGACAATCTGACTGGCTTTAGACAAAGTCCATCTGATCCATTTCCTTTTTAATGGCGGCTGACTTGAAAAAAAATGCTTATAATTCCCGCCATGCAGATGCAATATAAGACGATGCTGCCCAAGCCAGGCCAGAAAAATAAAAATGAAATCCCTCAAAAAACTGTTCCAGGATTGACCGATAGTGAGATAAACCACCTGCCTCTTTTTCTTCAACAAACTCAAAGCGGAAAAAAAAGAAGGGAAAAGACTCAACAGACGGGAGACGGAAAAACTGCCGTCTCTTTTCGAGGAATCGACCCAGCTGATATCCATGATCTTATGCGGTATTTTTCGGTCAACAAAAGCCTGGCAAAGAAGCTGGAAAGCCACACTCTGGCCTAAAACAGGGGGAGGCATGGGACCGATCAGAAAATACTTTTTTCTGGCTTTTTCCTTCTGAGCCCGATAGGCCATGTGAAACAACTGCTGGTTCTGTTCAATGATGATTTCATCCTGACTGGTCTGCCAGCCCCATTGGGCCGCTTTCCCGGACCAGATTTTCTGGGTGGAGGAATCCCGCCCTATGCACTCTTGCAAGGCAGAGATGAATTGCTCAGGCTGCGACAAAGGAATATCCCATCCAATCTGACTGTCGATCAGATTTCTCCAGGGGGTCTGATCGCTGATCAATACAGGACAGCCTGCTGAAAGGGCCTCTAAAACCACACGTCCTGAACTTTCCCCCTGGGCAGGCAAAAAGAAAAGATCATACTGAGAAAGCACCAATTTCACCTGGGTGGGATGAACCGATCCTTTATAAGTCACCTGGATGAAAGCAGGCAGTTCTGCCATGATTTGCCGGCATTTTTCCCAATAAAGATGATCTTCGAGCGGCCCCCAGATATCAAACTCGATCTGACCCTTGACTCCTTTCAAGAGCTGCAATGCTCCGGCAAGATTGTTTTTTTCTGATACGCGGGAAAGATAGACTATTTTCAGGCGGCCTTCTTCCTTGGCAGACGCCCTTTCACTGATGAAAGCTGGATCGAAATCCCTCGGAGATAAATCCGGCGCGACATATACGGTCTGGCTTTTCCCGAATATTTTCCGGATTTCTTCCGCCTCATATTCGCTTGATGCCTGCCAGAATATCTGATGATGCAGTCCCATGAATTTGGAGAGCAGAATAAAAAGCCTTTTTTTGAATGATTTGATAGCGAGAGCTCCGGGAGACAACTCTCCCCGCGGGGCCAGCACAACAGGGGTATCCGGAATAAACCCCATCCGGCGTAAAAGAAGAGGTTTGATCGTAAAGACCCATGAAAAAAAACTGTTTAAATACAAAACATCATAACTCTCACGGTTCAGGATCCGCTGAATCTGATGAAAGGAAAGAAAATGCGGGGAACAATAATAGACCGGGGTCTGTTCGATCTCATTCCAGTCATTCATTTTCACTTCATGATGATTCAAATCATCCAGAAAATTCACGTCAGACGTGATGATCCTGAATTGGAAATCCTGGCCCATGCGCGACACCATGCCCGATAAATTCCGGATCGTGCCCCCGCTTTTTCTTCCAGGTAAATAATAAGCCAGACTCGCGATGATTTTCATTCTGTCACCATCAAAAACTAAGTTCGAATTTTTTCAAGGATTTGAGCGCAGTCCTCTTCATTTGAGGAAAGCCCTGTCTTATAAAGATGCATTTTTGTCTCGGGTATATTGTTGACCGGGTAATCAAAAACCGGAAATGACACGCGGTTGAATCTGCCCTGCTGATATAACTCAGATAAGATATCAGCCTGGAGGCCATTCCAGTTTTTACGGTAAATGATGATATCAGGGGAGATTTTCCTGTCCTCTTCAATATTGTTACGGGTAAAACCGACCGTCACTTTGCACCGTAAATAATACATGTAAGAAGGTTCTTCATAATTAGTGGCAATCACCAGTTGTTCCGGATGAGGGTAATGATCCCTGAGGTACGGGATCACGAAATCCAAAGGACCCTTGTACTGATGGAATAATTCATACAGATGCGCACGGACGATCCATCTTTTTTCCCAGGCCACATGGCCGCATAAAATCACGATCAATAGAATCACCTGCATTTTAATTCTGCGTTCCCCCCATAATCCATTTGCCTTCAAGAGGTCAACGATCAGCGTCAAATCCAAAATAAACATCGCCATCCAAAAAGGGTGCATCCACACGTAATACCGTTCCCATAATAAGGGAATCCTTGCGATAAACAGGACCATACTGATAAAAAAGAAAAACAAAAAATCAGAATACTTGCATTGAAGAAGCATGACCGGCATGTTTTTCAATAAACTCCGATTACTCAATCTCAAAAAAACCAGCAATGCCTTTATCAATAAAACAGGAAGTAGAAGATCATTCTGCAGATAAAAAATCCATATGATGCGGATATGGTTAAAATACTTCAGCCATGAATAACCCCGCATGGAAGAATAATAAGCGGACAATTTAACCATCTCAAAAAAATGAACCAGCGGCAAAATCAGAACGAAAGCAACCATCATCGGCAATAAAGCGCGGAAAAGGGCCTTCAGCGAGCCGCCGTTTTCTCCAGCCGGTTCCGACTGTTTCGATAGCCTCACCCAGAACCATCCGATAATTTCATAAGCCGTGAGAAAACAGACCAGTCCGATCATCACCGGATGAAAAACATTGAAAAGCAAAAATAGGAAAAAAACCATGAGGATTGAATAATTCCGGTCACTGATCCTTTTATGGAATTTCCATGCCGTGTAAAGACAGAGAACTCCTGATGTCAAGAAAATCAGCAGAGAATAGTATCTCACTTCCCTCAAATAAAGAATCAGGACCACCGAAACCAGCTCCATCAGCAAAAACAAGATCATGTACCGCAGTTTAGCCATTTTGCCCGTGTAAAACGAAATGACCAAACCAGCAGAAAGAAACACGCCGATCATACCGGCCAACGCAAAGGGGATCCTCATCAAAGCAGATTTAAGATATAAATCATCCGTCTTCCTGGCCAGCCATGCTCCCGGAACACAAAAATAATACTGCCCCCAGACAGATCCGATGTAGGCATCATAGGGTTCTTTCAATGCCATATCCATATTAGAAGAAAAAAGGTTCAGCGCATTTTTTCCGTCATGCACCCTGGGATAACCGAAATCCAGAATCCGTTCAGCATAGACCGCGGTTTCCGCCTCATCATTCCAGAGAAGAGGATAGCTGATGTTTTTAAAGAGACTGAACGCATACAAAAAAATCAGCATGCCCAAAATAATCAGATGGGCCCCGGCATACTGTTTTTGCTCAGAAATCATCTTCATAATAAGTCAGTTACCTCCGACAGAGAGACCGTGTCATTTAACCGCGTACCTATCTAAATGTATTGTCTCTTTTCTTATTAAAGAAATCATTTGTTATTGAGAACAGGACAAAGGACACGGGGAGAAAAACGCAACCGCTACCAGGATTGCCATTGCCATCTTCGTGATGGAGAATTCTACATCCTCAATTCTGAATTCTCAATTCTTTTCTTTCAATGAGTTCTGTGCACTGGGTCTCATATTCGGCCCATTTTGTTTTAAACAAATGATGACAGGATTCAGGGCTGTTATTGCAGAAATAATCGTAAACCGGAAACAGAACCCTGTCCCATTGCGAATCCTTTTTAAACCATTTCCAGAATTGGGGGGAAGTTCTTCTCGTCGGTTCCCAGCCTTTCCTGTAAATGAGAATATCCGGCTCCCTGGTCGGCAGGTCTTCATTGTAATAATCTGCCATTTTACAGTTCAGATAATACATGTAAGGTGTCTTTTCAAAATTAGTCACGATCTGAAGTGCATCAGGATGGCTGTAATTTTGCCTGATATAAGGGATGAGGTAATCCAACGGCCCTTTGTATGGATGAAACAATTCATGAAAATAGCGGCTAACATAATCGGCCTTCTTCCCGCCATGATAAAACATCAGTAAAAAACAAAATACAATCCATTTGATTTTTAAATGGGGCTCAGATGAACAGGCGGCAAGAAAATGATACAAAAAAAAGGCGTCCAGCAAAACAATCATAGTCAAGACGGGATTCAACCAGATAAAATACCTCTCAAAAAGGATGGAATTCCGCGCAATCATCAAACAGGAAACGAGGAAAAAAACCGTTAAAAAATCTGATAAACGGCTGTGGGGTTCCAGAAAAACAAAAGGCCTTTCCCGGTAACGGATCCGGCAATAAAAGCTGAAAAACCTCAAAATCAGAAAGGCGAACAGCCAATCCTTCTTAAGAAAAAAATCAAATATAAACCGGCAGTTCAATCCGTAGATTCTGAGATTAAAATCCCAGCGATCATGATAAAATTCCGTTATTTCAAAAGTTCGAAAATACAGAAAAAACGGGATCAGTAACAAACCTGCAATGAAATAAGGTCCAAGCGACAGAAACCAGGCATGCAGGCATTCCGGAAAGCTTCCTTTCTTTCCTATCAAACCTTTTGCCATACAAAAAAAATGAACGGCTGTTTCCCATATGCCGATAAAAAGCAGAAAACAGATCAGGGCGGGGAAATAGACATGAAAAAGCATCAGGCTAAAAAAGACCGTCAGGAGAGCATATAACCGTGAAGAAAATCCCTGGTCATATTTTTTCCAGACCGTTATCCCCAATAGACATGCCACGATAAGGATCGTCAGAGCATAATACCTCACCTGCCTGATGTGAAGAATCAAGGGGACAGAAAACAGTTCCAAAAACAAAAACAGGGCATAAAACACCCATCGTTCTCCGGTCTTTCTAAAAAGCGGCACCGGGATCAATCCTGCCAGAAGAATCCCGGCGAAACCAGCCAGCGCAAACGGAACCCTTAAGCAGGCGGTTTTGGTGTATAAATCATCGGTTTTTCTGGCCAGAAAAGCACCTATGGCACAAAAATAATACTGGCCCCAGGAAGAAAGATAGGCATCCGTATCTTCCCGGACACCGACTTTATTATTCCAGGACGTCAATAAATACAGACGGTTTTTTTCATCATGAATCTTTGGGTAACCGAAACGAAGGATTCGTTCGGCATAGACCGCTGTTTCCCCCTCGTCATGCCAGAGAAGCGGATAGGATATATTTTTAAAGATAAAAAACCCTAAAAGGAGGATCAAAAGAAAAACCAGGCTCTTGTGAAAAGTCATCCGGGAAAAGAGAAATTGTGATTTCATTTCTCCGCCACCATGAGAAGCACCTCCCCTTTTCGGGTAGGGTAAAGCAAAAGATTCATCAGGAAACAAAAAGGAAGCAGGATTAAAAACAGCGACAAATGGCAAAGCGCTTTTCCTTTCCACTGCGGGGCCTGGAGCCATTTAAAAAAGAACTGGTCGGTTTTTGTCAGAAGGCTCAGGATACTCTGGGCGGAAAGAAAAGTGGAATATTCCAGTGAAAAGGTATGAATCCTATGGACGCGAAAATGATTCCTTTCCAGAAGAATTGTAAGAGAATCCGGCGTAAAAAAGGAAAGATGATGATCCAAATCCAGTCCCAGCCAGTATTTTCCCGTAAGCGGCCTTGTCCAGGAATCAAAATTAGGCACTTCTATCACCAGCTTGCCTTTGGGGGTCAGCAGGTGATACATCCTCTCCAGGTATCGGATGGGGTCGGGCACATGTTCCAACACATGCCAGATCGTGATCACCTCAAAGGGCTCTTTAAATTCAATATCCAATAAATCCTGGTCATGGATCGTGAGTCCCAGAATGTTCCTGGAAAAAAGAACGGCATTGGGTGAAATCTGGGTTCCCTCGACGCGCTTAAACCCGAAAATTTTTTTTAAATAATACAGCATGAAACCCCTGCCGCTCCCGATATCCAGAATGCTTTTCGCACGCGGCGTAAGAGTCCATATTTTAAAAGCGCGGAAAAAACGAAACAGCCTGATCAGCCATTCCATTCCAAAACTGAAACGTCCGGCAGCCAGTTCATTCTTGTAATAATCCTTATACAATTCCCTGTTGAAAAGACCGGAACGGTATTTGTCGCTGAA
>JAFGBW010000091.1 GCA_016932965.1 Candidatus Auribacterota bacterium
AGCTTCCATCGCCCTTTGCTGGTTGATGGAGAAAGGGAAAAAGGGGGCTGGACGGACCGGAGTTCCTTTCAGAGTTCGGCGGACTTGCTGTTCTTATTTGTCCGGCCCCAGTTTATTCAGGTCCTTGTCATACATGGCCGCGAGCAGCAACTCTCCCTTTTCATCCACGCGAAACTGTCCGTACTTTGCCGGCTGATAATATCTGCCGTGGCCTTCCTGAAAAAAATAGGCGTTGGTGGCAAATTTCACCATGCCTTCACGAACACGGTAACGCAGAAGAATTTCATTATTGGATAGGGTCTGATCTTTATAAAGACTCTTGAAGGTGCCTGTGTTTCGTTCATCCAGGCCGGTCAAAACGTATCCGTCTGAGGAGGCAACATCATGCCGCCACCGTCTGTGATCCTTTGTTTTTGGGAGAGCGTTATAGACTTCATCTGCCAGACGGAAACGCAGGGCCATGTAATCCCCCTGCATGAGAGAACGGGGATCAACGGGGGCCAGTTCAAGGTAGACCGTCCTGCCTTCAGCCAGATGTTTTTCCTTGCCGGCAATAGACCAGTTCACGAGAACAAGAATAATGATGAGAGAACCGAAAGCGATTTTTTTATTCATGGGGCGTCTCATTGTTTGCGGGAATCATGTATTTCATCAGCCACCGGAGAAACAATATGATAAGACCGGCCAAGAACAAGGACCGGGACTTGTCCAGTAAGGTCGTATCCAGCATGTAATAGTAAGTGGATATATAAAAAAGGAGAGACACAATCCCCAGACCGAGAAGAATGCGGTTGGCGCCGAAAAAACCCAGACAGACGATCACCATTCCCACAGTGATCCCCTGAACATGGACGGATACCGCACAGACGAGGAGCGTGGCAAGTAAAACTGTCATTGACAGACGGCCGTTCACCGGCTGTCCATAGCGCTGCAACAAACTCCATACAACATAGAGCGTAATCATAGTGATGATGATTTCTCCAAGCCATGGCCGGGTCAGCAATTCCTGCTTTTGCGGGAACAGCACGTTGACCGTTCTATACCAGAATAATGCCGTCCCCTTGAATGTAACGAGGGCGAGGACCAGGCCGTACCCCATGGCTCTCATTTTTTTCATCTGTTGCGGATAACGGAATTCATTCAGCCAGCAGAAAGAAGCGCTGAACATAATGATACCGCCGATAAAATAGGGGATATCCATTTTATGAAGCGCCATTGAAAAAGCGATTGCCGCAACCATAGCAGAAAAGACGCCATGAACAAAATTGGGCATGAGTGCAGCCAGGAGGGCCTGAAGAACAGCGAGCATCAGCCATGTCGTTATTTCATTATGATGGGAAATATCGAATATGGCGTAGGCAATCAAAGCCTGTCCCGCCATGCTTATTGCCAGCCCCAGGTGTTCAATAAACTCATTGGCGGAAGCGCGCAGCAGGATATACGCACTGACGATCATGGTCATTCCGAGTATGAAGGCGACACTGATATGTTCAAAGACAAACGCGAAAGCGGCCCCGATAAAACCAAGAATAAAGCCTGCCGCCAGCCAGCCGGAAAAAGCCAGAAGCATTTTCACATACCAGGGAGAAGCAGAAATTTTTTTTGTCGGCTCCTCGCCCTGAACGATTCCGTTTTCCTTAAGGAGTGTCCATGTCTGACCGGTCTGATTATTCATGATAAAGACTCCTGGCTGACCTTTTTAAGCCACAGGGCAGAGCCGCCTCCCATAGCAATTACAACGAGGGCAAGAAACAGAAAAACGCCGGAGTCTCCATGGTGTAACAGGTGCTTACCCAGGAATGAAATGATGACCGTTATGGCGGACAAACAGCATCCGGCAAGCATGAAAAGATCGACTTTTAGTTTTCTATAAACACAGTACATTGCCCCCAGCCAGATCCCCCAAACCAAACCAGGCAGGAAGTCTGCTTCCCGATGGTTAAAAATGGAAAATAAAACCAGCCAGGTCAGGGGAACGCCGGAACCGACAGCAAGGAGGCGAACAGCCCAGTTTTGAGAGAGCCAATGCCAGGCTTTTACCAGCAGCTGCCATGCGATGAAGGCAAACGTGTTGAAAAGAAATGTGCCCCACAACATGCCGGATTCGGAGCCGATAACAAATCCAAATATTCCCCCGAAGGTCAGGTAGTACATGATAATGGAAACATTCACGAGTGCGACCCAGACGATCCAGATGGCGGGAAAACGACTGATGAGAGCCCACGGTAACATCAAAAGGGCCCAGTTGAAAAACAATTGCCAGGGATCTGCACCTGTCTGATAGGTTTGGCCGTATAAAGCCAGCAAAACACCCAGGGAAATGGCTGCCACAAGAAGCCACACCTTGCCCGCGATGGTATTATCGGCCAGTTTGCAATACGCGGCAATGGCCAGAGCCATGAATCCCTCCACCATCGCGAATTTGGTAAAATGACCCAGGCTTTTCCAGTTGTATGCGATAAAGAACATGACGGCAAAAGCGAGAGCAAGGCCGCCGAGCCAGATGAGGAACTGGTCAATAAAAGTCCGCCAGCTTTTACCGTCGGGAGTGACCTTCACGGCGGCGAGGGCAGCTTCGATTTTCTCTGCCGGGATGGTTCCCTGCTCGATCAAGTCGATTAATTGCCTGCGGGGTGAGCTCATGTATCGGGTCCTATGTTAGGGATGTATTTTATATGCAATTGAAATATTTATAAAAGATTTATTTGCTGCATATAAGCCTGCCGGGTCAACGCACAAAAAGTGGGGAAGTCAATTGGAGTTATGAGTTTTGAGCGTTGAGTTTTGAGTTGATGAATTAGCTATCATGTTTAGACAGGATCAGCAGGATTTTTTTTCGTTATCATGCTATGATGATACAGTCCCTGAATCTTCGCAGATTTCCGGTTGAATCAGGCTCCTGCCAGCACATTGCTCTGACGCGGTTTGTCATGCGAATATTCAGCCGGTAGAATGGCAGATGCAATTTTCAGTTTAAGCCTTGCAACTTCATCATCGGCGATGTCCCTGTTGATTTTAGGACCGTTATAATCCAGAATTTTGCAGATAAAATCAACGAGGTCCTTTCGAAAACGTCTTCGTGTATTTCTGACAAATGAAAAATGTTCTTCAAGGGCAGAATCGGAATAATGGATTTCCGTTTTTCTTATATCAGATGCTATCTCTTCAAGTATTTTTTCCAGGGGCAACCCGTCAAGGAATGCAATAAATTTCCGGATTACATCCAGATTGATTACACGGTCACAGAAATCACTGAGTTTCTTTGGATAGGCCCCTTGAAAATATCCATCGATAAATAGTTTTGAAAATGATTCAACATCCAGACAGGACGGATGAAATCCCTGTTCTTCATCAAAGGTTATATTCACATCAGAGTCTTCCAGTCTGGATATATTCAAATTATTGTAATCATAAACCCGCAACAGAAATGCTGTTAAAAAATTGTAAATAACAGCCGTGTAAAAATCCTTTTGGATAACCTGATCATCATCGCGTTTATAGTTGAATCCAAGTCTGACAAGATATACCTGATCAGGATGAACAGGATTTTCTTCCGTGCTCACGATGTTTGCGAGGTAGAGCCTCTCTGCTTTTTCAGGAATGATTACATCACAAATGTTAGACCCGACGGCCCGGGAAATTCTGAAGGCTACATATTCCCGTATAGGATCATTTTGATCCTTCCATCTCAATCCCGCCGTTTCGGGTATATGATATTTCAATACATATAATTCGTTGCCTCTTCTAATAATGAATCCTTCGAACATGGTTTCGAAAGCATGTTTTTCAAAACGATCCGAATCCGCCGGATAAATGTCTGAAATATCTTCAACGAGTTCAAATTTTTCATGTCTGGTATTTTGTGATTGAGGGGCTAATCCGAGAACAAATGGTTCGTTCAAGCTAATGAATACAATGATACAAATAATTTTTTTCATTAGATATAGTTACCATATGACAGAATAATGTCAAATTAATGAGCCGCCCACATCAGATGCACAACAGAAAGTAAGAATTTTTGAATTTTAAATTGAAAACGTTTACCGATGGAAGCGAAGATGGGGAAATAACCGGAGCCATGAGTTTTGGTTGCCGAGTTATTTTCGGTTAACTCCGGTTTTTATTTTCTTCCTGTTTTATTTCTGTTCCGCAATGCCAGCAGGCATCATATTGAGATTCGATTTGTTCCCCGCAATTCGGACATTTCCAGGATTTCAAATTTGGATCAACCTGGGGTTTTAAAAATTCTTTTAATAAAGCGGAAGCTTTTTCGAAATCTTCATCATTGAGTATCCAGATTTCCGGATCAGTATCCACAAAAGGGACGGGGCCTCTTAAACTCTGGAGGTTTTTAAACCTGATTTCAATCGGAATATCTTCTTTTTGCATGAATGAACCGATCAGGTCCGCTTCCTGTTCATTTAAGCATACATGTAATTTTTTCATGATTTCTCCTTAAGAGAACATTAGCTCCAGAAGAGGGGAAAAGTCAATTGGAGTTATGAGTGTTGAGTTGAATAGGGGGATTTTTTTGACAGGATAGATGTTGAATTGAGAATTAAGAATTGAGAATTCTGAGTTAATGAAAAGGTTTTCCCCGCAGCTTCCATCGCCCTTTGGTGGTTGATGGAGAAAGGGACATTGCCGCTATTTGACACGCGGCTGAATTTAGTGTATTGATAAGCCGCATAAAAAGTAAGTGACAACAATGACTGACGTTATAAAAATATTGATCGTGCTCATCTGCATGACGAACCTGGTGCAGGCGCGGAACGTATCCGACCATCATCTGGCGCCGGTTTCATTCACGAAATTACTGGCTCCGGAAGATCCTGATTACGCGGTCTGGAACTCAATTCCTTTTCAGCTTCGTATTTCAAAACAATTGCTGATGAGGTATGAAGACCTTGGATTTTCAAGTGTCCAGCATCTTGAAAGATTCATATTCGAATCCGTCTGCCCGCATCCCCAGGAGGAATTGTTCCTCAATGAAACCGGCCGGGTGTTCATCATTGAACTGGAAGACATTGAAAACCGGCTTTATTCCAGCGGCAGAGAGACCTTGAGTCTTTCGAACACTCTTTTTGATACGGACAATTTCACCCCCAATGTCAAACGATCCCTTTTTGAAATGGCGCTGTCTGAATTTACCAGAAGGAAATATTTCCGGGCAGAACTTGATTTTGTCCGGAAATTTGACGCCGGCATCGAACCGTCTGAAATCCCGCCCCTGATGCGTGAACCGTCCTGGACAAAAAAATGGGGGGAATTCAGAAATAGAGTCAATCTTCAGGAATTCGACAACTATGTCCAGGCATATCACGACACGGCAAACGCCCATTTTCTGACCGCCGCACTTACCCAGCGTGAAGCAGACCTTATTCCGGTGCATTTGATCCCGTACAGGAACAGATCAGGTCAGGACCCCTCGGATTCTCTTGCCTGGCTTGAGGAAAACGAGTTCGGAGTCACGTACAGCATGGCATTGGGCGCTTTGTCCCAGCGCAGGGGAACGGCACGTCTATTGATCGAACGATTGGATCGAATCCCTGAGGTCGCGGGAATCGACGCATCACTCATGATGTACCACGTTTCCAGGGGGCTTATATACACCCTATACCCGTCCTTGCGGGGGACCGTGGATCCCGGATTTCAGGCATATCTTCTGGATGTCTGGTACAGGAAGATGAATGAATGGAATCAGCCGGAAACCGAGACAGACGCCCAATTCAAGAGACTGGCTGAAATGTACAACACATTCATGAGCGTCCTGGCCCATCACGGGGGACTGGCTGAGGAATACTTCAAGCTGGTGACAGAGCATCCTGAAAACAATGCGGATCTGATCCATTATGTCTTCAGCGGTGACTTTGATAACGGGGATTCAGTCCATCCGGGAATCATAACGATTCTGGCGGAAAAAATTTCATCCTGGTCGGTGCAGCAAGTGCGTACACAGGCCCAGATGGATATGATGATGAATTTTGCCGCTAATCCCGTGATCGACAACCATTTATTCAGACCGGAAACACCGTCCGGAGAACCGGCTTTTTATGAAAGGATGCTGGAATGTTTTTCCGGCAATGAACTGATTGACCTGCTTCTGGAATGTCCGGAACGGAGCATCGGTTCATGGATATTGTTTTTAAATCAGATCGAAAAATTCATACGGAGTCCTGACATGGGTGGAATTGACCTGTTGAGGATTGAAAATCTCATGAAGATTTTCAGGGACAGGATATCGGCCGCTGTTCTTGATAAAAAATATTTTTACACTGAAGCCAATTTAAAGCGAGTGAACCAATGCATCCTGTTCATGCAGGCATGGCCGGCAAGAGATCGTGAGGACCTCGGGGAGATCAGCCGGACCATTGCCGAACATCATCCTTCGGTGAAACCTTCAGCCGTTAAAGCCAGGGAAACCATACGGGAATGGCTGGCCTCGTTCACAGACAGGATCATTTTTTCCATTTCCTTTTTATTCGACGTCTTTTTCAGGAACCCGCTTTTAAACAGGATCGTAGCGGTTCCTGAAAACGACATCAGCCAAGGGCTGGCTGAACTTGAAAGGCTGGAAAAGGAGGTAACGGGGCTTGAAGCCAGGACTGCAAGGCATTTGAAAGAAGCTTCCATCGAAGATCTGAAGTGCCTGAATGAAATGATGATTCAGATCAGGATTTATGCCGAAAGGGTTGGAATACCTGACACCAGCACACGATATTTTTCCGTGTGCGAATCCTTTTTAAGGGACGTCAGAAACCCTGTTTTCAGATCCGTCGTCAGGACCGGCCTTCTTAAATATTTCATCAATCTCAAAAAAAACAGGCTGTTGAGGAGTTATTTCGGTTTTATCAGGCAGGGAAAGACATACACGGCGGAGGAAATCGCCTCGCTGCCTTTGGAGGACCGTTTGAAACTGGATTTGATGCTGGGGGTTCATCCCGAGAGATTCCGGTTCAGGGCGGGCAGGACTTTCCTGCACCTGCAATGCGATGTCAGGTCCTTCGCCCGGTTTAAAAGCCCTAAGGTTTCTCTGGCAAGGACAAAAAACGCATCTACTGCAGGCGAATATTTCAACAATCATCCTGTCTATATCCTGGGCCGGGACTTCGAACAACTTGAGCCGATCCATGAAAAAGATATCACCGACTGGGATCTTTTGATCAGCCAGATACAAAAGGACCAGCCGGAGACCGCCTATCTGAAAAAATCATTGAGTCCTGAAATAGGGCAGAGGATACAGGATCTCAAACCCGGGGAGGAAATTCCAGGGGACATCAGAAATCACATCCTGGAGCGATATAACAGCATGCGTACCAATCTTCGTCTCATCCCAACTCTTTTGGAACACAACCAGGCTTTCAGAAACAATTTTCTTCTCAACATGCTGCTCGTTGAATTGATCAATGAAAATATATTGAGACCCGACCTGACTCCCTCGGCTTTTATTTCAGGGGAGCATGATAAAAGGATCGTGTTATGCAACCGAATCTGCCTTTACCTGATCAATCCGGCGATATTCGGCACTCCTGTTTTGGGAAACATGATCATGACCACCATCGACCAGCCGGAATACGTGATGAGGCATGAGGGTCTGCATTTCGAGGGCTACCAGTATTTTGAAAGCATCCTGCAGAAATTCTATCCGGCCAGGAAGAATCAGGCACCCGATGAAGCGGCGGACGAAGAGGGGATCGTTCAGGAGATGAGGGACAATTTCTATTATTTCCTGCATCACGAGATGGCGAGTTTTTCCAGTGAATACGAAACAGGCGGCGCCTCCTTCGCCCAGCTTCGCGGCTACATCAGGGAATACAAGAAGTATTTCAGGATGAGTCTGCTGTCAAAGGGTGTCAGTGATGAAAGGACGCGGAAAGTCACGGCTGAATTTGACGATGCGGAAAAAGTCATTGATAGGTGCATGGGTCTTTACCCGCGTGTTCTGGAATTAAGGGCCAGAATCCTGCAATATCAGTACCGGGACCTGCCTGAGGATGACCGGTATAAACTAGCGGCCCTGTGGATAGCGACTTTCATCAAACAGGTTCCTTTTGATCGTATTTCAGGATTGATGGCAAAACTGGTCCGCGACATGAAGAACGAATTGAAGAACACTGAATCACGGAGGAATCCGGAAAACAGGGGCAGTGTTTCATTAAGCGCCTGAAATCCCGCATGCCTGGGAGTTTTGAATTTTGAGTGTTGAGTTTTGAGTTGGGAAATTATTTTAACGAAATGCACGAAATATACGAAAGAAAATTCTGAGTTGATGAAATGATTTTCTTTTCATCTCTTTATAAAAATTTTATGCGCGGAGAGATTTTTCAGAGAAAAATCTTTTCGCGCACATTTAAAAATTTTTTGGACAGGGGTACGGGGAGAACCTTTTTTATAAAAAAGGTTCTCCCCGCAGATTTCCAGCACCCTTTAATGGTTGCTGGTCGGGCAGTTTAATCGAGCTGTGTCCAGGCTTTTTTCTCTTTGCCGATCTGCAAAACGCAGTAGAGCAACGCAAGACCGGCGAGACCAAGAGTGGCCTGAACGATGTTGATACCCAGCATCAGGTTAACGAAGAATGTGACTATCGTCGTTGCGAGGAAGCCAAAAAAAACCCACTTTTTCCATTGGAAAAGCGCGACCGCGCACACAATGTTTACAATTCCCATTATGGTAAGAACAGGAAATGCCCACCCGGGCGCAGAAGGAAAATTCTGTCTGACAGCCTCGCTCCCCAGCAGGTACATCAGCGCTGAGGCCGCATTCGCAATAATCATCAATACCAGCCACGCAGTAAGGCATCCATGACGCTGTTTTCCCTCACTCATCTTTCGTCTCCTTTTCCGGGGCTTTGGTTCCAGTTCGGCAATGACACGCCCCATTTCATGTTTGATGCCGAACCTTCAGCTTCACCCGCAAGTGGGACAGGGGGTTGAAGTCATTAGTTTTGAGTTATCTGATTAACTATCTTATTTGAGACAGGATTTACAGGATAAAAGTTGAATTGAGAATGAGAGGAAGGGAATTTTTCACCGCGGAGGACACGGAGAGCACGGAGAATTTTCAAAGCGTTGCTTTGAAAATTTAGGAGTTGTTGAAATAATGTTTTACCCATAACTCTTTTTAATAAAGTTTTATGCGCGGAGAGATTTTTCCCTGAAAAAGCTCTCCGCGCATCATTTAAAAAATTTTTTGGACAGGGGTGCGGGGAAAACCTTTTGCTGCGGCCATCCTGGCCTTGCCCTTACGGGTTCCCTTTGGTCACCAAGCTCCGACAATCCTGTCTTCGCTTCTTATAAAAAGGTTTTCCCCGCAGACTTCCAGCGCCCTCTCAGGTCAGTGATTAAACTGAAGTCATTACAGCTTTGAACAGGGAGGGGTTGCCTTCCTGCATTTTCAGATCAACCTTGATTCTTAAAATAATTGGAAGAGAACGGAAGATGATTCCGGCTTCCTCATGCCTTCCTTTTCGTCCCAAATAATCTGTAATGAAAGAAATCATATACGGCGTCATCTTTTTCAGAAAGACTAATTGTAAGGGATTATTCAGATCCAGCTGGGCAACAATATCCTCCAAGTGAAAACCCTCAGGCATCCTGGTATCGTAATGATCTGCCAGTATCTGGATCATTTCAGCTTGATCCCCTGGATTTAAATCTTTGGTAAAAGACAAGACCGTGTTCAAGCCCAGCTTTTTAGCCATGTGTATGATCCCGTATGAAACGCTTTTCCTCTGGGATTCAAGATTTCTGTATTCAAATGATGTTTTTGCCTGTTTACAATCCGTGACGCGTTTGTCGGCCTCCTTATATTCATCAATCAACTGACGAAACAGGCTGGTATCGGTAACGGAACCCAGCATTTCCGTCCAGTTTGCCTGAAATTGATTACGGCGTATCCCTAATTGTCTGAATGTATCACTGAGATATCCGCATAACATCCTGAGCGCACTTTGCGATTCAGCATCACCAGGTTCAGTCATGGTCGCTGCCAGAGCATCGGGATAGTCATGATAAACATGAAAAGCACTTGCCATGAATTCGTCTAACGAATCATGAGGATGTCCTGAATTGGGTATTTGATCATACTTTTCGTCCTTGATGAAAAGATACCTTCGATGGATTAAAAAAATGCAGAATATTTTTTTTAATTCATCTGAAATTTCCGGGACATTCAGAAGATTCAACGGTCCCCCAAACATGGCGGCGTTCTTTTTAAACATCCCGGGCTCAATGGCTGCAAAAAGAGCGTGTCCCATTTCATGCGTTATAGCAGACGGGTTTGCGAGGGTAAGGGTATGAAATTCCGCGTCATAACCGTCTCTTTCGGGATTGATGCAGATTGTTGTAACGGGCTGAAAACCATGATCCGGAACATTTATAAAAGAATTGAAATAGGCTATTTTTTTTACAAATTCGTTTCTGCCGATCCTGTTAAAAAAACGGTCAAAATGATCGTTGTTTGTGGCTTGAAGGGTAATATTATAATCATGCCCGCCTTCACGGATGTTCCAGGTTTCTATTATATTGGGGCCCTGGGTTGTGACCTGCAATTGTCTCACCATTATCTGATCCGCATTCACTCCTGTTGTTTTTGAAAATACGAACCGGGGAGCCAGACAGACACAAGGTTCACTCTGAATCTGTTTTGGAACAGGAACAAAGACGGCGATCAAGACGATGGTTTTCAGGAATTTCATGCTTATTTATTTCATGGCTGTTTATTAAAAACGATTGGCCTGCCGAGTGTTGATTGCGGCTCTGATGCAAACAGGCATGTTGAGAAAAAGATAAAAGGTTTTATGATAAAGTAATAAGACTTCATGATTACTTATACCATAAATACATGCTTAACGCAATGGGTGTGAATGAATAAATTCAACATCAGCTTCACAAGAAGGGGGACCCCTTGCTTTTTGATTTTTGAATAAGCTGACTCATCCTTTTTCAATTAAAGATTTAGAGGAACTCCTCCCCTGAACTCCGGTAGTTACGTTTTTAAAAATATAGTATGCCTTCTTTTTATCTAAATTAGCTTTCATCAACCCTGAATTTTCATGATAGGTTTGAGGGTTATCAATCAGGTTAAAATAATAGGCTTCCATGATTGGTAATGTTTTTATAGCATCTATGTATTTAAGCATTCTATTTGCGTGATATTCTTCTGAATAAATTTCAAATTGTGATGACGGACCGCCAAATTCCGACACCAATACAGGCTTAGTTATGATCGAAGTTATCGTTTTTACATAAAATTTCCAGTTCTCGGCATCGTCATAGAGATGAAGATCGATCATATCATATTTTGCATTTTTTAATACGTATTCTACACGTGTTTTAAGGAATTGTTTTGTGCAGATACGGTCGCATCTTTCATATAAATCTATCCCGGGCTTCAAAGACATTTCTTTGAATGAAAGAGGGTATTTATTGACGCATCGGGACATATATACAGGATATAACCGGGTCAATCCCCCCAGGATCACTTTTATTTTTGGAGATATGTTTTTTACTTCGTCATATAAAATATTATTAAATTGAACATACTCTTTTTCTGTGCCGGGGTACCATTCCGGATTATCCCACTCATTAGCAAATTGAATTTTATCAATTTTGTCTTTGTATCTTTTTAATAATGCCTGGACATACTTTCTGAAATCGCGGGCATTAGTAAATACGCCTGTCCCATGGCTCGTTCTATCTGTGCAGGCCCAATCGGGAGCGACTGCCGTGATAGTCAATAAAATGGATATATGATTGGTGTATAAGCTGTTTATTCTTTGATCGAGAGGAGGCCAATTGAAAATTTCTTTTTCAGGTTCTCTGAATTTCCAATCCGTTGAGATTCTAACTAATGAAATATTCAACGATTTCATTTCTTGAATGGTGAATTGTATTTCTTTGGCATTTTTGATTGGAGGAAAAGATAAGCCAAAATCAACTTCTTCCTCAGCCAAAGCGTAATAGCAAGGCAGTAAGCTTATAACGAGTAATAACAAAAATACATTTTTTACTTTAATTTCAGGCATAACATCAGTTTCTCACGGCAGGGGGAAGAACGCACTGCAAACCCCGCCGTGTGGTCCCTGTCGGGTACAAGCAACGTGGGGGCCTTTCTTTTCTGGATAAGTTAGTTAACACATCCCCTGTTTTTATTTCGCGGCCGGTGTCAGCCGGCAATGATATTTCCCCATATAGGATTATTTTTAAATTTACTTTCTTCACGTACAATGATCTTCCCTTCATGTTCGACATATTCAGTCTTGCATGAAATGCATGAATACGCGCTGAAAGGACTGTCCTTTTCAGGTTGGATATATGCAATAAATTTTGATCTGCGGCTTGAACAGACGGGACAGCTTTTAAATTGAAATGCCATCCGGAATCCAATTGTCATCAACACGCGATAGACGGCTGCCAGCAAAAAAAACAGCCCTAAAATAATTATCATGAGTCTGATCATAAAATATCACCGCCTATCATGCACATGAGCCGTTCCTGGCCCGCCAGCGAGCGGAATCAACCCAATGTGCCGGTTGGAATTTTTTTAAATTCATTGACTTGAGAAATTGACTTCGCTTTCTATTTCGTTCCCTTTCCCGAAGGAAACATCTGGAATTCAAGTAAATTCATGTTAATATTTATCAAATAAAAGTGTCATCTGCAAAAGAGGATTTTAAGCCGTGAAATGGGTTTATATATTCCTGGCGGGACTATTTCTTTCAGGCTGCGTCAACTGGAACCAGGCTTTAAAAAGAAGTTTATTCGCGAATTCTCAGGAGGCGAAAACCGGTAAAACCTACGAGCAGTTTACCGATGATGAGGAAAAGGCCCGGCAGGATTATGACATGATAAACAGGGATTGAGTCAAGATTAGTTTGCTGTTTTCCTCAATCATACCAGCCTCCTTACGCCTGATAACTATTTCCGTTGACTCTCCGCCTTTAAGTCGTCCCCTTTTCCGCTCAATTTTCTTCGGGCATTTCCTCGAGATTTTCCGCGTCGGCTTTATCTTTTGCCCTGGAAGAGGATTTTTTATTTCTGATCAGGTCTTCTTTTGAGATCAGGGAAATATTCAGACCTTTGATCCTGAAAATTTTTCTGCGCGAGTAGCAGTCATCCATATCGATTCCTGAAGCCTGGTTTATCAGCTCTATTTTTACAGGAGGAGCGCCCATCCTGAAAACATTACCCTTTTCTTTAAAATGTTTTTTATCTATTGCAGGGGCGCCGAATTCATGAAGGGCTTTCAATAATCTATCCAGATTTTTATCATCAATTGATATCAGGATATCCATATCAGCGGTGGCCCTCGGATAGCCGTATATGCCGACCGCCCAGCCGCCTAAAAGAAGATAGCGGACCTTATTTCTGTTTAACAAACGTAAAAAGTCTTTGAAGTCTTCCGGTAGTTGCTTCAGAGCCATAACAACATTCCCTTAGATAAGTGATCATTTCAATTTTTTTCCCGGCGGATGCTTTTGCCCAGTATTTTTTCTCTTCTTTTTTGTTGTCTTCCTGGCTGGCAAAAGAAATTTTTTTCCGGTTCATTCTGATCTGCATCTGCTCTATTTCCTCTTAAAGAAACATAAAATTAATTGATCAATCCGACAAGCAGAAACAATCATCGTATTGAATAGTGAATGGTTGCTAATTAATGGTTGGTGGTTTTAGTTGAGAATGGGAGAGAGAGGAAATCGGGAATTATTTTTAACCACAAATACACGAATTGAAATTTTTGGACAGGGATGCGGGGAAAAACTTTTGCTGCGGCCATTCTGACCTTGCCCTTACGGGTTAGTTTTGGCCACCAAGCTCCGACATCCTGTCTTCGCTTCTTATAAAAAAGGTTTTCCCCGCAGTTTCCAGCGCCCTTTGTTGGTTGTAAGTTGAAAAAGATTCCTCGCCAGTGCAGGTTTAAAATATGGATTCAATAAGTTCTTTGTCCTGAAGGGATATTTTCAGCAATTGAAATCCCGCACGATAAACATAATCTGTGAGTTCCGTTTTACACCAGATGCATACCACATCAAAGTTGATGCTTTCGTATCTCATGTATTCGGGCAATAGTATTTTTAATTCATAGACCTTATTGGGCTCCAATTTCTGATTGGTTATCAAATTGATGCCTTCTACGGATATATCAGTCAGGTGTCCTGTTAACTCATTTGTGTTTCTGTCAACAGTCTTGAAAAATTCATACAAATGTTTTCTGGGGATTTTTCTTCTGTTCAACATGACACAGACCTCCTTTTTTAAAAAATAAAAATGCATATTATAGGCCAGAGGGTTCTAATTATTGATCGTATTCCTAACTCCTTTTTTATAAGCGAGTAAGAATAATTGAAATAATTTTGGCGCGGAATTTTTATTACTTTTTCGCAACATCATTGTTACTGAATTGTAACAGCGGGAAGGGGGGGGAAGGAAAAAAGAGAATTGAGAATGGGAATTCTGAGTTGAGGAAATGATTTAAGCGGAACGTTCTTTAGCGGTGAAGGAGGGGTTGGACAAGAGGCCGATATAAGTTCTTTCTGCGTTTGGGGGAGAAGTTGCGATGATGGCTTCGGTGAGTGTTGAGATATTGGGTGCTTTAGGCCACGACATACTGCTGATATGGACGGGAAGGAGTCCCGCACGTCTGAGGGAAGTAGCCACGGGCGCGCGTATGGAAATAGGGTGGATAGCGACTTCTTTTTTTCCCTGTAAGAGGGACTGGATACTATCCTGAAGAATCCGTGGGGCATATGAAGGCGGGGGAGTATCGGACAATCCGAAGCTGTACATTAAAAAGCTTTCCAATGCGCTTGCGAATATTTCGGGGGTGAGGGGGGAGAAGGAAGATCCGGTGGAAGATTGCACCCTATTTTCTGCGAGAAGGCTTTCATTGATGGAGGCGATATCGCAGCCGAGATAGACGATACCGGTGGGATGAAGAAGATTTGCGATCATGGTCATATGATGTTCTTCAATTCCGAGTTCCAGCTGGGAGAAAGGTTTATTCAATTTTTCGGGCAAATCGGTTTGATTGGCTTCCAGAGTAAGCCAAAGAGGACTGGGGGATTTTGCTGGTGAGTCTTTTTGCATTTCCATTTTTTTCAATATTAATTTAGCCGCGACTGCCCGGCCGAGGTGCTGAATGATTTGAGTCATAGTCATGGAGGAGATAACGAGGCCGAAAGCGTTTCTATCCAGGAAAGGGAGATGATTTTTGAAAACAGGGACGTATTTTCCATTGTACTGGTGGGAGCGAAGAAGGGTGATGAGGGCTTGTTCTATCTCATCATACCAATCAGTTCCGTAAGCGGAGTCGATGATTTCATCGAGTGTCTGGTAGAACTCATCCGTGAAGAGGGAAATATCTTCCTGATGGATTTGTATTTTATCGTTTTGGATGCCTTTTTCTTCAAGGGCAGTCCGGACGACAGATTCGGCCTGGTCAACGAGGTGGATTTTTGTAAAGCGCGGGTCTGAGAAGATTTCATCCGGGATGTCGTATCCTTTACCGTAACCGAAGACAACGAGTTCAGTATCGCCGGGTGCGAGTGCCAGGGACGCACGGATCATTTCTTTTGCCCTCGGAATGACAGATGCTTTCCAGTTTTCCCTGGAGTCTTTATTGAGAGTGTAATCCACTTCCGAGAGGACACGCATGATTTCCCTGATGGTGGAAGAAGCAGTGAGTTTAACCGATGAAGCGGGCGCAAGGCAGAGTGTGTCATGGGAAGGAAGGCTGGGGCGGGTTTCTCCGGAACAGTTGAAGAGAATGAAGAGAAAGAGAATGATGTTCAGATAAGTTTTCATGTTGGGTTTATTACCACATTTTTAAGGCATTGTGAATAGCGGGAATGGAAAGCATGAATTGAGAATAGGATTTTTTCACCACAGAGGACACAGAGAACACAGAGGGTTGTTGCTCGCATGTGCTCGCAAAAAATAACTCCTCGCGCAGAGGGAGTGAGAATGATTAATTGGAAGTTGATGAAATGATTTTCCTCTCATCTCCTATAATATAAATTTTATGCGCGGAGAGATTTTTCTTTAAAAAATCTTTTCGCGCATGATTTAAAAATTTTTGAGAAAGGGGTGTGGGGAAAGAACTTTTTATAAAAAGTTCTTTCCCCACAGACTTCCAACGCCCCAGCTTCTGCGGATATCTCTTGCGGGTTTGGGGGAATCTTTATAGTTTAGGTGGCTATGAAAAGTCTGAATCTATTTCTTAGCGGATGTTGTTTGTTTATCTTTCTGCTCAGATGGGCTGAGTCTGTTCCTGCGGAGGTGGAGGATGTTTCCGGCCGCACGTATTTGAAGTCGGTGATCGGGGAGATTCAACACGCGAGGGCCTCGATATACGGGGTATTTTACATCATTCGTCTGAACAAAAACCAGGGCCCGGTTTTTGATATTCTGAGAGAGCTGGTTAAAGCGAAGCAGAGGAACGTCAAGGTTGAGATTGTGCTGAACAGGGGGACTGACTCGTCATTTGATTCCACCTCGCAGAACTCAAGGGCATTTTCCTTTTTAAAGAAGAACGGCATTTCAGTTTTTTATGATGACACGAGGGTGCTGACGCATTCCAAGTACTGGATATTTGATGAGACGACAGTGATTGCATCCAGCACGAATTTAAGTGAAGCCTCGATTTTAAGGAACCGCGAAGCGGGGTTTTTAGTACGGTCCAGGGAAATGGCGGCAGAGTATCTGATGAAGTTCCAGGAGATCCCGAGGTTCAGTCCTGAGCCGGTGAAGGGGGCGATACCTGTGCCGAAGAGTTTTTTCATGGACAGGAAGCTGAGGCCGGAAATTGATCCCAATTCCTGTTTATGGAGTTTTTGTCTGCGGGTGTACAAAAAATCATATGAAGATAAGACTAAAGTGGTGGTTTTCACGCCAAAGGACGCGGAAGATTTTTTTTCATATCCGGAGCCTTATGACAAGGCGAAGCACGGCGGAATGTCTGCGGACAAGTATTTGAGGCAGCAGTTATATCACTGGCGGGAGAGGCACAAGGGCTTATTTATTTCAGCGAAATGGGACTCGATCACAAGGACGAACACGGTCATATTGAGAGACCAGAACGAGGCGATGGAAGACTCGTTATATGTGGATGAAATGTTCTTCCAGGACCGGTGGGACATGCGGTTATCATCGCGCGGAATCTTTGCATATTTATATGTCCTAGACAGAACGGATTCAGGGAGATCAGGAAAATACTTTGAGCAGTTCCAGAAGTCTGCTCATAAGGAATACGGCATAACAGTCAGAGTACTGGGCAATGGTCTGACAGACCTGCAGAGGTATAATCTGATTGAGAAATATTACAGCCAGAATATGCAGGATTCACTGGAGCCAAATGGCATACAGTTGAATCCTTTTTACATAATGAAGGATTTCAGCGATAAGCTGGAGGACCTCCGTTCAAAGACGCCAGGGGACCTGATGGCTGTTGCCCTGGCCATAGCGGACAGGATCAATGAGCCGCACGATTTGAACGTGATCAGGGAATTGCTCGTATTAGGTACCAAGTTCGGTGCTGCCAGACTCAAGGAGGCTCTTAAAAGAATCCCTAAAACCAAAGTCAGCCGCTACAGGCAGTGGCCCTACTTACGCCAGGTCATCATCAGCGGGGGATAGGGGATGATGGGGAAAAACTTTTTTAGAAAAAAGTTTTTCCCCATACCCCTTTTTCAAAAAATTTTAAATGATGCACCTGTGTGTTTTTCAGGGAAAAACACACAGGTGCATAAAATTTTATTAAAAAGGAGATGAGAGGAAAATCATTTCTTCAACTCAGAATTCCCTCTTCGTGTCCTCGTGGTTAAAATCATTTCCAAAATTTCCATTCTCAATTCTTAATTCTCAATTTTTATATGTCCTGTCCAAAAAACTTCCCCTTTCTCCATCAACTAACAACCAAAAACCATCACCCATTCACATCATGCTGCCATTTCCAAGACTATAATAGAAAAGATGGAAGTCACTTTCTTCCATCGTCCGGAGGCCAATTCATTCAGTAAGAACATCAAACGATCCACCTCATTATTCCGCTTGTTTTTCACGGCATCAAACAGAGTCAGGAGGAGATTTCTGGCCAGGGTGATTTCTTCAGTGGACATGACATTCGTATAGGTTCCTGCCTGGAAAGTCGGGGCTTCAGACACTTTTTTACGTCCTGCCGGCTCATGTTTGGAAGTAAGTAAATCCATGCCTAGTACAGGATGAATCCCGCCTTCCTGGTAAAGCCGGGTGCCGGGATAGGGAACGGTAATGGAAACATTGATCAAATCCGGCGGATTCCGGATAATATTATCAGCGGTCATTTTGATGCTGTCCCATCCCTGATCGGGATAGCCCACCATGTAAAAGTGCTTAACCTGGATCCCGTATTGTTGTAAAAGACGGGTTGCAGAAGCCACTTTTTCAAGCTTCAGTTTTTTATGCATGCCTTTTTTTAAAAGAGTGAAATCTCCGGTTTCCACTCCCATGGCAATGCCCACGCAGCCTGTTCCCTTCAAAGTCTGCACCATCTCCTCGTTGATCCAATCCGCTCTGGCCATGGCCGTATATTGAATAGGGATTTTTATTTTTTGTAACAGGTCCCTTAATTTTTCCAGACGATCGAGCTTCACACAGAAATCATCATCAGCAATATTGAATGCAGTGACTCCCTTTTCAGCATATAACTGGATCTCCCTTAAAATTTGTTCAGGAGAATGCATTTCCAGTTTTGAAAAAATAACCCTGGACGCGCAATAGGCGCAATTGCCCAGACATCCTCTCAAGGTCAATAAGGTTCCGACTGTGCCGTCGTAGGGAATGCCCTCGAAATTCGAAAAACCCCGGGCATAATTGGACAGATTGATCAGGTCCAGTGATTCCGCAGGCATGGGATATTCGTGCAGAAGGACTTTTCTTTTTCTTCTGCTTTTAGGAAAGTCGGAAATGTTCCGAATGAGGTCCTCATCCCGGTTTAAAACAACCCCGTTTATGTTATCGGTTTTCTCTTTTCGGAAAATTCTTAATATCAATTCCGACAGGGCTTCCTCACCTTCTTTTAAAATCGCCACATGAAACGGGGACTCTTTCAGGGCCAGGTTAAATTCAGAAGGGTTCTGATTCAAAGCGGAAATATGGACCCCGCCTATCACGCGGATGGCTTCAGGAGCAGCCGTTGACGCGAGTTCCGCAATCTCCTCAGCGTGTCTGTATAAGGGAGAGACAGCGGAAAGCCCGATGAGATCCGGGTTCGTTTGCCTGAGTCTGGTTTTCAGGTCAAAGTCAGGCCCCTCCGCCTGCAGATCAATGATTGAGACCTCTATTTCAGGCAATTGTTCAATCTGGATATCCATTCCCAGTGACCGGCATAATACCAACAGAAACATCTTGTCTTTCAGACAGGAGGCCATGCTCATTAATCCTATGGGCAACCGGGTGGGCTTGTCCTTGTATTCCGGGTCCTTAGGCAGGATGAAAACCACCCTGATCGGATCTTCCGGAGTTCCTTTATGGATAAAAGATAATTGATCAAAATTCCGGTGATTCAAAGTCGATTGAGGCGAAAGATGGTCCGGTGCGGAACACAGAACAAAAGAAAGACTCAGGATAAGGATTGTGGCTACATATATTTTCACGACTAAGTTAATACCTGATCAGCCAAAGAAGTCAAGTTTGGCAGAGATGGAAAATGTCCCCTTTTTAAAAGAATATTAAATGATACGGAAGAGTCCTTTCCTTGAACACCATTCTTCCTGTATGAAAGTATACACAAAAAAAACTCCGGGTGAAATATATTTCATCTTTTTTTTGTCAATCTATAACCATCAATTAAGAAAGGGCGATGGAAGCTGCGGGGGAAACCTTTTTAAAAAAAGGTTTCCCCCGCACCCCTTATCCAAAAATTTTTAAATGATGCGCGGAGAGCTTTTTCCGGGAAAAATCTCTCCGCGCATAAAATTTTTTTTATTATTATAGGAGATGAGAGGAAAATCATTTCTTCAACTCAGAATTTTCTTTCGTGTATTTCGTGATTAAAAAAAATCCTCTGCGCCACTGCGCGAGTAGTTATTTTCATTGCCTTTCCCCCAAAATTAATATTTAATTTTCGCATCCAGGGAAAAAGGGAAAAGATATCTATCCAAGTGAAGGGAAGAGCCGTGTTTAATTTATTTTCACGCTCATGGTCTTTTTTTCAAAGCACAACCAACGTTACTCCCGGCGGGATTTGGTTCAACGTTTTCCGCCCTAAATGGGGGGAATGATATATTTTGTATAGAATCATTTACCAAATAATTTAATCCGGTCCCGGGAATTCGAAAAATGAAAATAAACCCAAATATAGATATATAGCAATGCTAATTTTATTCGTCAAAAATATGTATCGTGTCCACGGATTTTACGGATTTTAACTCCTGTCAAATAACTATGTTCCAGCTCAAAATTCATGACCCCAATTGACCTTCCCTACTTGCGGGTGAAGTCAAACGTGGGAAGCAAAAGAAAGGAGATTAAGGATGGTGTATAAACCTGGAAAACTGCGTAGGAAGGGAAAAGAAATAGTCAATGCCAGAAATTGGAGTATTGGTATTATAACGGCATTATTAGGTCTAGGATTCTTCATATCTGAGATACAACGAATAAAAGCACTCAATAATGATCCGATGAATTGGGGTTATTTGGCCCTGTTTATTCTAACAGGCATCTTGGTATTTTTGTGGATATGGGCAAGTCAAAAAGAACTGGATCTTCTATTTGACTGGCTCGATCCAGAACGATATGTACCCCCATCTAGCTTGAAAGAAACTATCATGATTTTATGGTGTGGCGCAATACTTACGGCGTTACTTTTCTCTTCTAGAGATCCTTATATGTATGGAATTATGTTCTTCCTTTATAGTCTTCTCATAATACCATCTGTAAAATACCTCAATGAACAGATAAGAACAGCTATTGATAAGAGTAAAGCAAGGTCAGCGGATGATTTAAACGACCCTAATCAATCAATGAAAGCGAAACTATACATGGAAGGTGTTGATGTGTTGCATGAATATTTTCTAGAAAGACCCATGTTGAAGCGATTAATAATTATAGCAGTTGCATCTGCAATAGGTTTAATTGCGGGCATCTATTGGAAACTCTCTGGTCAAAAAATTATTGGAATTTTGTCATATGGAATATTATTTTTAACAATTTTTCTCTCTGAAATAGTCATCGCACGGTGGCGTTGTATTAGAGATGATAAACTTAGAAAAATTGAAGCTGAATTAGATGAATATATTAGAGATGATTAATCCATAGGAATTCCGGGTACACAATACTTAATTGTTGAAAAAGGAAGGAATCCCGACAAACACATGCACGCTGACCTCATGCGCTGGCGCGCATTCGGTATGGGATGTAGTCGTTGGGAAAATATAAACCCTATGATTTTATTTATTTCATCATCTAAAAAATTTATTCTTTTTTTTCTGTTTTGTTTTTTTTGTGCATCTTATTGCTTTGCTGCAAAAAAATGCCCGAATTGCGGATATATAAACTGTCACCAGGAACGATACTGTCATTCATGTTATACTGACATTTCAAATATCAAAGACGATTCATCTATAAATACATCAAAAAAATCAATCGATTTTACCTCAAGTAACCTTAATCTTCAAAAAAATGTGACGGAAAATAATTCTTCATTTTTTAAAATAAAAATCTTTGCCTACGGAATTTTAGCAGTAGGAATCCTTTTAATCTCAAATCGAATAAAACATGCTTATACAGATTACATGGAAAAGAAAAAGTGGGATGAACGATACAATAACTTTAAAAAAGAATCTGCAGAGAATGAAAAAATATGGGAGCAAGAATTTAAAAAAGAAAAAGCAGCAATGGAATTTCAATTAAAACCCTATTCAATTCTAGGAATCACGCAGGGATCTCCTCAGAATGAGATTAAAAAAAAATATCATGATCTTGTAACAAAATATCACCCTGATAAATTTATTAATGCCTCAAATTCAGAAAAGGAAATTGCCGCATTAAAGATTAAAGAAATCAATTGGGCCTATAATCAAATAAAAAATATAGTTAAAACTCGTGTGAACTGAGGACAAAGTCAAAATAACAATTTAACGAAATATTAAGGAAGGAATCCTAGCCAGTTTTTATCACCTACATGGTGATGGGCATCCACTTCATCACTCTTGTTTCCACCCTTTGCAATCCAGCGGTTTTGTTTGGGATCCGTCACAACGAGGTGTTCCCCGTGCGCATGACATAGATCAACCATCCAGGCTGCCAGCGTTCGTTCCTCGATATAGATGGTTCTTGGCTTCTTAATAGATTGACTAAATTGAATGATCGTTTTCTCTGAGGTCGCTGTCTTGGTTCGGGTGACAAGATTCCCTCTTTCATTCACTACTGCGGCGTCTATGCTTGCCATGTGTACATCCATTGCGATAATATTCATTGGGTATTCCTCCTTTCGTTGGTTTGTTTGACTGTTGCTATTGTATAGCAACTTTGAAAGAAGGGATACCCTCCCTCGACGCCTTATATTCTCAGTGTTAACTAATTGACTTATTCAATAATCAAAAAGGAAGGAATCCCAGCCAACACATGGAACTGACTTTTTGCGCGGTGCGGGCAAAAAACAGCTCAAGCTGTTGTTTGGAAGGAGGGAATATCTAATGAAAAAATCATCTTTAATTTCATTCATCTTTTTAATGTTAATTCCTTGGGCATTTTCAAAGGAATTAGACAAGGAATTAATCGATTTAATGGAAAAGACACATAATTTCATATCCGGTGCGGAGTATGAAGTGTCTAAAAGCAAACCAACTGAAATTCCCTTATGTATTGATTCAGGGACGCTATGGATAATCAATTTTATGTGGAAATCTAAAGATGATAAATTCAATATATCGTTAGTAAATCCTAAAGGTAAAAAAATAAAACCGGATAATAAAAAAATTAAATATTTCGAAACAACAGAGGAAGAAGGGGGCCTATCCAGTTTTTTTTTACTGAATCCTAAATTTGGCATGTGGAAATTTGTTTTATCAGTTGATAAATCTGACCAAGATGCATGTAACATATCCATGATGGTTATGAGTGATTCAACTATTTCTACTGAAGGAAGCCTTGGCCAGGACATCAGGATTCAGCAGCCAATCCTCTTAAATTTAAAGATTAAAGATGAAAATACCCCGATTCTCAACGCCGAGGTCATCGCAGATATTTTTGATGAAAATAATAACTTTATTGAAAAAGTTAAATTGTCAGATGATGGAACAAATGGAGATGAAAAATCAAATGATGGGGAATATTCGTTTTTATATGAAAATACCAACAAACCTGGAAAATATCATATAAAATATAATATAACGGCAAAATTAAATAATGGAGCTGTTTTAACGCGTACTGAACTAGCTGGTTATGCTGTAAAAATACCCGTAGAAATTGAAATCCTCGAAATCACAGGCGAATCCACTGTCAGTAAAACCGCGCCTTATCAGCTGGAAATACAGGTAAAAGTAAAAAATGATCACGGTGTGGATTTTTTTCTGGGCGCTGAACTTTATGATCAGTCAGGTAATAAACATATTTCTTTTGCGCGCACGCGAATAGAAGATAATAAAAAGAAACAAGGCATACAAACAGTAACATTGTCTTTCAATACTGATTCCATCTGGGAAGAAAAAATCGATGGTCCTTATCTCATAAAAGATTTTCTGGCCCACCCACATTCAGATCAAAACGGTTTTCCAACATTTTCTAAATTAACTTATTTAACAAAACCGTATAAAGCATCTGAATTTGAATACACCAGGGGCAATAAAGGCAAAAGGAGATGGGGACCTGTTTACATTATCGGCAAGGACGGAGTCAGGAAATTATTGGAAGAATAGGAATTCCTCCCTTTGTTTTCACCCGGCGGGGGCTTAATGCAACGTTCTTATCCCTGCGGGTGAAGCTGATGTTGGAATTTTTATCACAAATCAACGACTTATGAATTTAGTTTCATAGTGAAATAAGAAGGGAAACACAATATATGAAGAAGAACATCTTAATACCAATCACGATCATTCTAATAATATTATCTGGAAAAGCAGAAGCAGCAATTAAAGGTCCTGTTATCACTAAGGAAAATCAAAAGGAACTTGGATTTGATTTTTCAATAAATATTACTCCCTTAATCGGTCTTACTAAGGATAATATAAAGATCTCAAACTCGGAGAACAAATGTTTTCAGATATTGATTGATATCCCAAAAAAGGGAAAGTTAAAACAGATTGAGTTTTTTACTCTTTCAGCTTTTGATGAAACTGCGAACAGGTTTTTATTTGCAATAAAATTTGATTTAATGAGCAAAGAAAAAAATAACGAGGAAGAATTTGTGCCCCATTTTTTATCCCGACCGATCCTAATATCGGAGTCCATTTTAGAAATTTGTGATCTAATTATTACTATTAAAGAAGGAGCGAGTTGGACTTATTTTACAGTAAAATTAAATACTTACATAACGTAAAGGAACAGGAAAAAAGGGGACGGTGTTGACTAATTAACTTATTCACAAACCAAAAAGGAAGGAATCCCCCCCTTGCTTTCACCCGGCGGGAGGTGGTGCAGCGTTTTTCCCTTTGCGGGGGAAGCTGATGTTAGGTGTACATTTATGGAAGTGATCGATTATGAAGATTATTGCTGGTATCTGTTAAAACATGACGGAAAATTATTTTTAGATGGAAACTATAATCATAGTGCTTTTGGTTATGATTTTATGATTCAGCTGAATGAAACCGAAGAACAGGTATTTAAAGAAAAGGGACGAGATTATATTCACGGTCTATATCATGAAATTCAATATTCCGCTCCGATTTTAAAAGACTCGAAATCAGAATTTAAAAACAGAAAAGTTCCCAAAGAATTTGCAGTCCTGGCCGGCAAAGCTTGTGAAGTATGGAATAAAAAACATGGAAAGCATGGTTAAAGAAAGAGGTTTGCACCTAACAAAACATTCAGCCTGATTCTAAATTCGCTGCGCGAATGATAGAACGGCTTAATTTTACGTTAGCCTAATGATTTTTATTGATCGATTGACATCCATTTTGATAGTATTACTATAGTAATACCGGAGGTAATATATGTCAGTAGCAAAACTTGCAATATCATTAGATTCTAAAATGTTAAAAAAACTTGATAAACTGGTTGCGATTCATATTTTTCCTAATCGCTCAAAAGCAATACAGGAAGCTTTGGAAGAAAAATTAATAAAGATTGATAAATCCCGTCTTGCTTTTGAATGTGCCAAATTAAATCCAATAGAAGAAAAACAAATTGCTGATGAGGGCATCGATAATGAGGCAGAAGAATGGGAAAAATATTAAGAGGGGATATTTACTGGGCTGATTTAAATCCTGTAAAAGGAAAAGAACAGGCAGGGCATCGTCCGGTTTTAATAATAAGTGAGGATGTCTTTAATGAACACTCAGGTACAGTAATAGCACTAGCCATCACTAGCCAACCTCAAAAAGCCGGATTTCCCCTTACATTTCATCTTGGAAAAAGAAATTTATTGAAGGAATCATGGATCAAAATCAGCCAAATCAGAACACTTTCCATTGAACGGATTGGAAGTAAACTTGGGCATGTTTCTAACACTGAATTGATGCAGATAATTGACGGCCTTAAAGAAATCATTGGGGGCTGACCAGATACTTCAGCCGACCGCTTACCGCGGCGGCTGAGTTCTATGTTAAGTCTGTTTTTTAGTATATATTATTTAATATAGGAAAAAATACATGAAAAGAACTGGTATTATAACATTGACCTTCATGATCTTCATGGTGAAACTATTTTCCTGGATTACCCGAACGAGTCGGGCAATGACTTCCCTTGCTCCGTGCTCTCCGTGGTAAAAAAAATTCCATTCTTTTTTCCTAATTCAAACTTCAATTGATTTCCTCCTTACCCTGACCCGCGGGATGCATCCCCTCCTACAGGGGGAGAGGGGAAAGTTTGTGGTAAAAAAAAATGTTCCTTTCTCTCATTCTCAATTCTTAATTTTCAATTTCCTTTATTTCTCCTCCCCGTCTACCACGTTTTCATTTTTCAATTCAAGACCATCCGTTTTAAAAATAATCCACAAGTTATCCACATTGTGTAAAAATCGTTGGTTACGAATTTGTAACACTGATATGTGGCATAACAGTTACAAATTCGAACAGTAAATACATACTCATTTTTTTTCACATTTCAATCGGGATAAGTCTATTTGTAACAATCTTATTTGCAATAAGTTAATAATTATTTTTTTTAACAAAAAAATAATTATTTATTTTTGTAAGTGGTACCTGACTTGCAATACTCCTAACCTAATCTAAATACTATTTATATGAATAACTTAAGTAACATAAATAAATTATAAAATCAATAAAGGAAAATTCTATGAAAACTCAAGCCGACCCAGAGCAACGGATGACCGTTGGCGGCACCCCGGGTCTGTCCACCCCGAGGAAGCCGTTCAGATCCCAGTTTGGACCCTGGACAAAAACAGTTGCTATGATCACGACTTTCTCGATGGTTTGGCAATCGCTTGTCAGTGCTGCTGCTCTTGATAACCTCTCTTGGAGTGCCGTAAGAGATTCAAGAGCAGAACGCAGAAGCGGATTTTTCAAGCCTTCAGAAATCAAAGACGAAAACATGAAGAAATCTGCCTGGATCAACCAGAGGAACGCCCTGGCCAACAATCTGAACGCCTTCAACAGGAAGCAGGCGGAGATCAACCAGATACAGGCTGAACAGAGCAAGGACGTGGCCAAGATCATCAACGACGCCAAGAGGCTGCAGGAACAGACAACCAAGGAAATGCTCGATGCCGCTGAGGAGATCAAACATTACGCTGATCTGGGGTTCAAGGTCATCAAGGCCAAGGCCAGGACCGTGACCCTGGCCAGCGGCGAGACCGTTGAGATCCAGAAAAAAACCTACATGCACGGCGGACAGGTGATCGGCGTTTACGGTGAAATCGTGGAAGGCAGGGACGGAAGCATTTCCATCCGGAATACTTACAACATGCAGTACGCCAACCACCAGCTGGACGCCCAGCCAACAAGTTATACCTCCATCACCTATGACACCAATACCGGTATGATCACGGAATCCAAATGGTATGACGGCCAGTACTGGACCGAGGAGGATGAAAAAAATGATACGGCTGCCGGTTCCGACGTGGTTTCCGGTCACCGCGTTAAAAACAAGCTTTCCGGTTATACCGAAGAAGTCACCATGTGGTACCCGCCCTCTGACGGGTCCTATGACTCCTGGACCAAGGACATAAGCGATGTGATGTCCCTGGACAAACTGACCGAGAGTGTTTCCAGCGAGGACGAGCTCAAAAAGGCCATGGATTACTCCGGCATGTTCCAGGAACAGGGTTACAGGGAAGGCACCACAAACAAGACCGAGCGCACCGAGATGCGGTATTACACGGAAGAGGACGAAAAAGAAAACGAATATCATATTGATGGCCAGATGGCCAGCTACCATGAGGTACGTTCTTCGATTGAAGGCAGATACAGTGACGCGCCTGCTCTGGTCACCACGGTTGACTGGTACGGCGCAAGCTATGAGTGGGCCTACAAGGACGAGGACGACAGAAATCTGGTTACGGGAGTGGATGAGTCCACGGAATACATTGCCGGATTCAGACGGACTGAGAGCGAGATAGAAAACCGCCAGTCCGTGTCTCTTTTGACTGGTTTCACGGAACATTCGACAGACAATCTGACTCACGATACCACGCGGACCTGGTCTTCGTTTATCAAAAACGACGGCACGTGGAAAATGGACTGCGGTTACGATGAGTACGGACGGATACAGGAATACAAGGACACAACCGAGACTCCGGAAGGCATTTCGGATTCGCACCGGTGGGATATTCAATTCTGGGGCTGGGATGATCTGGAAACGGTCACAGGCAGGGAAAACTGGAACTATGTGAAGAGATGGAACTACGGCCAGACTAAAAGCTATGAGGAGGCCACGGAATTTAACGGCGGATATTATGACGCAACGTCTGTGACGAGGAATGCCACTTATTACGACGGGTACGGGAGGCTGGACGGATACCAGGAAATCAACCGGAGCATCCCCGTGCAGTTCAGGGACCAGTCCATCACGTTCGACGTGGTGGAATACCGGGACGAGGGATGGGTGTCCACGCTCATGAAGGAATATGTGCAGGTGAATTTCCTGGAAGGCAGAAGGACCGTCATCGAGCACAGAAATGATGAATGGGATGAATACGGCCAGATTCTCATGTATGCGGAACGGACCACTGTCACGGGAGATTCGGATTTCGCCGGCGGAACCATGATCACGGAAGTGGTCAGGATCAACCACTACAAACAAGGGTCGTATTTGCTGGACGGATTTGAGGAATACATCAGTGAGCGGGCTTACACGGAACAGGGGATGGCGAGTGGGACGCCGGAATATGCCACGTACACCTACCACGCCCGTTATAACATGGAGTACAACAAGTATAACCAGCTGATCGGCTACGATGATTTTTCAGTGGGACTTTTTGAAGACTACTGGTTCAAGATCACAGGCGGACCCAAGGGCAGTGTTTTTGATATTGATAAAGGCGCGTTCCCGTCGTTTTACGGGACATTCACCATGGGGATGTCCTTTGACGCGATTGCGTCGGTTCTGACCAATGAATTCGGGGAATGGGGGGTCGCGACGCTGGCGCATCGCTATGATATCGGCTATAACGGGATAAACCAGATGACGGATTACATCGAGGATTCGTGGAGGTTCGGCCAGGTGGAAGTGGAAGTGCCGGTTCTGGAAGACGGGCAGATCGTGATTGATCCGGTGACAGGAGAAGTGAAAACCACCAAGGCCATGCAGCATCTGGATGTCCGCATGCATACGGTGTGGAAGAACGCCAAGTACGACGACAGGGGGAACGTCATTTCCTATGACCAGTGGACAGAATCATCCGCCATGCCGGGGATTGTCGAATACACGGAGTTCAGGAACGGGCTGTATGATAATTTCGGGAGACAGCTTGGATTTTTGGAAACCACCTATGTGACCGGGACGTATCTGGACCAGGGCGTTGCGAAAAAGATCCAATCCGTCACATCACGCGAGAGGATCGCGGCCTATACCAAATACAACCATGCCGGTCAGATAGACAGCTACCGGGAAATCGTGACAGACCCCAACGGTGCGAAGTCGATTGTGTGGCAGACGGACACCCAGTACGATTTCAGGAACCGGATGGTGGCTTATGTTCAGGAAACAACGAAACCCGGCGGGAGTCACACCCGTGCAGAACTCACCGCACAGACCTATAATAAATTGAACCAGGTCCTGACCTATCATGAAGTGCTGTACAATTTTGACGAAGACGGGGACATGCGTTCCAGGACGATCACGGACCGTTTGAACACGCTGTATAATTCTTCAGGCCAGGCGGTGTATAACCTGGAAACATCCGAGACGTTCACGGGTTCGTCAGCCATAAGCGATAATGCCTATACCACGTACCGCGAAACCACGTCGCCCCTGGACTGGCTGACGGGTCTGTCAAACGTGGCTTATACCGAGGAACTCGACCATTATTATGTGAACGGAGTGGATCTGGGTCCGGTCATCGTTGATTATGAGATCCTGGAAAGAGACGGGGAAAACCACGTCCTGTATTACAGAAAAAGGGTCTATGAAAACAACAACGGTGTGCGGGGAAATACGGTGAACGATGAGCTGGTCAATAATGCCGAGTTTGATCAGTACGGGAATCCGCTTCTTCAGAGGCGGATGGACACGCCGACTGGTTTTGACGCGCAGGGACTGGCGGATCTGGACTGGGCCAATGCGCCGGCGTTTGATCTGTCAGCGGAAGTGACACGGACAGACGTTGTCTTGACGGAAGTGCATAAATCACTGGTGGCGGAACTGGAAAAACTGAACCGGATCCTGAAACCGGACCTGCAGGTGCAGACCCAAACCGGCATAGAGCTTTATTTCGTTGAAACCAGGGATGATAACGGACGGCCTCTTTTGATCAGAAAAGTCATCCAGAACACCGAGGGAAAAATTGTCGGCCAGGAAGCGTATCAGCTTGCGTATCTGGAAAACGGCCTGGTTGACAGGATCAGGAAAAGAATCGACAGCGTGGACACCAGGGAGAACATCGTGCAGGGCAATTTCCAGGATTTGGATGATGTGATGTCGACGGACCTGGGGCTGATGTTTAAAGATGAGCTGAGGCTGCTTTCAACCAATCCTCTTGAGAAGACCGTTGATATTTCGTTCTTTACGGAAAACGGGGAGACAAAAAGAAGGATCCGCACCGTGACGCTGGATTTAGCCGGGGAAGTCACGGGATACAAAGATGAAATTCAGACTTTTGATCCTATTGCGGAGCGGTTCGTGATTTCGATGGAAAACGTATTCCGCAATCTTTTAAAGACGTCCGACGGGATCATTGTTTCAGGTGAGAAAGGGGTGAACCTCTATACGAACGGCGCGTTGTCCTTTGAGGGCGCATATGCCCAGACGAC
>JAFGBW010000092.1 GCA_016932965.1 Candidatus Auribacterota bacterium
CCAAGCCCCCCCCCCCCCCGCCCGGCAGGGATTGGAAATTCCAAAAACGAACTGAGTGTAAATCTCCGCTCAAAAAGATACATCAAAACTGTTTTTTCTGCCCTTTTTCCATGCTGAAAGCAAAGAGGTTTGCGGCCGGCGAATTCATCAGTTGGAATTTATAATTTACTGCCCATTATTTTCCAATAGGCTTGAAAATCCTGTGCAAGCCATTTGGCGGTTTGATGCGCCAGGAAAAAAAATTCGCCAAAAGCCAGAACCATGATTTGAACGCCGTTTGATTCAAATATTTGTTTTTGTTTTTCCGTAAAGGGTGATATCTCCATGCTGAGTTCAGCCAGTTTGGTCCACATCTGAGGATAGACTTCATTGAAATGCGGTATTTTTTCCGGTTCAGTCACTTCCATGTTTTCACAACGGATGATTTCCGCTTCCTCGGGAGAAATTTGAATTCCCCAAAAAACCGGGGGCACGCTCCTTCCATAAACCCTGCATGTGAAAGGCCTGACGGGATAGATCAGGCATTGGTGATCATCTGTCTTCTTAAACGGACACGTCCTGGTTTTTTTGGAGAAATCAAACCGGCTATACCACTCCTTACCGAATGCTTTTTCAAGAAATTGAAGAATGTTGACATATTCAACCCCGTAGACCAGGGGAAGAGGCATGAAGTTCCCCTCTTTGTCCACAAAGGATTCGAGTTTAGTGCAACACCACGTTGCACACGACGTCTTTTTGCAGGCCGTCGCCGGCATTGCCTCGTAAATCTGTTCCAATTGTTTGAATGCTTCAGGTCGAGTCATCATGGTTGGGACCAAAATATTCAAAATTCAAACCAGGGCGAAAAGCAAGATTCCTGAATTTTTTCGCAAGGACGACATCGTTTTCCTTTTGATAAACCAAACTCATCAGCACATAAGCATCTCCGCATACCGGATCAGCATCCAGAATGTGATTCAGCATTTTTTTACAGGCCAAATATTGATGACCCTCATAAAACTGTGTGGCCTGAATGAGATTGATAGGCGTTTTATCCCTCGGATCATCCACGCCGAAGAAATGCGTATGTGAAACAAGAAAAAACAGGAACCATGTCAAGATGATCCTGTTCTTTTTTGCAGAAAAACGGCGATGAAATGAAAAAATCGTTTTTAAACCTATGGATGAAAACAGGCATAATACCGGAACCAAAGGAACCCGCAATCTTGCGTTGATAAAAAAAAGGGATAAGGTCAGCGTGAAAATGATGACGAATATCAACAAGGGGGGTGCCATCTTATTATTGTATTCTCCGAAGATCATTCCCACCATGGCCAGCGGAAATATAATACCCCATGATAAAAAATACCATTTATTCAACCAGGGACAGCATTCTTTCATGAAATATTCCATATCGATGTTGCTGGAAATTTCATGATTGTTCATCAGATAATACATTTTTTTAAACCATAACTTGATAAAATGTACGGGATCCTGCTGAATCTCTTTTTTTGCTGCAGCAAGATAGTGTTGATCTATTTCATTCGGATCCCCATTAGGATTGATATTTAAATCCAGAAGCTTTTTTTTAGATGCCCAGACGGTTTTCCCATCGGCATCCCGATTGTTTCCAATAAAAAAGTTATATCCTCCGATTTTAGTGATGAAAATAAAACTTTTGCTCATGTCATAATTATGCCAGGTAATAGGAAGAATGGGCAGAATAAATCCAATTAAAAAAAGAAGGATCAGACTATGATTATTTTTAGGTAACGGCCTTATTTCTTTTGAGATCCACCCGGCAAGAAAAAGGGCCGTAAAGAGAAAATTGGGGCGGGCCAGCGTGGCTAGTCCGCAAAAAAAACCGGAACCAAAGGCTGGAAAAGGCGCATAAGAATTCATGAATTTCAAATAATAAAAAAAACAGGTCAGCATGAGGATGACGAATAAAGCGGGGATAAGGAACTGTCCGCTGAAATAAATGCTGGTCCGGTTACAGGCCATGAATGATGCGGCAGTTAAAGAAACCCCGACACTGGAAGTGAGTTCCATGGAAATGCGGTAAACCAGTCCTATGCTCAAGGTGGATAGCAGAACCTGGATCAAAAGAGGGAGCAACAGATTGTTCTGGCTCCATTTAAGGATCAAACCAAGAAAAAGGGGATACAGCGGCGGACGCCAGAACGGGGCCTGTAATCCTTTAAGCCCTTCATGAGCGAGAACCTGTCCCTGTTTAATGTACGTATCAGGATCCAGAATAAAATTGCCATAAAAGTCAGAAGAAAAAACATCCGAAACAAGATAAAACCTGCATAAAGCTCCAATGGATAAGATAATAAAAAGAATGATATTTTTTGATATAGGCAAGATAATATCAGTAAAAAATGGCTTTATGATAAAAAATACTGAGGATACTTATAGTCATGACAGTCTTTTTCAAGAGTCAGCAGAAATAAGTTACATGATTGACAAGAAAAGGGACATCCTTTTATTTCTTCTGACCCCTGAATTCTGACTGCTGTATTCCGGTTCTTATGATATTCCTTGTTCAGCCCTGATTTTATTGAGTTTGCCGCGGGCACCAACAGCGGGTTTCCAGAACCATCCTTTGGGGTCCCAACATTGAGAATAGGACAATTCATCGACGACTTTTTTATACGAATCGATTGC
>JAFGBW010000093.1 GCA_016932965.1 Candidatus Auribacterota bacterium
CCTTTATACAGTTTGGAAAGGATGGTATGCAAATTCAAGGCAAAATCATCTAATTCTTCTGCTGTTACGGAATCAAAGGAAGAGGCATGCCGCCTGGGAAAGATCCAAAGGTGAAAGGGGGATCGTGCGGCGTAAGGAATAAAGGCAACAAAATGCTTGGTTTCAAAAACGATCCGTGCTCCGCTGGCGAGTTCCTCTTTTAATGTGCGGCAGAAGACGCACTCTCCGGTATCATCGAAATAACGTATGGCTTCTTCGACCCGGATCCGGAATTGGGTGGGAACGATAGGCGTGGCCGCGATCTGGGAATGGGGATGTTCAAGGGATGTGCCGGCAACTTCGCCGTGGTTTTTAAAAATGATAATCGCTTCGATCCGGTCATCTTGTTTGATCTCGATATATCGCTGGTGATAGCATTGAAGGATCCTGCTCACTTCTTCCACGGTCATCAAGGCAGGTGTCATATTGTGAATCGGATGCTCCACGACTACTTCGTGTATTCCAACTCCTGTCATGGAACGGTAGATTCCGTTGATTTGTCTGATTCTTTCTCCAACCGGGGAAAGGGCCGGGTACCGGTTTAAAATGCTTCTAACTTTCCATGATTTTCCATCCCCGATACGATAGGTTTCCCTCTCTGTATCGAATTCATTTCCAGGGCAGAAGGGGCAGTCCGGTTGAAAAGAAGGCAAGGGTTCCTTTATATTTTTGGGACGGGAAAATTGATCCGGCCTTTTCGCCCTCTCTGTTGCAATGATCACCCAGTCGCGGGTGATCACATTTTGTCTCAATTCAGGCATGGAAGCGGTCTCCTTTTATCTAACAAATACCATGCCCTTAAAATGTAGGATAGAAAAAAATAGGATGAATACGGGGAATAGAAATAATGATGAGCATTGATTTTTGACCCTAAGCCTTTTAGGGTGAAGGGGGGGGCCTACTTGAGTCACCCTAAGGGCAAGGGTATGATGCCCGCAGTCACATTTTGAGAAAAATAAGATTTCATTATTCCAATTCATAACTCAACACCCGTGACTTTCTTGTTAAATTTATTTTATCTGGTCAGTATGATTTTTCAGGGCCTGATTAAAATTCCGGTTATGCTCTTCGTTGTCGCAGGATTGACACCGGAATGCGTTGAAGAAATCAGCCGAAGAAGAAAGGTTTTTGCAGTGAATCCGGAATTGGGTGTATCGTTCATTTTTCCATAGTTCCTTGAACGATTTATCGTGAATATTGCCCACGCTGTAATGAACCCCTTTGCAGCAGGGAACAACCGTCCCGTCTGCCAGGATCCTTGAAAAATGCCATCCAACAGAACAGGGAACAGCATCCACTGGGGGCTTTTTCGTTCCGGCTGTCAGATGGCTCTTAAAAGCGTCCCAGCCTTCTAAAAAAGGGATCAGTCCCTTAGCCCTTAAATCATCTACCTCCCTGCATAAAACAGATGCTTTTTGACGCTCCGCTTCCGATAGAACAAGACCGGATAATCCCGTATCGACCGGATCCATGAGAGTATAATACAAGGCATTGACATTGAGTTTGCCGGCTAAAATGGCCATGTCCGCTATTTCTTGATAATTGGCATTCATGATGACATGACATAAAACCACCTTGATTTTTCTAGACGCGGTCAACTGCATGATCTGAGTCAGAATTTTTTCAAAATCCTGTGGGGCTGTTTTAGGATGTATTTTTAAATACATTTGTTCAGAAGCTGCCATGAGTGAAACAGAGATTTCATCCACACCGGACTCGATAATGGTTTTTAAAGCGGGAGGATCGACTTTATATAAACCGGTTGTTATGGCAGTATAAAATCCCATTTCCTTGCATGCCGTTATAACAGAGATGATTTCCGGATAACATAGAGGATCTCCTCCGCCTGTCAGCCGGATTCTTTGTGTGCCCATTTCCTGGAGATCGGCTAAGCATTGTTTCAACGAGTTGAATTCCAGTTTTTGCTTGAACCAGGAAGGATCAGGCGGATTGATCAGCAAAGGAGAATGGATGAAACAGGGCATGCACTGCAAGGAGCAGGCATTCGTTAGGTCCATGGCCACCTCTTCAGGTCCGGTAAACACTTTTTTGCCATCCATGAAACCTGCTATGGCCGGAGGAAGATGACGGTTGTTTTCTGGTGGGGATGTTTTTTTCCGTCTGCGGTAATACAGAGCCGCTGCTGAGAGTATCCATCTCATGAAAAAGGGGAGAGCGTTTATTTTGTCATTCATGAACCGGTTTCTGCCCAGATCATCGCAGGTTTTTTCACATCCCATGGAACTCATGGGGTCGTTTCCAATCATATGGAAGAAGGGATCATTCTTTTTCCTCTGAAGGGAGTGTTCGCGGAACCATTGCTGTTTTTCTCCGTTCCATATTTCAGAAAACGAATGGTGATAAATATTTCCCACGGGTATTTTGTGGCTTTTCAGACAGCTGTTGACCTCGCCGTCCGCGTTGATTCGGGCGAATGTCCAGCCGATGGTACAGGGAATCCG
>JAFGBW010000094.1 GCA_016932965.1 Candidatus Auribacterota bacterium
AAACAGCAGTTTTCTAAAGGAGATCGAATCTTTCTGGCGTCAGAGCCTTATTTCCGAATTGATCCGGATAAAAACGGTTGAAATCAGGGAAAAGATCAGGCTTTCTGATGAAGAAATAAAAAATTTTTATCATTATCTTAAAAAAGAATACTATTTCAGATATATCCAATTATCAGACGGTCAGAGTGATTTTGTCTTTTCGGAAGAAGTCAATTATGACGATTTATTAAAAGAGCATAAGGACCTGATATATTACGATTCCGGACAGAATTGGATTGATCTTCAATCCATTGATCCCCAGTTCAGGAAGGAATTGATCAAAGACGACGTTCCTTTGAATAAATGGCTTTTTACAGAAGATAAGAATGGCCGGTATTTGTTCTGTTTTTACAAGGAAAGAGAAAAAACGATAGCCGATTACAAGGATATGAAATCAGAAATTGAAATGCTCTTGCGGGAAGAAAAAGAACGTCAATTGATGGAAGCCTGGATGAGTTACTTGCGTAACAGTGTCCATATTATCTTCAACGAGAAGCTGCTATCAAAAATATAAAAAAAGGTTTGATTTGAAATGGATCATCTAAAAAAAAAACGATTCATGCATTCATTTCTTTTATAATCTATCTGGTTTTTTTTATCTTTTTTTCCGGCAATCAAACACGCTCAGAAGACCGGACGCCTCCGGCTGTTTTTAAGCAGGGTAATTTTACTTTTATTATTGAACCCGGAGTCAATATTAAAAAATTCAGCAGAAGAATTTCATTGCGCAAGATCAGCACGAGGATTGAGCTTCAGCGGGATATGCTTTCACCGGATCTAAACAAATCACAGAGGGATCTGGTGTGGAAATTTTATGTCATTTACGCCCGGGATCAGGATATTTTAAACATGCATCAGGTCAAACAGCAGAATCTGAATATTCATATTTATCATGATCTCAAGAAATTAAAAAAGGAATTCAAAGAGGCTAAAAGTGTTCCCGCCTTTTATTATCACAGGAAGCGGACGCTTTATCTCGATGCAAAACGATGTGATGAATATATTCTTGCCCATGAACTGGCTCATGTCATCATTTGTCATTATTTTATGATTGAGCCCCCGGCAAATATGCAGGAAATACTGGCCATCTACTGCGATTCCCATTTGAAGGATTAACTGAAAACCTGCTTAAAAATAAAATTGTTCGATGGACTTTTGACACTGGTCAATTTTTTTTGATATTTCAGGCTGACTCCTGACGTCCACGACTTTTTTCAGATCGTGGAAGGAACCGTTTAATTCATTCATTTTATGGCACAAAGATGTCAACGCCTTATCAAGACGTGAAGCTGTTTCCTGCCATTCATCGTACGATCTCAATTTGACCGGTTGTTTTAATTTACCGTTTTCAAGATTGCAGAAAATTTTTTCAAAACGGTACATCGGTCCGGAAATGCGGTGTGAATACAATAAGCCGATAATAAAACAAAAAACAAGGGTTACCGTAATGGAGATCAGCAGTCCGGAGGTCAGGGAGGAAAGAAGATATTCATTTGTAGGAAGGATCTGCAGCCGGAAATCCTTGAAAAAAATAGTGGTTCCTGATTCCGCCGTATAAAACAAAATGGCGCCTAAAAGAAGGGTGGAAAAAAAGACCCACATGGAAAACCGCAGGATAAAGTATGACTGAAACCTTTTTTTAATAAAATACCTTCTTCTTGGAATTCTTTTTTTTTCAATCTCCATAGGACACCTCAACTTAATTTACCCGGCACTGACCGGGAAATGCATGGTTATTGATTCAACAATTAAAGAACAAACACTTCCGTAGTATCATGACTAAAAGGGATTTCAGCCATGAGAAGAGAATAACTAACAATATTCATGATTTTTTTCTATAAAAAATTTCATTTTTCCTATTGACAGTAAGCCTGTATACGGGTAAATATAACAAAATTTATTATTTTCCGGCTGAAAATCATTCTATCCAAACTATTATATCTAAAGACAAAGAAAAATAATGAAAAACAATCATCAATGGATTTATTTTATCCTGATAACCATCGGGTCCCTGCATTATGCCCTGGCGTGTGAAACAACCCAGCATTATTCCGGGAATAACTCTTATAATTATTCCTATTACAAGAATAGTTACTGCAGTAACAACCATAATTACAATAAATATAGCCCGCCTTCCTATGATTACAATCCGAATAGCAGCCGGTGTCATAATGCGTGTTCAAAGCCTTCAAAGCACTTTTATAAGCCTCCTTGTTATAGGCCGCCGCACAAAAAACATTCGCATCGCAAACCGCCCCGGGATTGTCCATGCAACACACCCGAACCAGTAAGCTCTATCCTGTTTTTACTGGGCGGATGCACGCTTGCGGTCAGATTTTGCAAAAAAAATAAAATCGATTCTTCAACCATATAAGATTTAAATATCTTCGGGCACTGTTGGATTCATCCTTTGCTGAATTATATCATTTTTATATTAACTGCCCTCCTTTATATCCCTGTTTTTATCAGCCTGTATCAAATCCGCTGGGATGCTGTTGATTACGCGCATGCCTATTTCATTCTCCCGGTATCCTTAGGCATCGCTTTCATGAAGCGGGGTCAGATTAAAGAAAACCTGACAACAGAACAGGGAAAAAATATCACAGGATTGCTCCTGTTTTTATCGGGAATCATCGCCTATATTTTCAGTAACCGCATGGATTTTCTGGTCATGGTGACTTTTTCAATCATCCCCTTATTATCAGGATTGATCCTTTTTTTATACGGGACAAAAATGTTCAGGGTGCTTTGGTTTCCCATCCTTTATCTGATTTTTCTGGTCCCGCCTCCGGCAGGAATCCTTGATCTTGTGACCATGCCGATGCGTTACGGGGTTTCTGTCGCTACACAGTATATCCTGGTACTTTTTCATTATCCGGTATCCAGGGAGGGGTTGCTATTGTCTATAGACAAGCATGATTTATTTATCGGCCAGCCCTGCAGCGGATTCAGGTCTCTCATTACCATGATTTCCCTGGGGGCGGCTTATATCTATTCAATCCGGGGAACTCTCTTCAATAAATGCATCCTGTCTCTTTCGATTATTCCGTTCGCCCTTTTGGGAAATCTCATGAGAATCATCATCCTGGCGCTTATCACCTATTATTTCGGAGAAAAGGCCGCCATGGGATTCTTTCATGATTTCAGCGGGATGTTCATTTTTTTAATCATGATCGCAGCGCTCATAATGACTGAAATCCTTCTGGAAAAAACAGGCCGTAAATGGCGGAGAAAATCATGAAACAACCCAAACACTGGCTTGTTGTCCTCTTATTGTCAATAGCCCTGTCATATGCCTTTTTGCGCACCCCCCCTCCGAAGCAGGATTCTGAATTTATTTCCGGATTACAGATTCCCTTAAACATAAAAACCTGGCACGGACAAAATATATCCTTATCGTCCCTGAATTTAGAGGATCAGCGGTATCAGTTCATTAACGGTTATTTTTCAGCGGCCTTTTTTGATGAAAATACCCAAAGGGAGCTGACCTTTTCCGTTATCGATTCAGATCATTTCCATCATCCCAAGGTATGCTATAAGGGTGCCGGTTATGATCTCCGGGAATTGAACTGGGAATTAGAGGTTAAAAATCATCCTCTGCCTGTGAATACGCTTTTTGCCTGGGACAAGGAAACGGGCATTCTGACGGTTTACTGGATTTGTTTTAATAAAAAAGTGGTTAAACTCGGCCGGCAGATAACAAGCCGGCTGTTTGCCTCCCTTTTGAATATAAAAAATACCAGTCTCATGGTACGTGTTGATATGCCTGCTGCAGAAGACAACATGAATGAATCCAGAATATTGATTCAACAATTCCTGGAAGGTTTATATGAAAAAATTTCTTCCAATAACAGGGAGTATCTTTTCGGTGAAAAATAAGAAAGAGTATTCAAATACTTTTAACCATTGCCAACAGAAGATATTCGAGGTATTAATAGTCAATTATTTAAATTTAAAAATTTCATTTTTTTTTAGAAAGGCGTCACCATGACAACAAAGAAATACATAGCCGGGCTTCTAATCTGTTTTTTATCTTTTTCAGTTTTTGCCGTTAAGTCAGTAACCCCCACTGTTTCTGACAAAGACTTCGCCTTAAGACTTGCAAAGGAACTTAACATAGCAAATGAAATCAAAGGCAATTCTTATAAGGATATCGTAGCCGTATTCCCTGAGAATTTTCAGGACATCCTCAATGAATATAAGGGAGAGGAACCGGTCATCAGGAAATTAGCCGCCGAGATTTTCTCTTACTTTCTGGATCTGAAGGAAATCGATTCCCTGCAGAAGGCTGGCAATGCCGGGGATTCCCTGACCCCTGAAGAGATAGACGCCCTTTTTGCCAAATGCTCTAAAGAAGGAAATGTCCTGACCTATATTGTTCCTCCAGGCCACTCCTTTACAAACCGGCTGGACCCGAAACTCAATGAACTTTATCAGTCCAAGGGCCAGGGCAATGGCACTTCCGGAGATGACGGTTATCCGAAACCGGAATAATAATAAATGGTATAGTATCAAACTCAGGAATAACTAAATATAACCAGGCGTATTTTCGCTGATTATTTTTTACCATAATGAAATACTATTTTATTAAAGATATCAGGATCCTTTTATTTCTGCTTTTTTTCCCGGGTGTTTTATTTGCGCAGGGCATTCCTCATGATGAATCGGAGGAAAACTACCGGTTACAGCCCGGAGACGTTCTGAATATTTCCATTCTGGATGAAGTTGATTTAAGCCGTGAAGTAAAAGTATTATCCAATGGGAAAATCATTTACCCCTTACTGGGTGAAGTGGCTGTTCAGGGTAAAGACCTGATTGAGGTCACCAACACATTAAAAACATTGTTAAGTGAATATCTTATCGAGCCTCATGTCTCGGTTTATATCAAGGAATACGCGAAAGTCTATGTGTATGGTGAAATCGTCCGTCCCGGCGCTTATGAATTGTCCGAGAATCTGACTCTTCTTCAAACGATTGCGATAGCCGGAGGATTAAAGGAAAAGGCTAATTCAAAGAAGATTAAAATCAAGCGTAAGAGAAACGGTTATTTTATTTCCATTCCGATTGATTTGAGTTTCATTACACAAAAAGAACATTCAGATGCTGATATTGCATTATGTCCGAATGATGTGATTATTATTCCTGAAAGCTTCTTATAAATAAAGGATTGTTATTTGGCTGCTGAAGAAAAAAATTTATCGGCGTATCTGGGCATTATCAGTAAAAATAAAGGGATAATATTTTTCTTCACTTTTGTCTGCTTTATGACAGTGACCGCCATTTCTTATCTGATGCCGGATGTATACAGGGCGTCTTCCCTTATTTTAGTGGATACGGAATCTCAGAATATTTTTGATGTCAGGGATGTTGTCACCCTGGGAACAGACTACTATGCCTATACGGATTATTTAAATACCCAGATGGAGATCCTGAAAAGCCATTCCATTGCCGAACAGGTCTTCAATACCTGCAATCTGGATAATAATTTGAATGCCGCCTTTATTCCTGAAACCGAGAAAAGCACTTTTCTAACCCGGATGAGACTCAAGTACAAGGAGTTCAGACGGGACCTTTTCCGGCGGCTATTACCTGTCAGGAAACCGGAATCCGATGAAGTTAAACATCTCAAGAAGCTGGAAGCTTTCAAACAGAATATCAAGATCACACATCAGCGCGACACCCGGTTGATCCAGATATCCTATGAACATCAGAATCCCAAATTGGCGGCTGGCATGGTCAACTCCATCACTGATAGTTATATTGATTACAATTTAAAAAGAAAAATCAATGCCTCCAACGAGGCCCTGATCTGGATAAATTCTGAAATAGAAAAAATCAGAAGTACCTTGAAAGACAAGGAAAATGAGCTGCAGAAATTCCGTGATGAGAACAATCTGGTTTCTGCTGAGGAAAAACGGGAATTATTAAAACAGAGTATCATTGATTTAAACGAAAAAATCACGGAAGCACAGATCACGTATGCTTCCTATACAAAAAAATATCAGATAAAACATCCCAAGATGCAGCAGCTCATGGAATTGCTGACCAATTTAAACAATGATTTTTCAGCAAAAAGAAAAGAAGCCATTGAGAA
>JAFGBW010000009.1 GCA_016932965.1 Candidatus Auribacterota bacterium
CCGATTATCACGGATACACGCTGAAAATTCTTGAAAAAATGGCAACGGCTTTGAACCAAAGATTAACCATCAATTTTGAACCGTTGAAAATCGACTGATTTTTTCATCCAGCGGGGAATAATTGAATATTCGTTATTCTATTATTCCAAGACCGTCCCCCTTTCCCTTATTTTATGCGTCCCCTATTTCCCCCTATCATGACTCGTCCCTGTGTCCTCTTGCGTTTGATTTTACGGTCAAGCTGCTCCTGCATGATCTTGATTACATCCGATTCTTCGATTCTTTGACCATCCGCTGATTTATAAACGGTTTCGCCTTTTTCATCAGTTTCCATTTGAAAGCCTAAACCTTTACCCAATACAATTTGAACCATGATTCTTCCCATCCCTGTATCCCTTCGTCCCTACATGTTTATCCCAATCCCAGAGATTCAAGAGCTTTGCGGCCTTCTTCTTTGCGCTTGGCTTCTTCAGGTGTGTCCTTGTGCTGTAATATTGCCTCACGTTCCTTCCTCAATGCCTCCGCTTCCTTAGCCACCTCGGCTTTGCGTTCTTTTTCAGCTTCTTGCGCTTGTTTGATGGCTCCTTCATCAACTTTTCTATATAAGCCAATAACAATCGAAGTGAATTTCCCAGTTTTCATGTCTTTACTAATACTTCCATGAAAATTGGAAAATACAGGATTTTCTTTTTTTAATTCTGGAAAAATTTCTTTAAGTTTCTCACTCCTCCATGATTGAATTAAAACTGTCTGTCCATTTATCATGGTCGGAATTTCATCAAGCAATATAGAATCTGATGGAATATGATCTTTAATTAATTGATCTACTTCTTCGCGAGAAAAAAGGTTATTTTTATTATTTAATACAAAATGATAAACAATTTTATTTTTAAAACCCATCATCATTTCATCATTTGTATATCCTACCATATCCTCTGTATTTTCATCATAAAATAATGCCCCATGACTCGGTTTTCCATACACCTTTTCAAAGTCTTCCCGTGTATCTCCCAGGCCAACCTTGGGGCAGACATTGGCAGAAGAAAAATCACTTAAACCAATCATTAAAACTATAAATAAAAATTTCTTTTTCATGTTATTTCCACTCCTCGCCCTGCTGAGGCATGAGATAAACAGTCTGGCTGGTTCCGTCATTCATCTGCACATGCCATTCATAATAATAATTGTTTGTTTTAAAATCATAATGCGTCTGCATCCAGGAATGATCCAGATTAATGGATGTTACCGTGCCATCAGGGTATTTGAGAGTGTCTGAATACTTGTTTAAAACCACTTCAGAAACCCATTCGCCGACCGGACCGATCTTGTTTTTAAACGCAGTACCGACAACCTCATCCATTGATTCCACAACAAAATCCGTGGCGTTTTCCAGATTATAAGTCCGCTCATACACCGCGCCGTCCGGGAGGTCGTCTATGTCTATCCCATTGACTTTTCCTGTGAACAAGCCGGAGTCCATCATTTCCTTAAATGTTTTAACCCCACTTCCAACAATAGAAGCCCCGGAACCGATAGCCATTAACACCCCGCCCAGTTCCTGTCCGATTTTTGGAACCCAAAAAATACACACTCCGGCTTTACTCGTTATATCGCCAACGTTCTTTAACACATCAGCTCCGGTTACAATAATTGAGTTCTGTTCAGTCGAAGAAATTTTTTCCCTGTTAAGGGTGGACATATAGCCGCCGTTTAAGTGATATGCCTGCATAAATTCTTCAACGGAATAATAATTTTCCCTGACAGTCACTTTGCTTCCTTCCTGAACTATTTCAGTGGCTTTTAAAATCAATTTCCCGGACTTAGAATAATCTATCATTGATGTGATCTCCGCAGCCTTGGGAATGGAAACAATCTGGCTATCAATACCAGAATAATCCAGGAGAAAATATTTGTTTTCAATCTCTCCGTTGGAATTTATGGTTGGGATTGATTGAATCGTGTATTTTTCAGTTTTATAAATAGTGTTAGAAATATCTTTTAGAAAATATTGATTTGCATAAGTTATAAAAGTTGAAACATCCCCATTTAAAAAATTCGGTGATAATTGATAAACAATATCTAAACCAATATGTTTATTAACCCCTATTTCCTTCAAACTGCTGACCATATTATCAATCTTCATAAAGCTTTGTTTAGCTCCTTCCAGCTGGTTCAAGGTCAGGGTGGCATAATCCAATCCGATTACTTTCAGATTCTTTTCAATTCCATCCAGAGCCTTACAAACCTTATCCAGCAATGGATTGGGAACCATTGAATTATTTTCAAATTCCATAATCAGACTGATTGGCAAATCCCTGACGGCAAACTTCAATTCATCCATTGCCCTTGCCAATGCTTCCCCGCGTTTTGCCGGTTCCATGTCCAGAGATTCCCTGTCCGCTTTCTGATATAAATTCAAAGCTCTATACACCTTGTATTCGTCTGTCTGCTCAACGGCATTTTTAATCGTATAGTTCGGCTTCACAAAATTTCCGAAAAACTGGTGGATCTGCTCTCCGGTCAACACTATCCGGCCTGTCACCACCGCCTTGTATACCTCCGATGTAAATTCCTTCAAGGATTCAAGCGGCACATGCAGACGGCTGAAGTGACTTAAATCATCACTCTGCTCAATACTACCGTCCGGCATCTGGTAAAATACATGACCGTTATTGCCCATGAACACAGCGCCTTCAATCTCCCCGGTTTTGTCATTCACGTTTGCCACTGCCACAGGAGAATTCACTATCATACTCTCATATTCCCCTGTCTGTTTATTCAAACTGTAAAATACAGACTGATCCTTGTTCCTCATGGAAACACCAATGATCTTGTCCCCGTCCTTTACATAACTCACTTTGTCCGCTTCAAAAATCGTGGAAGTTCCGTCCTCATTGAAAATACGTATTTTTGCCTTTCCTCCTGATAAAGGAATCACAGATAACACATCATCTCCGTTAGCATCTAAAACAGAAAGAGGAGAAAGTATCTGCCCCATCCAGGAAAGAAACGACATCGTATTGGCTTCCAGATGCATTCCTTGTTTCAACTCATCTGCCATCATAACGTTTTCCCCCGGCTTTAGTTCCTTGCGGTTTTTCATCATGTCTTCATAAATAAGTTTCCCTGTTTCTTTGTCCCTGAAAACTATCCCGACAACTTCTCCAGCACTGTTCACCAGCCATTTTGTGGCAGATAAAAGTTTGTCTCCGAAATTCTGAACTGCATTATTCAAAACACCGGCCATCTTCACGTAATCAATCTCATTCAGTATCTCGCCGCCCATGCCGTCCAGGAAGGACTTCCATTCGTCGTTGATCCTGCCGTCTTCAGCCATCTGCTGGAGCCAGTCCTGAAACGCCCCCTGGGCCATGCCCTGCAATACCGAGGCTTCTATCTGCTGAAAATTAAAGCCGTTATCCATGCCTTCTATGGAATTCATGGAAGATATCGCCTGCGCTATCACC
>JAFGBW010000095.1 GCA_016932965.1 Candidatus Auribacterota bacterium
AACGGATTCATCACTGATCCGGTCTGCATGTCTCCTGAAAACCGGATCAGCGACATCGATCAGCTCAGAAAGAATGTGAGCTTCACGAGTTTTCCCGTCACAAAAAACGGGAAACCCGGATCCAGGCTTTTAGGACTGGTGACCAAACGGGATATTGACATGGAGACGGACCGTCGCCGTCCCTTGAGCGAGGTCATGACCAAAGATTTGATTACCGTGGAAGAAGGGATCAGCCTTGCCAAAGCCAACCAGATTCTCAAGGAATGCAAAAAAGGCAAGCTGCTGGTAGTCGACAAGGATTATAACCTCATTTCCATGGTTTCCAGACAGGATATCAGTAAAAGCAACGATTTCCCTCAGGCGTCGAAATTAAACACCAATAAGCAATTGCTTGTTGGAGCGGCCCTTTCAACCAGGAAGGAAGATAAAGAGCGGCTGGAATCGCTTCACAGCGAAGGGCTGGACGTGGTTGTCATCGACTCCGCCCAGGGCTTCTCCTCTTATCAGATTGAAATGGTGAAATTCATCAAAAAAGAGTATCCTTCCCTGCAGGTGATAGGAGGAAACATCGTTACTCAAAGCCAGGCTTTGGCATTGATCGAAGCCGGAGCAGACGGTTTGAGGGTCGGAATGGGGCCTGGTTCCATCTGCATCACTCAGGAAACCATGGCCTGCGGCAGGGGACAGGCAACGGCTGTGTTTCATACATCCCGTCTGGCCAAAAAATACGGAGTGCCTGTCATTGCTGACGGCGGTATTTCTTCTATCGGAGATCTGGTCAAAGCCCTTATCCTGGGTGGAAGTGTGGGGATGATGGGCGGACTTTTGGCAGGAACCGATGAAGCGCCAGGAGAATTTTATTATCGTAACGGCGTCCGTCTGAAACGATACCGGGGAATGGCTTCATTAGATGCCATGAAACAAGGGGGAGATAAACGATACATGGCCGAGAACGCTGACATCAAGGTGGCACAAGGGGTTTCTGGTTCAGTGATCGCGCGCGGTTCGCTTCTTTCATTCATTCCTTATCTCATTACAGGAATCAAACAGGCCTTTCAGGACCTGGGCGTGAAAAGCATCAAAAATGCCCATGAGTCCCTTTATAAGGGCATCATTCGGATGGAAAAACGTTCTCCCTCCTCCCAGTTGGAGGGGAAAGTCCATCACCTCTACGATTACGAAAATCCGGTGATATAAAAATTTGCTTTGCTTACTGCAGGGAATCCTTTCATTCTTCTAACCACGTATCGGGGCGCAACGGAAATCGCGACCAACGGGAGTAAGTAGGACAAGGACAAAGTCCGCCGCAAATGCACTAAAAGCATGAAAATATTCTCTATGATCAATTATTCTTAACCCTGATCCTTTTAAAATCAGGTTTATTGATGTCTTTGGCGATTTGTGTGGTTTTGAATGGTCTTATCTTCTTTAGGATAAAAAAATTTTAAACCAGCGGCGTTTTGAGCATGTCTCTAATCAATTTCACATTGGCTGCAGGAAAAGCGTATTGTTTCAATTCCTCCGGCGTGACCCACTTATGACGAACAGCGTGGCTTAACCGGACATGGCCGGATAATATTGTGCAGTCGAAAGGATGCAATTTCACTTGAAACCGGGTATAGGCATGACGAATGACCTGTCTTTTCTTAAAAATCCTGACTTTGATCCCCAATTCCTCCTTCAACTCACGGGAAAGAGCTTGCTCCGGAGTTTCCTTTTTTTCCAGCTTGCCTCCGGGAAATTCCCATAATCCGCCCATCAATCCATGCAGGGGTCGCTGCTGAATAAAGATTTTTTCTCCTTTCCAGATGATCCCCACAGCAGTTGATATTTTCTGTGGCGGATTATTTTTGTCCATGACAGGGAACGAATAAACAGATTTGAGACGATATGCTTTGCATCCTTTACGGACAGGACATCTCATGCATAACGGCTGACTTGACCGGCATATAATAGCGCCCAGCTCCATCAGCGCCTGGTTAAACTCACCCGGATTTTCCTCCGGCAGCAAGACCCCTGCGAGTTTCCAGAGCGCATCTTTTGTTCCCTTTTTATTGATTTTTTTCCGGATAGCATGGATCCGGCTCAATACCCTGATGACATTTCCATCCAAAACCGGTTTTTTCTGATTAAAAGCGATGCTCAACACAGCGCCGGAGGTATATTTACCGATACCGGGAAGCTTCAATAGGTCCTTTTCATTATCCGGTATGAGACCGTTTCGGTTGCGGACAAGAAAATCGGCCGCACGGTGCAGATTCCTTGCCCTGCCGTAGTATCCGAGGCCCTCCCATGCCTTCAGCACTTCATCCAATGAGGCGTTCGCAAGAGTCTGTATGTCAGGAAACATTTTCATCCAGCGCTGAAAATACGGAATGACTGTCTGAACCTGGGTCTGCTGGAGCATGATCTCGGAAATCCAGATAGAATAGGGATCCCTGTTTTTTCTCCAGGGCAAATCCCTTTTATGTTTTTCATACCAGGATAGAAGCGTATTACTGAAACAAAAGGCTTTCATTTTTATAGAGCTAAACATATATCGTTATGCTAAGTTAGTTAACATAAAAATCAAAAAACGGTCAGGACCATACAACGGCAACCAAATTCAGGAAATGGTTTTTATTTGATGAGGGAACATCAAGATAAATCTTGAAAATACGGGGACAAGGCTTGTATGATGGCTGAGACTAATTTAGAATCCTTGATCAAAAAACGAAGCATACTCATAGAACAAATAAGATCCATGTCCCAAGCCATGGACAAGATCCTCGATGAAGACGAGTCCAGCGAACTGGAAAGATTGATCGTCAAGGAAAATGAATTATTAGACCTTTACGGAGCCATGACTGACAAAATCAATGATCTGTTTCAGCAGGGTCAAACGGGGAATGAACATCAGATCAAACATCTCCAGGAACAGGAAAGTCAATGGAAAGATTTTCTTGGGAACCGGAATAAGATGATTCAAAAAGCCAGAAATAAAATACAAACTATTTCAAGAGAATCAAAGAAACTGGACACAACAAGCCGCGTCCGTGGCGCCTACGCCCATCCTCCAACCGTCGATAGAAAAAAATCACTGGAATCATTATAGGAGTATCATCACTACTGTCCGGTAAAAATTTAATCACGAGTTAAACATGATTCATTAATTAGAATTGAAAATAAAATGGAAAAACTTATAAACCAATGATGTCGAGGATTTCCCTTGAGACTGATAAAATCAAAAGAAATAATATCATCGTGAGAGAACAAATGATATCAAAAGCGTAGGCGCTGTGGCGTAGGATTCTCGATTCTTGTCTAAATAACAATAATAGGAATGAAAACCTGATCATATCAAAGATTTAAACAATAGGTAAAAACTTAACCGGACAATACTGGAGTCATAACATGGACGAAAAAAATCCTGATCTGAAAACGAAAGATGAAGGGACGGAAAAACATCTGGATTATAAAATCATTTCCGAGAATCAGAAGATCATCAAAAGCAGCGTGTTCAGATACAATCCCCGTCCCTTTGTTCTCGGGTCCGGGGGGGAGATGCCAGAAGAGCCTGAAATCAAGGTGAAAAAAAACGAACAAAACGTCGTCACCGGAATTGACGTACGGTGTGTTTGCGGAAGGCTGATTCAGATTGAATGTAATCAATAAATCTCTCAGCCATCTTGTTCTTGTTTTCTCTCCTTCAGGCAAACTGGTCTCTCATTCACTTGATTCACAGGATTTTCATATCAATGGAGAGCCATTCGCCTCCCTTTTCGAAGGAGGAGCATCTTTGTTCGACACGCTTTCCAGGAATGAAACATCCGTTCCCGGCCCTATTTTATTCTTACCGGCTGAAAAGCATTATATCTATATTCCGCATCTGTTGAAAGATCCATCCGGAACCACGCTGGCATTGATCATGACCCTCATTCCCGACACCTCTTTGCAGGAGGATTCAGCTTTTCCGGATGAGCGGATGATCCGGATGGACAGGCTTGCTCAGGTCGGACAATTGGCAGCCAGCCTGGCCCATGAAATCCGAAATCCTCTTGCCGGAATCAGCGCCAACGTCCAGGTGCTGGCCGGAACTTCACCAAAAAATGATCCGAACCAGAAAACGTACGCCATGGTACTTGAAGAAGTGGCCAGAATGGAAAAAATAATGAAGGATCTATTAGATTATGCCAGGCAATCCCAGCCGCACATGGAATCCATTTCCCTTCCCGTGCTATTTGAAAAAATCAAATGTCTCATTTCCGCGCAGCTCAATAAACAAAACATCAAACTGGCAATGGAAATCCAGGAGGACCTTCGGGTACGCGGCGATCCGGGCCAGTTGATCCAGGTCTGTCTGAATTTGATCCTGAATGCCTCAGGCGCCATGCCCAAAGGCGGAGAGATCAGAATTCAGTCTGAAAAAACTCCCGTTGCAGTGAAAATCATTTTTAAGGACAGCGGATGCGGCATGAATGAAGAGACGCTCTTTAAAATATTCGACCCCTTTTTTACCACCAAAGCAAAAGGACTGGGATTGGGACTCACCATAGCCAAAAAAATCATGGATGACCACGCGGGAAGCATGGAAGCATGGAGCCGTCCCGGCCAGGGAACCGTCATCACCTTGTCTTTTCCGATAAAAAAAATCTGAATTCCGGTTCCTAAAAAAACTGAAAATCAGGAATCCCCCTGCTTATTCATGTCTATTTCATCCTTGTACATGAAATGGACATCCTGAATCAATGAGCATATTTTCCTTATTTCCGTTTCAAGATGATCCGATTCCTGAAAAGTCCTGGCTCTCTCCTTCTTTTTCATCAGAGCGGAACGGATGTTCATCCCCCTCTTGCTGAATACGGTTAAAAGAGCTGAGAGTTCCTCTTTCATCTGGGCCCTCTTCGTGAGTTTAAGGCAGAATTCGATCATCAGCAAACCTTCCATATCGGACAGGTATTGATCATTATTCGCGGCAAGCGTGTAGTACTGAACGGATTTCCTCACACAGGCATTTTCGTTATCCGGAATATCCGGCCATAACACAGCATAACTTGCCAGATCCACTTTAAAAAGATCCATTCTGCTCAATCCAGGAACGGTTCTGGTCTGTTCCAGCTGACTTTGTAATGTGAATTGCTTGATGATCCCCATGATTTCGCTTTCACAGGCATTAAAAAGATTCATCAGCTGCTGGACGGACAAAAGCGCATTCCTGGATGCCTCGAGTGTCGCTGTATCCTTTTTTTCCTCTTTTCCGGTCAGCTGCTCAGTGATTTTCTTCAATTCCCTCACATTGCCTAAATGGTTTTGCATGATGGAATCGAGTGAAGACCGGATGATATGATTCACGGACGTTTCCTGAGAAGAAAACCCGGTCTCAGATTGATTTTCACGGAACAGCCATGCGGTACGCAAATATAGCCTGGCCAGCTTTTTCCAGTCTCGATTGAACAAAGGATTCTCCTGAAGGTCAGGTCCCGGAAGCAGTTCCTGGATCCGGATGGTTAAAAAATGAAGATAGATAGCCACTTCATGATTCATCTTCTCAGGAAGTATCATCTTTGAAAGCCGGAAAATGAGGCTACCGGAATTCTGCATTTCCCTTAAAAATAAATCCCTCAACTCATTTGTTTTTTTACTCTGATTGACATTGGGATCAATGAATTCCTCGCGAAAATCAGAAAAAGAGCAATTGGGACAGAATAATATATCATGATGATACGGGTTGATATGAGAATTAGCAGGATCCTTCCACTCCCACCTGGTGACATGCTGGTCCTCTTCTTTCTCCTTGGGGTAGTAAAGTCTGCTGGTGACATCCGGAAGATAGAACACCTTCACGCTCTTCCTGCAGCACGGACATTTGATTTCCTTCAGATAAAACGGGGCTGCTGTTTTTTTCTCTTTCGTATCCATAGATAAAGAATAATTCGAATCATGAAAAAAATCAACAGATTATATCCGGATAACCCCGGGGAAAAAATCATAGAGGATGATGCAGAAGAAGAGCAAAGCGGATTCTGACTCAAGGGTCTTGGTGCTTTCCCCCATCAAAACGCTTCACCAAACGATGGCAGTAAGGCATGCCGTGTTTTTTTTCATAATACTTCTGGTGATACGCTTCAGCCTTCCAGAACGGCGAAGCTTTTTGTATTCGCGTAGCGACCCGGTACCCTTTGTCTTTCAAAATCCCGACAAGCCTTTCCGCGGTCTCTTTCTGCTTTTCATCCGCATAAAAAAGAAAGGAGAGGTATTGCTCGCCTCTGTCAGGTCCCTGGCCGTCTGCCTGAACGGGATCATGAATCTCGAAAAACAATCTTGCCATTTCTTCGTAGGAAGTCTGGCCTGGGTCATAAATCACTTCCAAGGTCTCTTTATGACCGGTTTCTCCTGAACAGACTTCTTCATAGGTCGGGTATTTCAACGTGCCTCCCATATATCCGACTGATGTGTAAACAACTCCCTTGGCCGTCATGAAATGATATTCCATGCCCCAGAAGCATCCGCCGGCAAAATAGGCTTTTTCAATGATGGACCCGATATCTTTATACGGGATGAATTTCATGGAGATCGAATTAACGCAATGTCTGACATTCTTCCGCGTCAATCCTTCCCCGAGGAAGACATGCCCCAAATGGCCTTTGCACCGGGAACAGATGATTTCCGTTCTCTGACCATCTGCATCGGGGACCCGCATGACCGCCCCCTTCAGTTCATCATCAAAACTCGGCCATCCGCAATCTGATTCAAATTTATCGGTTGAATGGTAAAGGATCGCGTTGCATTGTTTACAGATATAAAGACCTTCTTCATGATGGTTCGCGAATTCGCCGGAAAAAGGACGTTCGGTCCCCTTATCGAGGATCACTTCTTTTTCTTCCTGGCTCAAGGGATTATACTTCACGGGAGTGCCTCTGATATTCATTGAAAAAACAATAAACAATAAAAACAATACGATAACGTTAGCATTAAATTTCATTTATGAAACCTGGAGTTTCTTTCTCTCAGGGAGCAGCATCTCAAGCAGAAGAAAGAACAGGGCAATGCCGAGCGGGATATAAAAACGGTGTTCGTACCGTTTTTTTCTTTTGGATTCCAGTTCCCGTCCCAGTAAAGGCGCTATTTTTTCCCGGTACATGGCTTCAAGGTTGAATCCGGATACTTCCGCCTGGACATAGGCCCCGCCTGTCTCAAGCGCCATTTTTTTCAAATCCTCGTCCTGCAATTTCGACAGTACCGTATTTCCGTTCTCATCCTTCACATAGACCTTTTCCCCGTTTCCTGCCGGAAGAAGAATGGGAACCCCTTCTTTGGAACCCAGACCAATGGAAAAAATCTTGATATTGGCGTTTTTCGCTTTTTGAATGGCGTCGTCAATTCTGGAATCATGGGTCTCGCCGTCCGTAACGAGAATGAGGATACGCTCTTTTTTATATTTTAAATCAAAAGCGGATACCGCCTGTTCAATGGCGGCAGATGTGGAAGTGCCTCCGCGGGGAAGCAAACCGATCTCCACTTCATCCAGGAACAATTTAAACGCCCCGTAATCGAGCGTCAGCGGACACTGAACCCTGGCATTGGAAGTGAACACGATCAATCCCACCCTGTCACCGTCTATATGATCAATCAGATTTTTTATTTCTAGAATACTCCGCTCAAAACGGGAGGGCGGCACATCCCGGGCGTACATGCTTTTGGAAGTGTCCAGCGCGATGATGATGTCTGTCCCGGTCCGCCTGATGGTATCCCAGGTATAATTATACTGGGGATCCATGAGCGCTATGACCCCGAAAAACAAAACCAAAACAAGCAGTGTGTTTTTCCAAATCCTTAAATCCTCGTTTCCGGCCCCTGAAACAAGGCTGGGAATCAAAGAAAGCGAAACCAGGCTGCGTAATTTTACCTTGCGGTATCTGACGCCCCAGATCATGACCAGCAAAACCAGAACAATCAGTCCGAATGCACCGATTTGCCAGATGTTTCCCCATTGAAATTTATCACTCATCACGGCACCCTCAGGAAAAGCGTGTGGGCAAGAAAAATTTCCAGACACAATAAAAGCATGGCCGGCCACAAGAACCAGCCGAATATTTCCCTGTATTCCGTTGACACGGAAGTTTTTGATTTGGTCTTTTCCATGCGGTTGATTTCCTCATAAATGTTTTTCAATGATTCCGTATCCGTCGCCCTGAAATAGAATCCATTTGTTTTCTTGGCGATGTCTTTTAAAAGCGACTCGTTGAGCGGAAAAATGACATTCTGATAAGACTTGCCGAAAATCGGGTCATTGACCGGATAAGGAACCGGGCCGTCGCTGCCTGCCCCGATCGTATACACTTTAACATTTTGTGTCCGTGCTAGATCCCCTGAAAGCACGGGATCAATCTGACCTGCGTTGTTGTCTCCGTCCGTTAAAAGGATCATGATCCTGGAACGGGATTTAGATTTTTTCAGCCGGTTGACTCCAAAAGCCACCGCGTCACCGATGGCGGTTCCGTCCGGAAGAATCCCCACATGAACCCCTTCCAGAAACTCCGTTAAAACCGAATAATCCGTTGTCAGGGGGCATAACGTCATGGGTTCACCCGAAAACATGACTACGCCGATCCGGTCCTGTTCCCGTTCTGCTATAAAATCAGCGATCACCCTTTTCACGACTTCCAGACGGTTATACCGCCTGTTACCAAG
>JAFGBW010000096.1 GCA_016932965.1 Candidatus Auribacterota bacterium
AAACTTTAATAATGGTAAATGCTTTTTCGCTAAAAAAAATAATTCCATCACCTGCTCCAGCCCCTTGTTGGGAGAACTGAAAAAAATCAGGCTGCATAAATCGGGTTTTGTTCCGTCCGGCATCAGATCGTCCGGTATGGGATTGTATACGTATCCCACCCGCAACGATTGCGCCCACCCCAGCTTCCTGAATACAGGAATCGGAAGCTTCTCATTGAAAAGACTCGCCGTCGCTCTTGCGTGAGTTCTGGAAACAGCAATGATCTGCGCCTTGTTCCGGAGAAGCGTCCTCCGATAACGCCTTAAAATCCTGAAAGGATATACATCCAAATAATCGTGCAGCCATAAAAATAAAGAGGCCGAAGGAAAACGGATGCGGAGTTCATCCATACCCCGCGGCCTTTTCAGAACAATGATGGCATCCATGTCTGGAAATGAACTGCCTAATACTTCAGAATAAGAAAGAAATTCTAATCCCTCTCCGTAATGAACCCGTTCCTGACGGCTCTTTTGCGCAAACCAAACCCGGTGATGCTCAGATAACCCTGTTGCTACCCGTAACGCTGTTGCCTCAGTCCCTCCTAACGCGGATCCTTCAAGAGTTGATGGTTCGTATGGAGCTCCCTCCGGACTGAATAAATCCACAAAAAGCAGATTCATGATATCCCACACTCAATGACCATCTATCCCTGGCTTGTCATGCAAACATGTTTCTTGAAAATATTCATGTCCGCAATAATTAAAAATGAGTTAATACACTGCTTCAACTGATTCTATTGTCGCGTATTCAGCCGAAACGGTTGAAACGATACCATAACGTGATCCGTATGTTAAACAATAATTCTCCCAGCATCTCCCTTGCTGATCCTGATCCCACGGAATTCTAGAGTCTCAATTCCTATATAATAAATAATCCCTTAACTGTCAAATTTAACCCGTCCACTGGCAAAACCAGTGGGTCGCCGGATCCATTATTGATCACCGGGTTGACCTGAAGGCATATATCTGGTATAATTTATATAGGAAAAAAAGGCGTCCCAGATGAGAATGTTGAAACTAACATCTTGTATTCTGATATTGATATTTTTCGCTCTCAATGTCTATCCTCAGTATTTTTCAAAACAACAATCAAATCAGTTCCTTGCACCAAAATCAAACGTTCAATCACTGGGAGACTTTGTCGACGCCATCATTGGTAATAATACAAACTCCGGAACCAATCCCATCAGCAGTGAATCGCAGCATGTTTTATCAGAAACACTCAAAATACTGGTTGCAAATACCCATGAAGATCATCCCCATCTGGAAAGAATTGCTGATTATAAAGCAGAAGTAAATGCGCTTGCGGATGGAGATATAAATGGAGCCAAAAAATTAATACAAAAATATTTTTTTATACAGGATGTTAACGGCCTGGTCGTCCAAACCTGGAACTGGCCGCTGTGGCATCAGGAATATAATCAGCTGTTAGAAAAGCTCGCCGCTACAAAAAATATCCATCTCAAACATTACTGGCCCCAGGTTGTGTATATTGCGGAAGATCAGAGTGAAATCCCGGCCATGGGCTGGACTTTGATGCATAAGATGTTCTTTCAGTATATGTACGATCCCGTCCTCGGAGGCACAACAGGATTCAACGGCCTGGTCGATCAGGCTGCGAAAAAATTAACCGGTAAAGAAGAAACAGATAAACCAATCAATGATGCCAAAACAAAAATACAAGAATGGATAGAAAAAAAAGCCATCGCTCAGTCCCTCTATGGAACTATGACCCAATTTCCGCTGCACGTCTACGTCCACACAAGAGAACAGGCCATCAGAGTCTTTGAATCAGTCAATGCCTTGTGGAACGGCTCTGATCCTCAGTCCGCCCTCAGAGGCACTTCAGAAAAAAATAACACCAGCCTCGTTAAAACTCTGAAAAATGCCCGTTCTGCTTTTGTTATCAAAGGGAAAAAATACGTTTTTGGCGATATGTTTGACCGGATAATTGAAAATCTTAAGACCGGAAAAGAAAATATGTTCGAAGGTTTGACCGCTGAAAAAGAATTCCTGGATGCATTCTTCCAGGTCCGTATCCTCAAAGAAAATCCAAGTCCTATAATCCCTGTCCTGATTGAAGATCAGGAAACATACCAAGCAGTAGACAGGAAATTCGAACCAACCTCAGTTGCTGCAGCCGCACCTGTTGTGCAAGACCTATCCCTTTCCACTTATTCTGATGAGACTATTGTAAAAATCCAGCAGGCAATATTGACTGCTTCTGCAGGAGACACGATATTTCTGGGCACTCATGAAGGGTCTCCTTTTACTTTGCGTTCAGAAACACAGGACAAGGACGTCACATGCCTTATTCAAAAAATGTCTGACGGCAGGCTTCTGTTAACCGATCCGTCCATTTCAGCAATCAGAGCAATGGACAGACTGGAATATACGCCGGGAGACGATTATCAGATTTTCATCACCCATATCCATGAAGACCACACAGGAGGAGTGTTAAGAATATTGGAAGATAAGATTATTGCCGCATTGAAAACAGGAATGCCTGAACGCATGGCTAAACCTTTTATCCATGTCGGAGAAGGCGTAAAACAGCATTTCAGGGATTACCTGTTAGCCAGGTTCGGTGTTGCAGGTAATGAGGTTGATAATGCTGAGAAAACTCATATTGTTCATGCCATAGAAAAAGTGCTTGATTTAATTAAGGAACATCCTCAATACAACAGAAAGAATCCGGCCACACACTTCAAAATTGGCTCAAGTGAAATCAGATTATACCGAAACGTGGAGCATCCTGTGATTACTTACTCTTCGATATTGATTGACGGACCAGATCAAAAACATCTCAAAAAAACAGTTTATGTATCTGATACGGTAAAAATAAGTGATGAAATGAAAACCGAATTGGGGGACGCTGATTTAATCATAAGCGAGCTTGGTGCCAAAGGAGTTCATATTGATGAGCATCTTGCAATGGGAAATCTCTACAAGGAATTGATCATGGCATTTGTCAGAGGAGAAAAGGGAAAGGCAATCCGAATCGTTCATAATTCAGATGACTCCATGGACGGCAAACTCGCTTCTTTTACACAAGCTTCAAATTATCTGCTCACTGAACTCACTTCCGGACAACAAGAATTGGAACAATTAGGTGAAGAAAAAGAAGCTGTCATTGACAGGCTTAAAGCCATGCTCAGATCATCAGAACTGCCAAAACACATTCAGGATATT
>JAFGBW010000097.1 GCA_016932965.1 Candidatus Auribacterota bacterium
CTTTCAAGAACGCGTCCTTTGATGATGACCAGCATGACCACTATTTTCGGGATTCTTCCCATGGCCATCGATAAAAGTCAGGCCGCGGAAATGTGGGCTCCTTTCGGCGTGACCATTTTAATGGGCATGATAAGCGCCACGTTATTGACGCTCATCATTATTCCCGGTCTGTATGTGAGCCTGGAAAAAACGATAGCCGGGATACCCGGTTTTATAATGTATTTAAAAGGGCCGTTTACGCTGAACAAATTCATCATCCTATTTTTGATCCTCTACAATCTTTTCCTGCTCGGAATAAAAATCTATTTTTCCCAATAAAAACAATTCCGGTTGCGTACGGCAAAAAATTAAATAAGGTTGCGTAGCGGGGATGATAAAAATAAGTAAACGAACACAGACTCCAGTATAGAATCAGAAAAATCACCGGTATTCCTAAAAAGAAACAGGTGTGAACATCTGAATTCCTCCTCTGAAAAATAAAAAAAATGATCGAAAAGATCACGATCACATATCCCATATAATTGATCAGCCTTTTACCCTCTCCCCAAACATTTGCAATCAGAGGCAATGTCAGATATTCAACAAAAATCCGCGAAAAAACAGAAACATTCTCTCTGATATTGGACATGAAACAGATGTCTGATATCTCCTTCACCAGTTTTAAGGCTTCAGCTTCGCTTGCATGCGGATTCTCCTCTTTCAGCTTTTGATAAAGGTAATCAAACGGCTCTCGCCTGAATAAAGGGGCATAGAAAGTGCCGGAACTATTTTTATCATTGCTGGGCTTTTCCCGGTGATACTTCTGAGTCAGTTCTTCAGTCATGGGCCTGAACAGGTCTTCTCTGGAACCCCAGTTCTTGATTTCTGAAATGCGGGCCAGAGGGATGACCCTGCCGGAAATGTGGGTTAATCCGCGCGCAGAAACCCCGAGATATCCGTTCACCATTTTATTATAAATGATCCACGATGAAGCCGGAAGGATCAATAAACTTAAAAAAAGAATTAAGAATTTAACCCGTTTTCCGAGCAATGGTTGGACCCAGCCTCTTAAAATCAGGCAGGCCCAGATCAAAGTAACGAACAAAACCGGAGAAGCCGCCTCCCTAGTCAGATAGGCCATTGAAGCAGAAAACGCCATCAAATAAAGCCAAATCATTTCACCTCTTCGCAAATAACTCAGGATAAAAAAGATCAGCCAGTAAATCATGAGTACCGTCACCAAACCCTCTGTCATGACAGAACGAATCCAGGCATGATTCCACCGGTCCAGCAAAAAAATCAAAAGAATCAATAGAGATTGTAAATTCCCCTGATATTTTTTAATGGCGAGACACAGAAAAAAAATGGCCTGTAAGTACAGAACTGTCATGATATCCACGGAGAACCTCTTAAAATCAGGTCCGATTTTATTAACCAGCGCTGACAATGCGATATGATACAAGCAGTAAAGCGGCGCCCTTCCCATGCTCAGGCGGATTTGATGGCTGGCTTTCCAGTGCTCCGCCGGTTCAATATAGCTGGCTGAATCCGAGGTTTCCAGCGGAGGAAGCCTGAAAAGAAAAAAGGTCAATAATGAGAACATAATAAAAAATACCGGGAAATATAAAGGTCTTCTAACCTTTTGAACAACATCCTGATCTGTCCTCATGAATCCAACCTCACTTCTCATTTATGGATATCCATTTCCGCAGACGGAGCAGGTGCTTCCGGGCGTGATACAGAAAAAAAATAAATAGCATTGATGCTATCCCTCCGGAAAAGCACCCTCGCTGTTCTTAAAAAATGATCCTTATGCGCAGAAAAATAATTCTCATAGGCACCTCTTTGTAACTCACCCAACTGTTTTTTCAGAACCATGACTATTTCTCCGTCTGATCGGGCATAGGCAGCTTCCAATCCTACCTGAAGAGCAAGCCTCGCGAGATTCCCTTCACAAAAATAGGATACATGAACCGGACGGAAAAAACTGGTGTGAAGCCCTTTTCTGAACAAATTAAACGGTCCTTCAGCATTAGGAACGGCCAGATAAATGACCCCTTCAGGATTGAGCAGGGAATGAACTTTTCGCAGAGCTTCAGAAGGGTTCAACAAATGCTCCAGAACATGCCTGAATATAATGATATCAAACTTCTCCCGATAATCCCGGTAATCTTCGCTTAACGATTTGCCGATGACCCTGCCCCCTTTTTGTCTGATATTTTTGGCCAGTTTGTCGATGGGTTCAATAGCCCAATAATGGCATCCTTTCCCCTTGAAAAAATCATAGGCCCAGGATTCGCCTGCCCCGACATCGAGAACTTGGATTCCTTCCCTGATATAGCTTTTCAGCACGTCACCCAACTTGTTCATCTTCACCGAGTTATCCGGATTTCCCATCCCCTGCTTGAGATATTTCTTCCCGAAAAAATCACGGTTGATGTTTTCTAGCTCCTCTTCACTGAAAAACGGATGAATCTGGATATGTCCGCAATCCCTGCATATGGCAACCCCGTGTCTTAATTTCGGCAGGCACCATGAATACATATTCAATAATTTTTCCAGGGCAGTACCGGAACAAACAAGACATTGGGAATGAACTGGTTTCAATGCAAACTCTTATATCAGGTTATGATGGATCGCGTGATCCGTACTTCATCATCCATTCTGCCATTTCCCAGTCAAACAGATCATCTATAGTCAGAGATCTCATCCTGGGCATTTCAAAATAATAGGGATTGGGACCCAATACCCTTTTCTTTTTAAGAAGCAAATCCCTCCTGGAAAGATAAATGGCCCCATTTCTCCAGAACAAGGATTTTATTTTCTGCCTGTTGACATTGGGAACGGCATTTTTCTCGACCTGCACGAGCCTATTGCCTTTTTTATAATATAAAGTTGGGAGCCTGATGTGTTCCGCGTTGCTGATCGATATAAGGGAATCTGCCCCCGGCTGCAGAGAGAGATAATACAGAATGGCTTTTTCGACATCAGAAAATACCGTCAGGGGATTCGTCGGCTGCAGCAGCAATACACTGTGGATCTTTTTTCCTTGATTTTTTTCCCATCCATTTACCGCATGAATGATCGTATCGATGACAGGGGAATTGTCTCCAGCCAGATGTCCGGGTCTTAAGAACGGAACTTCTGCTCCGAAACTTTTGACCACATTGGCGATCTGTTCACTGTCTGTGGAAACAAGGTAGTCCGTGATGAGATTCTCTCTTTTAAGCTGCTGCGCCAGATTCACAGCATAATAAATGAGCGGCTTCCCGCACATCTGCCTGATATTTTTTCCTATAATGCCCTTGGAACCTCCCCGGGCAGGGATGATGCCAAGAATATCTGGTTTCATGGATTTCATGCATTGTCTCCAAACCTGCCGATAAACCTGTCCTTTGCCTTCACCTCTTCCTGAAACAGAAAATCTTCATCACGGATCCAGGCCTCTTCACCGTGTATTGTTATCAATTCATCCCTGTAAGACACCACCTGCCGGAACTGCTCAGGCAGAAGGTCCCAGGGAGTGGCTCTACCGGGTCCGCGTTCCCCGAGTTTCATGTGTGCTTCTATGATTTCGGCTCCATGGGACATGGCATATAAAATAGGCGTTATCCCGGGAACATGGTTGCTGTATCCCACATGAGGATATTTTGAACGAAGCCATTCGAATTTATTCATATAAGCTTTTTCCAAGGGGGTAGGATACAATGAAACAGAATGTAAAAGCGTTGCATTGATTTTATTTTTAGTCAGATAATCTATGGCTGAAGAAATTTCCCTTAAAGAATGCATGCCGGTAGATATGATCAAATGCTCAAAAGAAAGGGCCAATTTTTTCAGCATTCTGAAACTCAAAAGATCCGGGCTGGCCACTTTTATTTCCTTGAGACCGAGAGAAGCTAAAAAATCGGCTCTCTTTAAGCTGAAACATGTCGTCAGAAAATCAATCTCATTCCGTCTGCATTCCTCCATGAGCTCTAAATGCGCCTCGTCCGAAAGGGTCGTCTTTGAAACCCATTCTGCCTGGGGATCATCCTTTTTCTCAAGGTCATCATACCTGGAAGACTGGAATTTGACACAATCAACACCGCACTCGGCCGCAGTTCTGATAAACTCTTTGGCCAGTTCCAATTCACCACCATGATTGGAAGCAACTTCAGCAATGATCCTGATTTTTTTTCTGTTCACGATGCGACTTCCCTTTTCAGGATGAAATCAAAGATAAGCGCAAACACTTGTTTCCATGCTTCCAGGGTGGCTCCTCCGATATGGGGAGTGATGAGAATGTTGGCGTTTTTATTTTTTCTGGCATACTGTAAAAGGGGCGATGCCAGCACGTCTTCCAGTTCATATTCGAGCACATCCGTACCTGCACCAGCAAGGATACCGGCTTGAAGAGCATGACAAAGCCATTTTTCATCAACCACCTTTCCACGGGAAATATTGATGAGAAAGGCTTTCTTCTTGATGCTCCGGATATTATCCCCATTGAGAAGATGATGTGTGCTTTGATCATAAGAGATGGATAACACAATATAATCAGATTGATTGAGCAAAGCCCTGAATGAGCTGACCCTTTTCCATTTTCCAGCCCTGTTTTTATCCCAATAAATGATCTCCATGCCAAAGGCTTTTCCATAAGCGGCTATTTTTTGACCAATCCTGCCCATGCCTGCAATCCCTAAGACTTTTCCGCGGAGCTCATGGCCCAGATACCTGTTCCTGTCCCATCGGCCGTTCAGGACAACATCATGAGCAGATGATGGAATCTTTCTGGATAGACCCAGCATCAGGGCGAATCCAAGCTCGGCCGTTGAAGAAACCGGCTGTATTTGCTTTTTGAAATCATTGAGACTGATGATACGGAGGCCGTCCGGTTTCTCAGAAATCCTGATATGATCCACCCCAGTCGTGGGTGTGGCAATCAGTTGAAGACGGTTGGCCCTTTTCAACACAGCGTCATCTACAATGGTTTTGATACTGGGCACAAGCACATCCGTATCCTTGATTTGATTTAACAACCAGGAATAACTGTAATCTTTGAGAAGAACCCGGTGATGTTGCGAGAGTTTTTTTAGACCGGCAGAAAATTCCGGATAGAGATCTAAAGGATATCCGATGATGATTTTCATTCTTTAAAGCGTTTCTCTATTTTCGGTCTGGCCGCAGAAAGGATATCAGCGATCCTGTTTCCAGCCTTGCCGTCTCCATACAGCAGGGAGCTCTCATAACGGCCTTTTATATCCAACTGCTTTTGGATAGCAGCAATGATGCCCTTTCTTTGATATCCCGCATCAATCACATTTTCCGCACGCTCCCTGCCCTGCTGCCGGGATCCGATATTTACAACCGGGACACCTAAGTACGAACATTCCCTGATGCCGACAGATGAATTCCCGATGAGGCACCGGGATTTCAGCAATAGTGATAGAAAATCTTCCGCTGAAAAATTGAGGAAAAAATGAAAATTTTCAGGACGATATTTTTCCCTCAAGATCCGAATGGCTTTGGACGTCATGTCTGAACCCGCGTCGATATTCGGCCATAATACAATAGCAGGCAACTTCATTTCATAGACAGCCATGAGTGTTTCCTGCATCTGGTTATAAGCCTCATTAAATTCCGTGGTGACCGGGTGCTGCATGACCATCACAAAATCCTTGTCAATGTCTACCCGATTTCCTGTGCCTGCATAACGGGAATACAGGTAATCCGTATTCATATAGCCAAAATGCTCTTTCATCTGAGCGGCAAGATCAATGGAAGGGCAGCCTGTAATAAAAATGCTCTCTTCGTCTTCCCCCATCATCCTCACCCTTCTTGCACAGGCCGAATTTGAGACAAAATGCAGGGAAGACAATTTCGTCACCGCGTGACGGACCTTTTCGTCAATAGACCCGGAAATCTCCCCTCCTTGAACATGCGCCACAGGAATGTTCAGATAAGATGCCGCAATGGCTGTACTGATCGTTTCAAACCTGTCGGCAATGGATATCACGATATCAGGCCGGTAATTATCGAATATCGTGGCAAGATCCATCACCCCTATGCCGACGCTTTTAGCCATGGTGGTCGGGTTCTCACCTTCTATGATCATATAAACCTTTTCATTGATTATAAAACCGTCCTTCTCCATGACATCTGCCGCATTGCCGAATTTCTGCAGAACCAGGGAGGCCGCTCCGATCAGATAAAGCTCAAGGTCTTCATGTTCACGTACCGCTTTCAGCACTGTTTTGATACGCGCGTAACTCGCTCTGGAAGTGACGACAATTGCAATTTTTTTCATCATCCTCTGCTACCTGTCTGTTCTGAGGTTTTGTATAATCATTTTTTCCATTTCTTCAAAGGATGCCACAAGTAAATCAGTATAAACAAATATACGTCATAACCCAATGAATATATCCATTTTATAAAAGGATTCGCCACCCGGAAGCCGGGTCGGTCTCGTTTCCTGCTGTAACGGTTGACTTCTTCAGATGCCAGCAACACAAGGTCAACGGCCATTTTTTTTATTCGGGCAATTCCATCATCCAGATGAAAATGAAATTTGGCATAGGTCACGGTACCGAATTTTTTTGTCAGTCTCGATCCCGGCGTCGACGGGACAAACGTGAGAAAACCGGTTTTGCATTCTCCGTGACAAAGATCAATGACCTTACGATTGAGATTTCTGACCAGATCCCATTTTTCAAGAGGATAGCAGAACAGCGGCTTGATGTAGGATGAGGCGATTTTTTTCCTGCCCTGGAAAGTGTATCCATGAAAATCAAAATACACATCAGGCCTGAGTTGCGTAAACAGCTTCCAAAGCAGAAAGGTTTCAGGCATTTCTGTTTCATTGATCACATCAAAATCCCAGTAAACATTTCTCAAATTTGCATTACAGCCTCCGTACCCATGCACAAAACCATCGGGATTGACCATGGGAATCACCGTCAGATTAGCCAGTTGCAGCAGTCTGCTCCTTGATTCCGGATCCGAAAGCATCTCCATAATGCCCTCGGTACCGAAGGTATCCCCTTCAGGAGGATGAGATCCTGAAACAACGATGATCTCCGGAAGAGGATGTTCCGGAGCCGGGGCGGAATAACGGTAGGCGATAAGTTGCCTTTTTTCGACAGACAGCCCGTAGAGTTTTCTCTCAGCTCCGCTTCTTACGGCCAGTTCATCAAACCGTCTTGACAGAGTTTCATAGGTTCTGAAACAGGAATTGGCCAGATATTTCGTCTCCCCGGGGCTGAGCCGGATGTTAAAACAGTAACTTTTGATGCAATCTGTTTTTACCCGGATGTCGCTTTTCACAAATTCCTCCTCCGGCGAATTTTTCCAGTAAATATTGGTTTCCATTTCCGGCATCGGCGTGGAATCCGTGGCGTTGATAAAAACCCGTATATTTTTTTCACTGGATTCATCATTCAGGATGCCGAAACAGAAATGAAGACTGTAGTCATGAACCATCCCATCCACCCTGACAAGGGGTTCCTCGAAGATCTGAACAAACAGCTGATCTCCTGATAATATATAGGAACCCATGGCGGTCCCCGAAAAATCGTTAATGAGTTTCATCGTTTTACCTTTTTATTGATCCGTCTAATCATCATAATAGATTCTGGGATATTCCCTGATCAGAGCAACGAGACATTTTTTCATCATTTTTTGAACCCTAGGAAGGATGATCAGCTGTCTGAAAAACCTGAACCTATGGATCATCTGGAGAAGAAGACTCAGAACGGTATAAGGGGCTCCTTTCCATTTATAACAGGGGAGCACAATATTCCCGAAGGAATCAGTGATGGAACCGGTCCTGTATTTTGCCGGGATATGATCCCAGGAAAAATCAGGATATCGTTCCCTGAACCATTTTTCCCAGGGTGTTCCTGGAAAGATGAAAGTGAAGAGATTGATCCTGAGATCCCCCGGATCCACCCCCCGGCTGGTCATTGAGGCAATGAAAAAAATCGAGTCCAGAGCCCACGCAAATTTTTCCTCAGGCATGCCCGCAATCATGGTTCCACGGGTACAGATACCGAATTTCCGGCCGTTAATCAGAGCTTTAATATTATTCGATACGGAGGTTTGCTTTCTCATGACCTGAAGCATCTCGTCGTTTCCAGATTCAATGCCGTAAGAAAGAGTGGTGCATCCGGCTTCTTTTAATATCTGGAAAAACTCATCATCCACGATATTGGTTCTGGACCAGCATGCCCAGTTGATCTTGATGTTTCTCGAGGTGATTTCTCTGCAGATCGAGACCGCATGATTCCTGTTTGATGTCAGGGTGTCATCAAAAAAAACAATGTTTTCGATGCCTGGAAACTGTCTAATCACAGCCTCAATTTCATCAACGACATTTTTTGCCGAACGGAATCTCACTTTTTTCCAGTAATTGCTCGTTGAACAAAATTTGCACCGGCTTCCGCATCCTCTGCTGGTGATAATGGTCACTGCCTTGCCCCTGATAGTTCCAAATTCCATATCGTAATCATAGACAGGAAAAAGGTCCCTTGCCGGGAAGTCGATTTCATCCAGATCTTCGATGACTTCCTCAGTCTCATTGATGAAGATATCCTCACCACGCCTGAAGGCAATTCCCCTGACCTGTTTCAGGTCTTGGCCCCTGACTGCGGTTTCCAGATAATGGACGATGACTCTTTCCCCTTCCCCCAGAACCAGGATGTCAACTGAAGGAGTTGATTTCATGTATTCCATGGGAATAAAAAAAGGGTGCGGCCCCCCGACGATGATGGTAGTTCCTGGTAATTTTTCCTTAAAGACCCCGGCCCAGAAAGAAAGATTGTGCCTATTGGTGGTCGTACAGGTCATACCGATGAAATCCGGGCAGTATGCTAGGATAGAATCAAGAAAAGACGGATCAGCCGTTAAATAATATTTATGAAGGGTATCCCGGGAGATGCATAGATCATAGCCCCTCACCTCATACTCCGCCTTTCTCAACGCCGCCCCGATGTATGCCAGCCCGAGGGGAACGGTATAGCCTTTTCCGGATATTCCTGAATCAGGAATGTTGATCAAAGCAATTTTTTTCATATCCTTCGTTCGGTATGTCTGTTGGTGATGAAGGCCGTTTCCGGCTGATATCCACTTATCCCGTTTGTTTCCTGTTTTTCAGTCCGGTGATGTATTGTGCCAGATATTGCGCGAGCCGGTCATACTGGCGGGTGACTTCCTCCGCGGGAAGATCTGTTTTCCGAGAATCAGGACGCTGCAGTAACGCGGAATAATAATCCACGGGAACAGATCCCCTCATTACTGCCGCAACATAATGGATAAGCGCATTTTTGTCATAGGAAAAATTTTTCATGAGATCGTCTGCAGCCCGAGCCAGTTCAAAGGGATCGGTGACATTTTTAATCATGTGATCAGGAAGAATGGAGAAAGGGCACGGATTCCGATCGCTCATTGTGATGGCCGGAACCCCCTTTAACAGGGATTCGAAGGCAACGGAACTGGAAATGGTCATGGTCATTTTCGCATGCTCCAGGATGGAATAGGTAGATAAATCAGGATGAACCAGCAGGAGATTTGGGATCTGAAGCAGTTTACGATAATAGGCCATGCTTCTTTTTCCCATGCAAACCGGATGCTCCTTGACCAGGAGTTTCATGTGGACGGGAATACTCTGGCTGATCAGCCGCAGGGTTTCGATCTGATTCATGAATGGCCTGGCTGTCACCAGAAGGGCTACTTCGGGTTCCGTATGGAGAGGACAGAAAACGTATTCCAGATTTTTGAGCTGTTGCTCCCTGATGAGAGAAGAGGAGAATTGTTTTTTAAACCAGGCTATCTTCAGGGGTTTGATGAATCGTTTATAGATCATCGGAATGATAAAGCCGCCGCTTGCCTGCAGATCATACTGAAGCTGACCGAATCGATAGCTCATCTCCTTCTTGAGAAGGGAATACAGGGCCCCCAACGGATTCCGTTTGTCAGTTTTTCCGGTAGTTTTTGTTATAACAGCTCCTTCGTAAGCCAATTTGGATTCTCTCCCCTTGGTGACATACTCAAGGGCCTGATTCATCCACTCGTCCGGCTGAATCCGGGGATCCCGTTTCTGATACTGCTGATATTGCTCCGAAATGTCCGGGGGTATGCCGAAAATACCCGGGGAGACACGGACATGATTTTTAATTTTGGTCGAACGCAGATTGAGAAAGGTGATGTTTCTATTCCTGGCAAACAGGTAAAACAGATAATCGGCAAAAGTAGCAGGGGCGTAGTTCAGAATGACATCCGGGGCAGTCTCATCTAGAAAAGATTCCACCCTTACAAGAGCCGCCTGAAGGATCTTCAACATATCTTCATGAGTGAAACGCGGGGAGTAGTCCTGCCTGAACATGCTGTGACTCCCCAGATACAGACGTCTATCCGCCACAAGAGCGGGCCATAAAAAGGGATCCCCCAACCTGATTTCGTATTGTCTGATTAGAAAGGGATCTGCGCGGAGCCCCGAAGCTTCCCTGATGATTTCCCATTCCTTCAGAAAAGAAAACCGATCCATCCCGGGATGGTCCTGTTCGCATTGCGAATAAAACAGGGAATGCGAAATGTAAAAAGCCGACTTGTTGATTTCAAGGTGTCTGGAGAGGAAATCCTTCAGCGTATAGAACATTTTAAAGGCAAAACCATGGCCGATAAAAAGGATGTTCATGATTCCAATTCCGTTTCTTGCTGTTTATCCAGGATTTTCATTCTCTTTTAACAGTCAGCTATCGATTTGAACCATCGGACCGGAGCTGATTCACACAGCCTCGATAAAAAACGGCTGGAACCGATCACCAGATTCAGTAAACAGCGATCATCCCGGTTCAGAGGATGAAATCTTAATAAAAGAAGACAATATAAAATAAAAAAAACAAAAGATAAAGCAATCAGAACAGCAGAAGTATGGCACCATCTGACCGGATATAAGAAAATCAGCATCAGGACCGCGGTGGCAGTCAGATATCGATAATAATCCAGAAAATGATAACGGATGGCCGTCATTTTTCTCATTTTGAAGTACACTAGCAGATCCTTGAAAAAATCTCCCAGAGTTGTTGCCACGGCCACCCCGGTCAGGCTGAAAAAATGCATGCCGACAATGCCAGCCGGAATGCTGAATAGACCTATGATTTTTCCGTATAACGCCACATCCATCCTTTCCTTGAGCAGCACGACCAGCACCAGGGGATAAAAAACGGCTGAAGTGATGTTTGTCAGAAGCATGATATTGATCAGTCCATAGGCAGGAAAATACTGTTCATTAAAAAAAAGACGGATGTATCCGCGGCCGAAGAGCAGAAAAAACAGGGAGGGAAAAAGATAAATAGGCAAAAGGATTTTGGGAATGAAATTATAAATCCTGTTGAATTCGGCTTCTTCATGCTTCTGGCTGAATTTCTGGATGAACATAGGCCGGATGATCGTCAGGACATCCTTGACTGGCAGCAGGTAAAGAATCATGTTGAAAATTTTAGAGGCGAAAGCATATACCCCGAGCGAAAATTGTCCCGCCATAGCTGACACAATATAAGTATCAGAGGTTGTGCCAATGACATTTCCCCCGATATCATTGAAATAGGAATAAATGCCGTACCGGATAACCCGGTTTTTGTCCACACCCTGGTTTCCGGGCTGAGGATATACAGTAGTGCCAGTTTTTTTATAAAAAAGAATCATCACAGCCAGGCTGAACAGAAAGCTGGCTGAAGCCAAGCCGGTTTCAATCTCCAAAAGGAGTGCCACATCAAGTTCAGAAAGCCAGACAAGGTACATGACAGATTTTGCAAAAGAAATAACAATGGCAATGAGAGCCGCCTGTTTGTTGAGCAGCAAAGCTTTGATGACTGTCAAACCGATCATCTGAAGGAAATAACACAGAACCAGTATTAAAAACACGGTCAGAAGTCCTGGCAAACTCGGGAGATGGAAGAAGACTGCGACTTGGTATCGGAAGTACACGATGAAAAAGGCAAGGCATCCGAAAGAAAGAAGGGTAAGTACCAATCCCCTCAGCAACAGTTTCTTGATTTTCTGCAATTCATGATATCCCGATAATTCAGGGACATACCGGTTGATGACGTGAATGAGGGGGTTGAGCGTCAGAGATTGGCAGACCAGAAGCGAACTAAGAAAAAAATTGAATTCACCATAAATTTCAACAGCCAGTTTGTTGATGACCAGCACGGTCGTGATGAGGGTCATGACCTGGGTAACAATTTTGGAAACGTAAATCCAAAAGGTGTTCTCAATAAAAATCCTGGCTCTGGACATAACGGATGAGTCCTCAATCTTCTTTTCAAGTACCGCAGGCTCTTTAAAAGCCCTGTTTATTTCAGGTTAATATTCAATTCTGAGATGGGATAATTCCCCCCCCTAATAACCGGACAGATTTTATCTCTTCAGCATTCCTGAGGATTCATGAAAAAAAAGAATCTGGACGGGGAAATTGCTGGGTCCGGCTGTCCTTGATTCTCAGGAGAAAAATTTATATCATCCTTTGGAAAAACCTTCCAATATTTTATTCTGCCTCCGTATCCAAGTATAACAGTCGGCATCCTGCCTGGCCTGTGAAGCCAGTTGATTACGTTTTCCGGGGTCTTCCAGAAGAAGACGCAGCGAGTGCTCCCATGCTTCCAATTCGTCCGGAGGACACAGAACAGCATTAGCGGAATTCAGCACTTCCCGGATGACAGGCAAATCGCTGGAAATGACAGGACGATTTGAGGCCATGTATTCGAACATTTTCAGCGGACTGCAGAAAGCCGCTGTATTGCCGCCGCTGGACCCTGTGATCATCCGTTCATAGGGCATGAGAAGCACTTCTGCCGCAGCCTGATACAAAGGCAGCCGGCTGTTCTCGATAAAACCGGTCAAAATGATATTGGATATTTTATCTCCAGCCAATTGAGCCCGCCAGCATTCCACGGCTTTCGAATCTCCGCCTATCCATAAGAACTGCATATGAGGCAATCTGCGGGCCAATTCCGTTACCATTTTTCTCCCCCGGCCGTCATACAGATTTCCTGTACAGACTGCCGTGGGAATTTCAGGCAAAGCCAATATGCGGCGAGCTGTCACAGAATCAGGCAAATCCTGATAACGTTCCAAGTCCACGCCATCATGTGAAACCACAACCGAAACAGACGATGAACGTCTTGAAATATTGTATCCGGAATCGAGGATATCCGCCAAAGCCTTACTGATCGGTAAAAGCCGCTTTTTACCGGAAAGACTGAGAAATAACCGGAATATCAAAGGACCAAATCTCCCCTCCGGAGGAGCATGCATTTCCAATAGGACAGGTATCCGCAACAGTAAAGCAAATACTGCCGCAGGCAGGGAACGGGTGTAAATCACATCCCCTTTGCACGATCGCGCCTGTCTGACGGCAGTTAAGCAGAAATCATACGTTCGAAGAAAAGGGGACATCGTGAGATATTCGACCGGAAAAGAGCAAGTCAGACCATAATGAACAGCCCGTGCAGAAGGATCCATGACAGAAAACGATGGCTGATAGGACGGAACCAATACCGTTACATCATGGCCGAGTTGCGCAAACGCCTGGCAGACTTTCATCAACTGAATGCTGTTGGCTTTGATGGAAGGTACCTGGGAAACAGAAATACAAACGATCTTCATTCAGAATGATCCGACCTTTCTTCATCAGGGAAACAAAATTAAAAAAAAATATATTAAAAAAAATCTTGATCCTCAATTTTAAATTGATAACTTTTCGAACCAACCGGCCAATCCCATTAAGGATGAATCAGTGGGTTCCTGCTGTAAAAAGAAGAGAAATCCTTCCAAAAAATCACGAAAGCCTCCAAAAACCAAAACACCTCATGTGATCAAGTGGTTTGAAGACATGGTAGACCATGCCTATGACTTCGCCGTTGCTGAAAAGAAAAAAGGCAAAAAAATTGTCGGCATCATGTGCGAATATACTCCGCGAGAAATCATCATGGCCGCGGGAGGAATCCCGGTATGCCTATGCGGGGGGTCCTTAGAAACCATCACCGCTGCGGCGGAAACTCTCCCTGCCAACTTATGCCCCCTCATCAAATCCACATTCGGTTACAGCATGAGGAAAGAAAATCCTTTTCTGGAGATGTCTGATTTGCTGGTTGCGGAGACGACCTGCGACGGTAAAAAGAAAATGTATGAGCTTCTCTCTGAACGTCACCCCATGCATGTCCTTGAGCTGCCGCAAAAATGCAATGACGCAGACGCTTATGAACACTGGATAAGAGAACTGCGAAAACTAATAATGAAACTGGAGCATCTTTTCTCCATTGACATCACTGACGATAAACTCAGGCAAGCCATCTCGCTCATGAATAAAGAAAGGGACCTAAAAAGAAGGCTTGCCTTTTTGATGAAAAGCGATTCTCCCCCTTTGAGTGGAGTTGAGCTTTTGAACATGAAAAGCCTTATTTCCTGCATGAGCGAGGATTTTTTTCAGTTTGAAAGGGCTGTGGCTGATTTGCCCGGCCGAAAGCTCAGCCCGCCTGCTGAAAAACGGGTGCGGGTCCTTCTAACCGGAGTCCCCCTGCCGCATGGAGCTGAACGTGTCATGCAGATCATCGAGGACTCGGGTGGACTGGTGGTCTGCCAGGAAAACTGCACCGGTTTGAAGCCGATTCTTGAAAATGTAACGGAAAATCCCTCTGATCCCCTGATAGCGATTGCGCAAAAATATTTTCATCTGCCCTGCTCAGTCATGACAAAAAACAAAAGAAGACCGGAAATCCTCAACGAGCTGATTTCTGACTATAAACCGGATTGCGTCATTGAACTCATCTGGCAGGCCTGCCTGACTTACGATGTTGAATCCGCTCTGATCAAAAGAATAGCGGACGAAAAATGCGGACTGCCTTATCTCAAAATTGAAACGGATTATGCTCCATCCGATTCAGCACGGATCACTCTTCGTGTAAAGACCTTGTTTGAAAAGATTAAAAATAAAGTCAACGAAGCAAGATGACGTTTTGATTCTTTTGCTTTATTTTGCCCGTTTTATAACATTTTATTTCATGCTGGATTCAATACAGCGGATTCATCATGTCCGATAACCTGCCCCTTATTTCTGCCCCTTGATATCTTTCTATAACAATCATCCACGATGAACGTTAGGAGCGTTTCCATATGTTCTATACAGGGATAGATGCCGGATCCAGAAGTGTCAAAATACTGATTTTTGACAGCAATAAAAGCCGGATCATAGGATCTGGTTTAACCGGTCAGGGCGTTGAACAGAAAAAAATTGTCACAAAACTCTTTCATGATCTTTTGATTACAAACGGAATCAGAGAAAAAGATATATCCCGGCATTGTTGCGACGGGATATGGCAGGGATTCATCATGCGATTGCCATACGGATAAAAACCCTGACAGGTACAAAAATAGAAAAACCGCTTGTTTTCACAGGTGGAGTATCATTGAACACAGGCATGGTAAAAGCCATTAAAAAACAGATTGTCTGCTCTCTGACCATTCCTAAAAATCCCGAGTACACATGCGCTCCCGGAGCAGCGCTTCTGGCATCCGCGGCCAAAAATGACAATCTTTACTTTTCAGACGCATCCAATTATCATATATCTAAAAATAAGAAGTTCAAATGGGCATGAAATCATTCGTTCTGAAAAAAGGTTTCACAATGATGGAGCTTCTGACCATCATTGGAATCATCATGATTCTTGCCATGCTGATAGGTTCTGCTGCCAAAAAAGCTTCACAAGAGGTCAGAAAAAATAAAATGCATGGCCAATCTCAAAAACCTGTATACCATCACTCTTCTTTACTATCAGGATTACAACAGTCTTCCTGTACCCGATGTAAATAATGTCCTGATCGTTCCGACCATAGCCAAGGATCAAACCAGTGAAATGATTTGCCCCGCTATACATGGAAACAGTCCCGCATTGATACCGATACCAGCAACCGTCAACCTGATCAACAGCTTGCACGATTTCATGGATTTTTCATATTGTGATCATACCAATTATCCTCTTTTTTCCGACACGAAATTTTATGAAAATTCATTCACGGCACCCCATAACGGCATGGGATATGCCGTGACCACTTCAGGTAAAATCATGGAATTCACTGTTCCGGATGTCCAGAGCAACAAAAATAAATATGTGACAACCGGACAACATGTCCCCTGATACAAAATAAACTACTCGCCTTAGCAGGCGGAACCCGGATGCCCCATCCGTAATTTGTGTGAACCATGCCGACACAGTCTCATTAAAATATTTCTTGATCACTCCTTATCAGATCAGATACAAAAGTAAGACTACGCCTGTTTTCGTCCCCAATAGGGTTGCCATGCCTGTTGATGATACCAAAACAGAAATATCTTCCAGCTATAGTTAGAAGTAATAGCCACCATTATCTCACAAAGGAGAAGCATGAAAAAAGGACTGAATATTGTGTGTATTCTTGCAGCTTTATCCATCTCTGCCTGTCATGCAGAAGAAGGAATGGTTCAGATCAAGGGATCCGATACCATGGTCAATCTGGTCCAATCCTGGGCTGAGACAATGATGGAAACCTCTCCTGATGATTTCATAGCGGTCACAGGAGGAGGGTCCGGGACCGGTTTAGCGGCATTGATCAACGGAACCTGTGACATTGCCATGAGCTCAAGAAACATTAAAAGTAAGGAAATCGAACTAGCTGGAAAAAAAGGCATCCTTCCTTTTGAAACCATAGTTGCATCGGACGGTCTGGCGATTGTGGTTCACAGTTCAAATCCTGTTTCAGAACTCACCCTGAAACAACTGTCTGACATCTTTACCGGTAAAATCAAAAACTGGAAAGAAGTCGGAGGCAGTGATGCAAAAATAGTGATCTTGTCCCGTGAAGTCAATTCAGGAACACATGTGTATTTTAAAGAACACGTCCTCAGGAACAATGATCCGGCTTCACAGGAAGAATTCGCTCCTGACGCGCTTCTTCTTTCATCATCCCAGGCCATTGCAGATGAAGTCGCTGGAAATAAAGATGCCATAGGCTATTACGGTATGGGATACATCTCGAGCAAACAGAAGGCAGTCAAAGTGGCCATGAGTGAAAATTCAGCCTCTATTGCACCGCTCATTGAAAACGTCACAAACGGTTCCTATCCCATCTCTCGTCCGTTGTTTTTTTACACCAACGGGGAACCCAAAGGAACCGTCAAAAAATTTCTCGATTTCTGTCTTTCAGAAGCAGGCCAAAAAATCGTTCTGGAAACAGATTTCGTCCCTATCAAATAATGTGTAAAAATCTGTATTGGGTCTGACAGAGAGATAAAAAGTTACCGTCATAACCGGCAATCAGTTAACTCACGGAATTGAGGAGTCAAAATTCTAAAATCCAGTAGTAAAACAAACAGTTCATTGAATAAAACCGTTATCTTACAGGCGTGCCATCAAATCATGGACTTTTCTCTGAAGAAATCCGGGATTATTCTGGGTTCTGTCTCCTGAGTTCTGAATTCATAAAAACACGTTATTTTTGTAAGCTATCATGATAAACAACAAACTGTCATTGTAAGATTAAATTCATTTTATTACAAATAATGACCCCATGAAAAAATTCAAAGAATTCATCATTGAGAAGCTCATTCTTCTGTGCGGACTTGCTTCCATTCTGTTTGTTTTCATGATTTTCATCTTTCTTCTGAAAGAAGGGCTTTCTGTATTCAAGATTGAATCTCCTTTAAAATTCCTTTTCGGCGATAAATGGTATCCCATTTCAGAACCGCCCCAGTTGGGCATTTTACCCCTGATCGCGGGTTCAATTGTTGTGACCGTCGGCGCAGCAATCCTGTCCATTCCCATCGGTATCGGAAGCGCCTTATATATTGCAGAAATCGCACCCTTAAAACTCAAGGAAATACTCAAAGCAGGCATCGAACTTTTAGCAGCCATCCCAAGCGTTGTCCTGGGATTCATCGGAATGGTCACATTGGTTCCGGCAGTCAAGAGCATTTTTCATCTCCCTACCGGTTTGACCGCGTTTTCAGGGGCCATCATGCTTGCCTTCATGGCCATGCCGACGATTGTCTCCATAGCCGAAGACGCACTTTACTCGGTTCCCAAGACATACAAGGAAGGGGCGTTTGCGCTCGGCGCGACGCACTGGCAGACTATATATCGCGTCATTCTTCCGGCAGCCTCATCCGGGCTTCTGGCATCGGTCATGCTGGGCATCGGCCGGGTGATAGGAGAGACCATGGCTGTCATGATGATAACAGGCAACGCAGCTGTCATACCTAAAACCATCATGCAGCCGGTCAGAACTCTGACAGCCACCATTGCCGCTGAAATGGGCGAGGCTGTAGTAGGAAGCGAGCATTATTTCGCCCTGTTTGCGATAGGGATTGTTTTATTTGTCATCAGCTTTGTCATCAATGTCACAGCGGATATCTTTCTCCACAGAAGGCAGTGAGCATGCATCCGCGCACCACCCAGAAACTGGCTTTTACTTTTTTTCTGCTGGCAACGCTTCTTATCATCGTGCCTGTGGGACTGGTTGTGGTCATCATCATCCAGAAGGGCATCTCAGCCATATCATGGGAATTTTTAACTTGTGTGCCAAAAAAAGGGA
>JAFGBW010000098.1 GCA_016932965.1 Candidatus Auribacterota bacterium
CGGGGCAGGAATATGTAACAGGAGCCCCCCCGAATACGTTGCCCTGCAAATCTGCATTCAGATTTGCTACAGTCAGTTTTTTCAGTTCCAGACGTTTTTTCATGATTTTCTCCTTTTTTTAATGATTTTCGGCTTCCCGGGAGGCCGTCGCGTGAGACGCGAAGGGGATATGCGCCCCCGGGAAACCGTTTCAGTCTGAATTTAGACGGAACCCTTTAAATGCATAGAGGAGGGCGGGTGATACATGGACAGAAAGTAATACAAGTGCAGCTTATGCATGTGTTCTGTCCGCATTGAGTGTTGCGGGTGTCGGTGCATCCATTCCGGGTCTGGCATTCGTCATCCTCGCAACTCCAGGTCAGTCTGGCTCCGCCGTGCAGATTTCCCTGCAGGCTGTGACCCAGGTTGGCCAGGGTCAGTTTTTTCAATTCCAGACGTTTTTTCATGTTTTCCTCCTTTTTTGGTCTGAAACAATGTTTCAGCATTTAGCGTGCCAAGTTTTAATGAAAGCTGGAAATCTAAATCTATAAAGGTTCCCGGAATTATTCAGGGAATATACGAAGGGGATTGATCTCATCAATACGGGAGAAACCTAAAGGAGGAAAAGAGCGGGAAAATCTGAAAAGCGATTTCTCTATTGGATTTTCAAAGATTCGAGATACATATCTCGTAATGGCGAGATGTCTTTGTAATCCGAATCACCTGTTTTAGATTTCAGCTGGTTCCCTAGATCCCTTTATATGGCATTATCTATTTTGCCTGAGGGGAGGTTGGGGGAAAGGAGTGTTAAAAACGATTAACAATAAAAATATAATTAAAAATAATAAATTAGATAAACAAAACAAGCGGCCTGTCCGTAGGATCGACTGGAGGAAGCAATGGATATGATGAGATCGTTTCCTGTTTTTCGCATACATGGTAAAATCAAGCATGAGAATGAAATCCCGAAGGGGAGAATCGACATGATCGAGGATATCAAGAACAAGCTTTGGAGTCTTTTAGAGGACAAGAGCGTGTCCCTGGCCATGATTTACAGCCGGGACGGTGAGATCCTCTGGCACCGGGGGCGGAGGATCGTTGGGCGGAACGTGGCCGAGGGGCAGAATTTCTGCAAGAGTTTTGTTCAGGTGAGCATGACGGAGAGTCAACGGATTCACAAGGACAACGTGGGAATGCTGCTGGTGGGCGATGGCCTGTCGGAGTCGGCCCAGCGCCTGATGATCAAGAGCATCCTCATCCTGCCCGTGGATGACGATTTCTTTCTGTACGTTGATTCCGGAGTCAAGGTCCACTTCAGCGAGGCGGAACAGGCCCAGTTCCAGGTATTGGCCGACCTTATGCAGACCTCGGCGCAGAAAATCCGCCGCAGCGAGGGATGTGCCGGCGGCGTGTGCGGTGAAAGCGAAGCCATCCAAAGAATAAAAAACTTGATGCTCAAATTTGCCATTGAGGAAGAGTGTGTTCTTCTCCTGGGTGAAACCGGGGCGGGGAAATCTTTTATTGCGGAAAAAATCCATGAATATTCGGGGCGCGGTGGCAGGTTCGTTGTGGCCGACACTACAGTGATCAACGAAAACCTGTTCGAAAGCATCGTCTTCGGCCATAAAAAAGGAGCTTTCACCAGCGCCACGGAAGACCGGCGCGGCCTGGTCGACGAAGCGGCGGGGGGCACCCTCTTTTTCGACGAGGTGGCCGAAGTCCCTCTTTCGTTCCAGGTGAAACTGCTGCGCTTCATGGAAACCAAAAAATACAGAGTTTTGGGGGACACCAGGGAAAAAGAGGCGGACGTGCGCATCATTGCGGCCACCAACCGCAACCTGCCCGAACTGATCCGCGAGAAACAGTTTCGCGAAGATCTCTATTACCGTTTGAATATTCTGGAAATCGCCATCCCTCCCCTTCGTGAACGCCTGGGGGATATCGAATCCCTGGTACGGGAAAACCTCCGCTTTCTCAAGGGCAAAGAGACGGGCGAGGGGTTCTGGGAAACCATGCTCAATCACTCCTGGCCGGGGAATGTGCGGGAGTTGTTCACGGTTATGAAGCGGCTGGGAATTCTATGTGAATCGCCGATCCGGGGCGAAGACGTGATGCGGATCCTCAGTGATAAGGGAGCAGACAGGGACACGACTGCCGTTTGCAGCCGCACTGATGAAATCTGGCTGCGTATGAAGAGCGGCGAAAATTTCTGGACAGCGGTGAAAGAGCCCTTCCTTGACCGTCATCTCAACCGGGTCGAGGTCAAGGCGATCCTCGAACGCGCCCTGATCCTGGCTGGAGGCAAGTATGTGGATACCTTGCCGTTATTCAACCTCGACAAGTCGGAATACAAACCCTTCATGCGCTTCGTGAATCACAACAAGTTCTAGGGATGTTGATTCAGGGAGTCTATAAAAGGTTGTTCGCATTCCGGAAAATGAAGTTCAGCTAGTTTATACTGTCGAATTCATTTTTTGTGAATCTATGGGGATTTGATTCAATAAGGCATTGTCCAGACACTGTCACACATGAATCCGGCATCTGATTGGTCTTCCTGCGGGCATCCGGCTTGTTTGCAATAAGTAGGGACGGTGGCCTCCCGTTTTGCACCGAATGCACCCCATGTGTTCCCCCCATTCAAATCATCCATTTCAATCCGGTTGAGCTTGGCAATCACCTTTCTGTTCAATACCAAAAGCTGTTTTTCGCGATCCATTGCAACCTCCTTTTAAATTTTACATTTCAGTTTTTATTTTTCAAGCCTGCTTCAAGCTTGGAGCGCAATTCATTTTATAAAAGCAATCGGGATGCCAAGCAGCAGGTCAGTTAAAATGCTGAACGTATAAAAGCTGCCGGGAATTTCAGGGTATTCTAAAAACATGAAAATCTCATGAACATGAGTTTTGTATTGATTTGATCTCATGATGATGAGAATATTGAGTGTTTATCTCTTGATCTCGTGATAAAACTGAAATTATTTTTTATTCCTCTTCAGATGAATAGCCTTGTTTTGACGGGGAGGCTTGATTATAATCCAGGAGATGAAGCACCGAGGAATATCTGTGTTTGTTTTCTTTTTATTTTTTCCGGGTGTTTTCGTTTTGTTTGCGGAGACCCCTCTGGAGCGCGTGGGAAGGTTGGAAAAACAGCTGCCTGATGCTTCTCCTCATGAAAGGCTGAATATCATTTTAGAAATCATGAAAATTCAGCCATTGATCAAAACAGAGCCCGAAAGGATTGTACAGCTTGGAAATCAGGGTTTAAAAATCGTTGATCAGTTGGGCGATTCCTGCGCAAGGGGAACGGTTTTGGTTCATCAATCCCTGGGGTATTGGTACAGCGGACAGAGAGACAGCGCGTTGCAGGCTTTGGATGAAGCTGAAACTATACTTCAGAAATGCGGAGATAGACGGGGCTTGGTGGATGCCCGGATCCGGTTGGGCTTGATTTCGCATGTGGATTTGAAATTAAAAGAAGCGTTGAAGATTTTCCTGGATGCTTTGACTCTGAGCAGGGAAATCGGGGATGAGCAGCGGACCGCAGAGAGTTTATACTGGATCGGAATCGTCCATCATGGTTTAAAAAATTATGAAACCGCTTTCGATTTTTACACGAAAGCCCTTTCTACTGCCAGGCATGCAAAAGATATAAAAACAGAAGCTCTTGTATATAACAACCTGGGGCTCTATTATTCATTGAAAAAAAAACATAGACAGGCATTGGATTATTTCCAGAAATCGCTGTCATTGTTTCGAACATTGGAAGATGATTATTTTATCAGTTCTTTAACCTATAATATCGGCAATCTATATAATACACTCGGTAAAATGGATATGTCGACCCGGTTTATCAAGGAATCTCTTGATTATACTCGCAGGATCGGTGATGAAATCCTGTCGGCAGTCCGTTTGAATTCTCTTGCCCGGATTGAATGGAAACTGAGGAATTTCCGTA
>JAFGBW010000010.1 GCA_016932965.1 Candidatus Auribacterota bacterium
ACCACTTCCAGTTTAAACAGCTTCCGGATCAATGAAACAATGCGGGATAGATGATCCAATTCTGCTTCCAATGGATTTTTATATAAGGCTTTCTTTATATGACGTTCCACTTCTCCGCATTCATCCAATAACCGCATCTTATCGATGGTATTGTAATAGTGAAGGTAATCGGCATATTTCGCAATATGTGACAGATCTTCCATGTTGATGTTGTTTTCCTTTGCCGCATTCAAAATAAAAGAGTAATAAGTCTCAGCGTCGATTTCCCTCAATTTATAAGCAAGGGACTGATGCACGATATTTCTTAATTTATCCTTATCCCCCTGGAGAGTCGTGTTAAAACGGCTGATCAATTCCTCCCTCTGTTCTTCCACCTTCTTAAAATCAATTTCTTTCTCAATAATACGCGCCTTGGTTTGAAGATTAAAATTCTCAAATGGACTCAAATCGATTTTATATTTCAGCGCCGTCTCTTCCAAAAATCTGGCGTAAACTTCAAAATCAATCGTTTTTTCGTCAAATTTCGTAACCTCCCTGTCCACTTCAAGAAGTTCCGGACTAAATATGGATTCTTTAAGCTTATTCAAACGTTCCAGCAACTTAGTTGAATAGGCATTAATCCTGTCCCGGTATTCCTGAACATTCATGAACGCCGTGTAGTTCCGGGCATACAAATCTTCATTCTCAATACCAAAGATGATAAAATTCAGATCAGACGTAATGGAAAGATATTCGGGTCCCGTGATTTTCCCCTGTTTCATGAAATAATCGGCAAAATCCATTTTCACTTTTCTATCCTTAAAAGCAGAAAAAGGGCTGGTATCAATCACACCGGTTGAGCCTTCCACATTCACCAGCTTGATTCCGTAATCCTCAACGAATAATTTAACGATCTTATTGATATTCATCTGGGCTTCATAATTGCAGTGAGCATCCTGAATACAGATGACCAGTTCAGTGATTTTATCCTTATCCGGAATGACAACTTCTTTGATGATCCCTATCTCTTCAGGGATATAGATCTTGTTGACAAACTGAATGGAAAGCTGTTTTTCCGGAGGCATAGCAACGGCGCCTGAGGGTGTTTCGTCAGCGGATAAGAGTGACATCTCCGTTAGAATGAAAGAAAGAAAAAAAACAACGAATCGGAATACAAAAAAACGGGCTGCACAAGAAAAAAAATCAGTCATTATAATCTTCCTTGTAAGAAATTGATTATTAAATCTATATCATTTGTTTCAACCAAGAGTCTATATCTTTATTTGCGCTTTTCCGGAAAGCACTCATCTATTCTTTTCCATCTGTCCATCTGGCTGTCCATCTGGGAAAATGCTTGAAATATCAGTCTTTCTCAAGAATGCCACGTGCACTCATTTTATAATGGAAAGATGTGTTGAAATCTTTCCAAATGGAATTAACGGTTTCCCATTTTTTTTCAAAACCGGAATAATCATTTTTTTCCAGGGATGACTGACAGTCCGTCAAGGCTTCCCGCATCTTTTGATGGATTCTTTGTGATACAGCCTTGGCATAAAGATAATTCAATCTCTCCAATTCAGAATCGTATTCCGCGCTGTCACCAATAGGGGTACCTTCTTCCTTAAAATATTTTTTTTCCAACGATTGATACTTCGGTTCCCAGTCGCGATCATATTCTTCCCGATCAAGGTATTTCATAGCAATATTCATAGATATCCTTCTGTTTTTTAATTTGAGAAATATTAAAAAAATTATTAAATTAACTTTTCCATGTCAATCGCAAAATCTACTCAACCTCATTTGATTCGATCCCTCCTGCCATCTTCGCTTTTTGAATCCAGTCAGCCTTCAACTCCCCTAAACGGGTAAAATGCCTCTCAAATGCTTTCAGTAAAGCGAGTTCCGAAGATGTTTCCTGCTGGCATAATAACAGATATCTTTTAAGCTTGACATCCCCCAAGGGTAAAGAAAAAAGGTATTCAGTCAGCGACGCAGCCTCAAATGAAAAAAGGATGTTCTGTTCTTCTTTAAGAAAAAAGGTCTGCCGGGTGAGCAGTTCTTCCAGAGAAATGATTCCATTCATTTTCTGACTTTCATAAAGAAAATGCGGGGTAATCAATTCGTCGGTCCGGATATTGTAAAGAAGGCCTTCCACAAGCCAAAGAGGAATCATCAGATGCTTATGATTCACTATTTCAGGCTCAGTCAGGATCAGATCATACAAAAGAATGCGGATCAATTCTCGGTCCAGTTCCAGATATTTCAGATGATCCCCGGGGGAAAAATAAATGATCCGGGAAAGGGCCTTTTTGTTCCATTTAATCTCCGTCCTGGTTTTATGATGGGTGATCATGATATGCAAGGGTTGTGCCCAAGACACCGAAAATTGAAACAGGTCTTCCAGGCTCTGTTTGAGTTTTTCCGCTTTTTCCAAAATCAAAGGATGAAGTTCAGGATGTCCGCCCGTAATCATAAAATTGGATCTGGCTGATTCCCTTGTCCAAGCATGAAATAACATTAAAAAACAACAGATAATAGTCAAACTTGCTTTTTTCAATTCCGGATTCCCAATTGAGCCTCAACCATTTGGACGTGGAGTTTTATTTTAAACGATCCTGTTTCTATCCATTTCCAACAGAATCGTCACAGGACCGCTGTTGACAGCATGGACCTTCATGAAAGCTCCAAAGAACCCAGCCGCGCAAAAGCAGTGCTTTGATAATTCTTTTTCAAACGCCTCATAAAGTACTTTGGCTTTTTCCGGTTTAGCAACATTCCCATAATAAGGCCGGTTTCCCTTTCGGCAATCTGCGTAAAGAGTAAACTGTGAAACCAGAAGACAGCTATATCCTTTATCCATGAGAGAAAGGTTCATTTTACCGTTATCATCAGGGAAAATACGCAGCTGCAGGATTTTGAAGATCATTTGAGAAATGCCCTCAAAAGAATCCTCCTCACTCAAGGCAAGATAAATCAGAAGTCCCGGACCGATTTTACCCGTTATTTGTCCGTCCGCTTCCACATGAGCCGAATCCACTCTTTGTATAACGCAACGCATCGCCTTATCCCTGTGATTGTTCCTGGCAAAGATGAATTTGTTTTTTTATATAATCCGAAAGAGGGGAACGGGGGACCTTTAACAGGGCAAGCTGATAATATTTCACCGCCAGTTGATACTGGTTCCGGAGGAAAAAACTATCTGCGGCCTGAATCAAAAGCATGTCATCAGGAATGGATCCGGATGAGTCAGGACTCGGGGAAGATGAAAGACCGGACGGGAGAGCATCCGGAGAGGCATGCGGAAAAAGAAAAAACAGACGGTTTTCGATTTTAATCTGAGAAACAGGAGGCAAAGCTTTCATGAATTCCGGACTCCGGAATAACGAATTAACCGGACGCAGGATATGAAGAGAAAGGAAACGCGGAAAAATCATTTTCCCGAAACGTGTCTTGTTGATATGATATGTTGGTTGATTGTTCATGCATGAAACCGTACCAGTAAGAGAAATATCCAGAGGTTTATTCAATAACCGATATATAAAATGAACCGTTAAGTAAGTTTTTCCCGGCTCTAAGATAATCTTCCGGAAACGAAAAAACCGGAAATATAGCTGTTCAAATTGTTCACGAAGCAATGAAATCTGTCTTTCCAAAAAAATATTGGCTTCGGCCTCATTCAAGGTGATGTAATTTTTACTTTCCCCCCAATGAGCCATTTTTCGGTCCAGACTTTGAATATCATTTATAGTAGGATCCTGATGAGGAACATGTCCCGTATATGACATGAGATAAATCAAGATGAGTAATAAAAGCAGAAAACTTTTAAAAAACAAACCTTCAAAAAGCCCGCTTTTTTCAAGTTGAACTTTTTTTGATATTCTTTGTGGAACAGAAACAGATTCCTTTTCAGACACCATAAAACTGGGATCTGTCAAATTCAGTTTTTTCCCGCAGGAAAGACACAAAAATCGGTCAACCGAATTCAATGTTCCGCAGTACTGACACTTGATCATAACAATGGATTGATATAAAAGTTAAAAAAATATCACTAACTGTATAAATTTATATCTGCTCTTACAACTCTCAAATACTCAGTAAAAATATCATCTTACACCATAAAGGAAAGGCGCGAGAATCGAAAATTCGGAAAAAGACAGAAAAGAAGCATCAAATATCCTTATGTCATTCCAAAATCATGCAACGGAATAAACCACGTTTGACACCTCATAAATTTATTCTCTGTTGCCTCTATATTTATCTTAAAAAAACTCTCGATCCTCGTTTCTGAACAGGGAAAAAATAAGTTATTACGGGAACTTTTTCATTTTATTGTCAGATCATATTCTGTTTTTTACAAATTAACTGCTGTTTTTTATAGAAATTTATATTAAATGATATTATTTATGTACAAGATTAATCATATAAATAAACCTTCACATGCAATTCCAAACTCCCTAATTTGAGTGTTGCTGGAGGAATATGATAAATGAATAAATAAACCACAAAGGACTCGAAAGGCGAGAAAATTATCATCCTGCTTGTCAAGCAGATAGAATGAATTTCAGATATCAAATCAGCCCTTCCGCTTGTTCTTTCCTTGGTGCTTCCTGTATCCTTCGGGGATTATATTTTATTAACCCTATATTGATAATAGATTGAATTTGACGATTGCAACCCCTTTGCTTGCAACAGGGGAATTGGCCGAAAAAACAGCTTTGATGCATCCTTTTGAGCGAAGATGCCACTTCAAGCTCGCTTCAGAGAGCTTCAAACCTGTTGAAATGCCACCCATAATAAATTGTGAGCCAGTCATCGTACAAACCATGAAACTTTGCCAGAGGTAACTAATAAATCGATGGAAATATCTGTATTTTTACAAAAACCGGAAACCGTTTCACTCCGGCTTTCCTACCTGGAAAATGTCTTAAAAAAACACAAAATCATTTTGGACCTCTTGAATCAGCTGATGAGTGAAATAATCACATCTGAAAAAAAACAGCAGATGGTGCGGGACATTTTCGCTGAAATGCACCGTTTAAAAGGTTCCGGCGGCACATTCGGTTTCAATGAAATATCGCTCATCTACAAGGAATTGCTGCAATACATCCGGCCTGCTTATGAAAAAAAAGAAATTCCTCCCCCTTCCGATCTGGCTGCGGGGAAAAAAATAGCGGAAGAATTTAGCGGCTATCTTCCCATCCTTTTGAAAGGGTTTCATCAGCTCAAATCCCCATCGGGCGGCCTTTCTTCCTATTCACTCCTGATTTTGAACGAAGACCGCCGTTTAGTCATCACCGAACTGGAAAAGGCGTGCATCAACAGAAAATGGATTATCTATACTGTTTTAAATCTTCAAGAAGCACGTTCACTGCCTCAAGGATTCTATCCCCATATTTTCATCCTTGATCCGCGTCTTCCTGACGGTAACGGCATTCTTTTTTGCAGGGAGTTGAAAAAGAAATACCCTGCCATACCCATTATCGTTATATCTCCCGAATATAATCAAGAAGAAAAAAAGGAAAGTCAAAAAACGGGAGCAAACGAATATAGCGCCCCGCCCTATGACATGAATGCTATCATGAACCGTCTTGCAACCTATCACACCCAAGGTAAACCAAATGAAAAAAAATCCTCACAATAATAAGAACGGAACTAACCGTATCAGTTTTGTCAAAGCATACCGGAAGAGTTCTTTCCTCCTATCAAAAGAGGCCAGAATCATCCGGATCGTCAGCGAATATCTCGAACCGGTTTACCGTTTCAGAAAATACAAAGTCAGAAACACGATTGTTTTCTTTGGTTCGGCTAGGGCTGTGGATGAAAAAACCGCCAAATTTGATAAGAAAAAAATCAATGAGAAAATCAAGAAATCCAGCAAGGTGGATTCCTTTCTGCTGGGGGAATTGAAACAGGCGGAAAACCTGGAAAAAATGTCCTGCTATTTCTCAGCTGCTGAAGAACTGGCCTTCCGTCTGACCCAATGGTCCAATAAAATAAAGGACGAGTCGAACCGTTTTATCGTCACTTCCGGCGGAGGAAGTGGGATCATGACCGCGGCCAACAAAGGAGCCCTGAACGCAAAAGGATTGAGTATCGGCCTCAACATTTCTCTTCCTTTCGAACAAACACCCAATCCTTTCATTTCTTCTGAACTTGGTTTCGAATTCCACTATTTTTTCATGAGAAAATTCTGGTTTCTTTATCTGGCCAAAGCCCTCGTGTTTTTTCCGGGCGGTTTCGGAACGTTTGATGAATTGATGGAAACGCTCACTCTTCTTCAGACAAAAAAAATAAACAGACCCCTTCCTGTCATTTTATTTGGAAAAAAATATTGGAAAGAAATCATCCGTTTTGAAAAAATGGTGGAATGGGGAGTGATTTCTCCGGAGGATCTGGATCTTTTTAAATTCACGGAAAGTGTGGAGGAAGCCTATCATATCATAACAAAAGAGCTTTCCACCCATTATCTCTCCGGAAATGTCATAAAACCGTCAATAGAATGAAACGATCATGAATATAACCTTTCGTCTTCCCTATCTGCTGGACGCGTATATGATTTTAATCAGAGCAAAATTCTTGAGAATAGCCGGCATAATGACAACGGTTCCTCTTGGAAGCATCGCCAAAATTATCTTCCGGGATTGCACGGCTGCTTTTCATAAAAGCTCACTCTATAGAAAGGTTCTTTAATATGGAAACCTCATCCAAAACCCCCCCCACTTTGCTCGCTTTTCTCATTGCGGACACCATCATTGACGATGTGACGACACGTAAAAAAAGCATCATCGGCCTTTTCAATTCCATCTGCTCCCCCCGTTTTCCTTTCAGGCATTCAGAAATGAACTTGTTCGTGAGCCTGACCGACGGGCACGGAGAATACCAATGTTCTCTTGTGTGCTCCCGTTCCGAAGATGAGAAAGAAATATTCAAAACCTCCGGCAAAGTGAACTTTCATACACCCAACTCTGTCGTGGAAATCAATTTTTCCCTAAGAAACATTGAATTCCCTACTTTTGGAAAATACACTTTCCAGTTTTTCTGCAACGACTATTTACTGGTCATACGTCCGTTTGAAGTAGTTAAAATAGAAAAAGAGCCCCACTCGTGAGACGGATAGATGATTACTGAATTGATGATAGAAAACCCATACTGAAACAAACCATAAAACAAAATGAATTCACCGGCCCCACCTCCCTTTTGACTACAAAGGGGAAAAGGCCGAAAAACAGCTTTGATGCGTCCTTTTAAGCGAAGATTCCCCTAAAGTAAGCTTACGGGGGCTTCAATTATTCATTGACCTTTATGATGAATGAAATATATATAACCACTCTACATTTAAGCTGGGATGGTGGAATGGCAGACACGCAAGCTTGAGGTGCTTGTGGGAGCAATCTCGTGCGGGTTCAAGTCCCGCTTCCAGCATTACATTCT
>JAFGBW010000099.1 GCA_016932965.1 Candidatus Auribacterota bacterium
CTGATTTCACGAAAGACCGCTTCAAACGCATCTTTCATGGTGATGATTCCCTGCATTTTATTCTGTTTATCAATGACCGGAACAACGGTAAAATTGTATTTGTAAAATATTTCCGCAACATCCTTGATGTCGGTATCCACTTTAACTTTTACCACTCTTTTTCGCATGACTTCGGTAACGGTTTTTTCCGGTGCGGCATTCAATAAGTGCCGCAGGGTGACGACGCCGATCAGGGTATCTGAATCGTCTCGGATATAGATATAATAGATCGTTTCCTTTTTTTTGGATGCCCGCTTGATGAAATCCATGACCTGACTGCAGGTCAGAGTATGCTTCACGGAAATATATTCCGTGTTCATGATGCTGCCGGCGATGCGTTTGGAATGGCCCAAAAGACTCTGTATCTGTTCCACCTTGTCTTTCGGCATGTGGGTTAAAATCATGTTGACTTTTTTATGCGGCAATTCAGAAAATAGATCCACCGCCTCATCCATCGCCATTTCATTGACAATCATGACCAGCCTGTAATGTCCGAGGGATTCGGTCATCTGGAGTTTGATTTTAAGAGGCAGTTCCTCAAACGTTCTCGCCGCCGTCACGTTATCAAGGGTCTGGAATATGGTGGTGCGTTCCTCTGTCCCCAGGTCTGTGATGATGTCAGCCAGGTCTGCCGGATGCAATTCTGACAATCTGGTTTGACGTGTTTTCAGGGCTAAAAGCCCGGAGCCTTTTTCAGAAAGAGTGGGTTGAACGAATTTCCATGAAATCAGCCGGTCTTTCAGTTCATAGGACAAAAGCCACTTGATAAAAGGTTCAATGATATGGGAAAAACCCAGTCTGCGGAAAAGCCCTTTCATGCCTATGTCCACGTGAACCACCCATAGGTGATAATCTTCTCTCAATAAATGAAGATCATTCACACGGACAACCTTGGAACCGGAGATGTCTACAATCTGTTTGTCCCAGAAGGTCTTTTTTAAAAGGATTTCGTTTTCAGACAGGATTAGATTCTCAGAGGTGACGGAGCCTTCCATTTCAACCATGATTTGTCTGTTTTCAGTGAAGTGCTTCACGTTTTTCCACGGGACAGAAGTTCTGGTCCGACCCCATTTTTTTTGAATGATCAATGAGCTCACCTTGGGATACATTTCCTTGAGCCCCGCTGTGAGATCCTCCACGTAACCGATTTTCCGGTTGGTGGTGCTATCCAGAACAGGGATAGCAATGATCTGGGAAAGATAGATAAAATTTTTCTGAAAATAGTTCATGGGCTTTTAGTTAACAGGATTGGTTCATTTAACGTGGATATCCTTTTGTATCTTATATTAGCATATCCATGAGGAAATTAAGAATTGAGAAAGAAGGGCAATTATACGGCTGCAAAGCGCCAGTATTCAAATGGCTTTTATTCTCCGCCAGCTTGTTTTTCCAAGAAGAGACTTTAAATTCTCAATTCTTAATTTTAAATTCTCAATTTTTATACGTCCATTCACAATAAAGTTATGCTAAAACATCAACTGGAATATTCGCCGGTCTTAATTCAAATAATCAATTTTTTCAGCCCCGTATCCCTCCCTGTTTACTAAAAAAGAAATTCAGGCTTTCGATCTTTATCTGTTTATTCAGTTCAGAATGAAATTGAGGGATTTCGGTTTTCAAGCCAAGGAAGGAAATCTGCAGGCTGGTGATGCCGTCTCTTGCAGAGGAAGTCTCAAGCGAGAAACTCCGGGTATGGCTTTTTACAAATAGAAGGATTTCATGCAAATGGGCAAGCGCTTCGCCGTCCGCGATGCTGAGGAACAGGATTCCGTCTTTGGATTTGTATTTCCAGACGCGTATGCCGCGGACAAGAAGCATGGTTATAAAGGCTGTTAAATTGAGAACCAGGAGAAATTGAAAATTGAATGTGGAACAGGAAATGGAGGAGGCAATCACCAGCATGATGAACCCCACTTCTTCCGGGTCCTTGATAGGGGTTCTGAAACGGATGATGGAAAGGGCTCCCAGTAAACCCAGCGAAAGGGGAAGGGACATCTGGATCCCGATAAAAAGAGTGGTGATGGAGATCGCCAACAGAGGGAAGGCACGGTTCACCTGGCTTCCGGTGCTTTTGTTTTCATAGAAATGGTTGTAAAGAAATCCGGCAAACAGGGCCGCAATAAGGGAGGCGGCAAGAGCCAGGGCAAAAAGAGAGGGGTCCATTTTATTCGCAGTTTGCTTCACGTTCTGAATTGTCTGGAAAAGATTATTCATGCTATTTCTCCATGGATTAGTTTAAAAAGGCCCATGCCGTATTTTGAAACACTCTGGCTCCGGAATCCCCGGTCAAAAAGCCAATCCAGCCACGGAATGGATTCAGTATGAGCATCTTTTATTTCAAGTACAATAAAATTCATGAAAATATAATGAGCGGAAGAAACGGACGAAAATAACCGGGGATGGTACCGGCCGGTTCTGATTTGCGAGTCCAGGCATACCCTGGCACCGGATGAAGGACAGACAAAACGATGCCGTTCATACACAAGCGATAGAGAAGGCAGAAGTCCGGCAGGGATGGAATCCTCAAAACCGCTATGGGTATAGATCAATTCGGATAAGGAGGGATCATCCAGGGGAACGGTTTCAAGCCAAAGCCGGTTTAACTGCAGAGGTTTCCTGGTTTTGGATCTTCCCGACCCCATTTTGGATTTGATCTCAAGGAATGCGTACACCTGTTCAGGTTTTTGGGGATCATGCGTGTCATACCACCGGAGACGCACCTTTTTTTTGATAAAGTCGCCGTTTATTTTTTCCTGATAGAGGGATAACCACGGTGTGTCGTAGTAAATACTGGACACGATTCCGAAAGGATATTTTTTATCCGGAAGGCAGGCATGTGAGAGCCATTGAAGGGCGCTATCCTTCTGGGAGAGAGGGGCTGTCATTTTTTTTTCGCAGATCAGGACCAAAGCAGGATTCCTTATATGTGATTTTCAGGCTAAACCAATAAGATTTTTCGCGTGATTTGAGAAACTTTTTTTTCCGAAATTTGAGGTAAATTGGTATGGATGAATGCATGCAAAACGGGTATGGTTGATGACCGGATGTTGAAATGGATTAAAAAATGTTGAAAAGATGAACCAGGATTTAAAACATTGTCTCATTACAGGCGGAGCGGGGTTCATTGGGTCGCACCTGGCCCAATACCTTTTAAACGAGGGGAATCATGTGCAGATTATTGATGATCTGTCCACCGGCTCCATGAAGAACATCCTTCCTTTTAAAGATAATCCCGGATTTTCCTATACAATCGATTCCTGCCAGAACAAGAATCTCATGGCTGAACTCGTGGACCGCTGCGATGAAATTTATCACCTGGCTGCGGCAGTGGGTGTTAAATTGATCGTGGAAGATCCTGCCAGAACCATTCATCTCAACTACACGCTCACGGAAATCGTTCTGGAAATGGCGGCCAAAAAAGGCAAGCCTGTTTTATTTACCTCTACTTCCGAGGTATACGGAAAAAGCGAAGAAGTTCCGTATCAGGAAGACGGCGACCTTCTCCTGGGTTCCAGCATCAGATGGAGATGGGCTTATGCCTGTTCCAAGCTTTTAGATGAGTTCATGCTGCTTGCAGCTTATAAAACCAGATCTGTTCCCGTGGTCATCGTGAGATTGTTTAACACCGTAGGCCCCTGCCAGACAGGACGTTATGGCATGGTGATCCCCAATTTTGTATCCCGTGCTCTGCAGCATTTACCTGTCCAGGTTTATGGAGACGGAAAACAAACCCGTTGTTTCTGCCATGTAAAAAATGTGGTCCCGGTGCTGCCCGAGTTGATCCGGAATCCTCTTGCTTATGGCCAGATCTTCAATGTCGGCAGTGACCGGGAAATCTCCATTCTGGAATTGGCTCGCTTGGTGAAGAAACAATTGAATTCACGCTCCGAAATCCAGTTTGTTCCTTATGAGGAGGCCTATAACAAAGGATTTGAAGACATGAAGAGAAGGATCCCCTGTCTCAATAAAATTAAAAGTATTCTCAATTTCAATCCGGACCTCCTGCTTGAGAAAATCATCAGCGACGTGGCGGAGGATATCCTGAGTTCAAAGAACTCCTGAAGGGACACTTTTTTTAGGAAAAATAGAAGTTTTCCTTCAGGCTTTCCTTTCAAAAGAAAACATTGCCCCTTTCATTTTTTTGAAAAAAGGAAAGGCGAAAACATTTTTTTATAAATCAATCCTTTGGAGGTATCTTGATAAAACCTCGGCTTCAATACCGTTTCGCTGTTTTCCTGTGTCTTGTTTTGGGATTGGCTGTTTTCTTATGGATTCGTCCTTTTTCTAAATCCGGAGATTGGGTCTGGACAGGGCAAACCATGGGTTCTTCTTATACGATCAAACTCAGCCATAGGCCCCTTTTAAAAGAAGAATTCCATCAATTGAAAAAGGATATTCACGCGATGTTAGATGAATTGAACCGTTCGTTTTCCCTTTATGACAGGGATTCGGAGATCAATCATTTTAATCAATTGAAAAAAACGGATTACGTAAAAGTGTCTGAGCCTTTTTTTAGCGCTGTCTCGCAGGCCATCGCATTTTCTAAAGAAACAGACGGATACCTGGACGTTACCGTTTCGCCGCTGGTCACGTTGTGGGGGTTTGGACCTGACGGATTTTCGAAAATACCGGAGGACGATGAAATCCGGCAGGCATTGATGGCCACAGGAACGGATAAGATATCCGTACAGAAGAACGATCAGTCGATCCGGAAAGTGATCCCTGAAGTGGAAATCGATCTGAATTCAATCGCTCAGGGGTTTGCGGCAGACCGGATCGCCGCCTGTCTTTTGAAAAAAAACTGTATGAATTTCATGGTGGATGTGGGAGGCGAATTCATCTGCCGGGGGAAAAATTCAAAAAATGAATGGTGGAAAATCGGTATTGAGACTCCTGAGCCTTCCCTTTTTTCAGGGGAAAAAGTAGCAGCGGTTGTTGAACTGGCAAATAAGTCCTTATCCACATCAGGGAGTTACAGAAGATTCATTGAAAAAAATCAGAAAACTTTTTCCCATATTCTCAATCCTAAGTCCGGAAAACCCGTTCAGGGCAATCTGGTCTCCGTGACTGTCATTGCGGAAACCGCCGCTTCCGCTGACGCCTATGCCACGGCTCTTTTCGTCATGGGACAGGAAAAAGCATGGCAATGGCTGAAAAAACAAAACTACGTGGAAGCCTGTATGATAAGCACAAAACAGGATGGGACGTTTTCCATCCAAATGACAGATGGATTCAGGGAACGAGAAATTTAGAAATAGTGTACCTTTTCAATGGAATTTTGTCATGCTTTGAGCCGTACTTGTTTTTACTGAGATTTTGTTGAAGAATGATTCAGTCGTCAATCCCGATGGATTGCCCGGAAAGATTTTTATAAATAAAGGTTTTTTCCGGAAGAGATATAAACGATCCCAACGGGATTTGAACCCGTGTTGCAAGGATGAAAACCTTGTGTCCTGACCAGGCTAGACGATGGGATCCGTCATATTC
>JAFGBW010000011.1 GCA_016932965.1 Candidatus Auribacterota bacterium
GAAAAAAGTGAATTATCTCCTTGTTCTTTAAGGAGAATCGAGTTGCTCAATATGGATAAAATGAAGACAAGATCGCTTAATCCTGAACAGGAGGAGGCAGTGTCATGCCTCCATGGGGTCTCTCTCATCATTGCCGGGGCGGGAACCGGTAAGACCCATACCCTTATCTATAAGGTGATGGCTGCATTGGAAAAGGGGATCGCTCCTTCCTCCATTCTGCTTCTCACTTTCACCAATAAAGCTGCTGCTGAAATGCTGCGCCGCGTGGAAATGTACCGCGGATACCCTGTCCCTGAAATCACCGGGGGGACCTTTCACAGCGTGGCGGTCCGCTTGTTACGGAGGTACGGTGACCATGTTGGAATTTCGCCCCATTTCACCATCATGGACAGGGATGATTCCTCTACTCTTTTAGGACAGATCAAGCGGGAATTGAATGCGGAGATCGAATCGGACTTTCCCAAAAAAACGGTTCTCCAGAGCATGGTTTCACTCCTGAGGAACAAAGGCTGCTCTCTGACGGATCTTTTGGAATCCAGATATCCCCAGTGGAAATGCTATGAAGATGAACTGGAAAAGATTTTCACCAAATTCGCGAAAAGAAAAAAAGACAGTCTTTCTCTGGATTTTGACGACCTCTTATGCGGGTTCCTGATGATCCTGCAAAATGAAACTATCCGCAGGGAATTGACCTCAAAGTTCACCCATGTGTTTGTGGACGAGTATCAGGACACCAATAAAATCCAGGATGAAATCATCCGCGGTCTGTGTTCTTCTTCCACGAATTTGACGGTCGTCGGGGATGACGCCCAGAGCATTTATTCCTTTCGCGGAGCCAGGTTCAGAAATATTCTTGATTTTCCGGATGTTTTTAAAAAATCCAGGATGTTCAAGCTCCAGATCAATTACCGCAGCACACCGGAAATCCTTGAGTTTGCCAATGCAGTCATAAAAAATAACAGCGCCCAGTTTCCGAAAAATCTGGTTTCAGGGAGCATGAAACACGGCGCAAAACCTGAAATCTACTGTTTTTTCACGGAAAAGGACCAGGGATACGCTGTGGCAGGCATGATCGCTGAACAGATTCAGAACGGCATGCCTCCTTCCAATATAGCAGTTCTTTACCGCGCCCATTTTCAGTCGCTTGCTGTTCAGCTCATTCTGACCAAGAACAACATCCCTTTTGAAATCGTCTCAGGATTGCGTTTTTCCGAACAAGCCCATGTGAAAGATATGCTCGCTTTTGGAAGGATCATCGTGAATCCATTGGATCGTGTTTCCTGGACAAGGGTCCTGGCCATGTTTCCGGGTGTGGGACAAAAAAGCATTGAAAAAATCCTGGAAGCTCTTCCTGCCCCTGCGGAATCCTTTTCTGTCAGCGATGTTTTTTCCAGGGTGGATTCCTGCCTTCCTCCAAAGGCCAGATCCGCCTGGAAGAGCATTTCAGGTCTCATCCTCATGGTTCTGGAACACAGAACCGCTTCTCCGGAAGCCATCCTGGGCGCTGTTTTTGAAAGCGCTTTTTTCAATGATTATCTGGGCTCCTCCTATGAAAATACCGACCAGCGAAAGGATGATCTGAACCAGCTTATCGGATTGTCCGGCTCTTTTCCGGATATGGAATCTTTTTTATCCGAGATGTCGTTACTGTCCTCCATCGAGGAACCGGACAAACAAAAAGGCAATCGTGTTTTATTGACCACAATCCATCAGGCCAAGGGGCTGGAGTGGGACACGGTTTATATCATCGGCCTCGTGGAAGGCCGTTTTCCCATGCACCAGACTTTTTCTTCCCTGGAAGAGATGGAGGAAGAACGCCGCCTCTTCTACGTTGCCTCCACCCGCGCCAAAAAAGAGCTCACCGTCACTTTCCATACCATCGATGAAAACGCTCGCAGCGGTTCCTATTACTTGAAACCCAGCCGCTTCATCACCGAACTGGATTCCTCCCTGTATTCCTTTCATGACTGCCGGAGGTATTGAGGCGGATCATGAGGCAGGGAACCCGTTCTTTGTACCAAAGAACGGGTCCCCTGCACCCTCCCAAGAAATCATTGGGCGGATTGATTTTGCTTGAAACAAGAAAAATCAATCCGCGGCCATAATCTATTCGGATAAAAAGAGGGGAAAAGTATCTACTCACCCATTTCTTTCAGTCCTAGTATATCGATTTTTTTGTTTTTATTTTATATAGGATTGTTTTCGTCTCTCTTTTCAGACAATTTTATGCGATTTGATTTTCTTGTTTCAAGAAAACCAAATCGCCCGATAAAAGTGTTTGGAAAAGGTGCGGAAAAACCTTTATTCATAAAGGTTTTTCCGCATACCCCTCTTCCTTTTACAGCCGGTTCAGGGCGCTGAGGACGGCCTTAATCGAGGCGAAGCTGATATTGGGGTCGACTCCGACACCGAAGGAGGTTTTATTCAGGCTGGAGATGCTGATATAGGCCACGGCTGAGGAATCAGACCCTTGCGAGAGGGCGTGCTCGTCATAGGATTTCAATGTTAAATCCTTTTTGATGACAGGAGAGATTCCTTTGACAAAAGCGTCAATGGGGCCGTTTCCCTGTCCCTGAAATTCGATTGTTTCTTCATGAATAACAAGAGATGCCAGAATTTGCGTTTCTCCTTTATCCGTCATGGAGATGCTGCATTGGTTTAATGAATAGGGGGTTTTCTTCTGCAGGTATTCATTTTCAAAGACGGCTTTGATCTCTGATGGAGTCAGTTCGTTGTTTGTTTTGTCCGTGATGTTCTGGATGATTCTGCCGAATTCAGCATGCATGGGTTTGGGCAGTTTAAAGCCGAATTCCTGTTCCATGATAAAGGCCACGCCGCCTTTACCGGACTGGCTGTTGATGCGGATGATGGATTCATAAGTCCGTCCCACGTCGGCAGGGTCAATGGGCAGATAGGGAACAGTCCAGATTTTTCTTCCTTTTTGGGCTTTCATGCCCTTATTTATCGCGTCCTGGTGCGATCCGGAAAAGGCCGTATAAACGAGGTCTCCTGCATACGGGTGGCGTTCATGCACCTGCATCTTGGTGCACTGGCTATAGATTTCTTTGATTTTATTGATATCGGAAAAATCCAAACCAGGCTCCACCCCTTGAGAAAATAGATTCAGCGCCATGGTGACCAGGTCCATATTTCCGGTGCGTTCACCGTTGCCAAAGAGCGTTCCCTCCACCCGGTCTGCTCCTGCCATTAAAGCCAGCTCACCCGCTGCCACGGCGCATCCCCTGTCATTATGCGTATGGATGCTGATGATCACGTTCTCCCGGTTGTTTATATGGCGGCTGAACCATTCGATTTTGTCCGCGTATATGTTCGGTGTGGACATTTCAACCGTGGCAGGCAGGTTCAATATCATCTTGTTATTGGCATCAGGTTTTAAGACTGCCATGACAGCATGACAGACTTCCAGAGCGTATTCTGTTTCCGTGCCGGTAAAACTTTCAGGTGAATATTCAAAACGAACCCCGGGCATTTTTATTTCCTCTTTCAGGTGCTGCATGAGTTCAGCTCCTGTCACGGCGATATGTTTGATCTGGTCTTTATTCATGTTAAAAACCACTTCTCTTTGCAGGGCTGAAGTGGAATTGTACAAATGGACAATGGCCTTTTTCGCGCCTTTCAGGGATTCAAAGGAACGCCGGATGAGGTGTTCCCTGGACTGGGTCAGGATCTGGATGGTCACATCATCTGGGATTCGGTTTTCCTCGATCAGCTTTCTGACAAAGCGGTATTCGATTTCAGAGGCCGAAGGAAACCCGACTTCGATTTCCCTGAAACCGATGGAGACCAGCAATTCAAACAGGCGGATTTTTTCCTCCACGGTCATGGGTATATTCAATGCCTGGTTTCCGTCGCGCAAATCCACGCTGCACCAGATGGGGGCACGGGTGATTGTTTTTTCCGGCCATGTTCTCTCCGGGAACGGGAAGGGGGGATAGGGCTGATATTTATTTACATTCATTGTTTTCATGGTTTTACTCCAATTCATTGTTTCTTCTTAAGTCTGACTTAAAGATAAAAGTTTTGATTTATGAGTTAAGCAGATAAAAATATCAGCGTGGAAGGAGCGGTCCTTTAGGGAGATGCTCTCCTGTTAAATGTTGTATAGGTCTTATCATAGATGGGTTGATTGGTTTCATGTAATCCGCCTTTTGGGTTTTGTTTATTTCGGTTCAGGCAAAAAAAAAGCCGCCTGCCTCATTGAGGCGGCGGCTTGATAAATCAGTTGTTAAAATGATCTTAAGACACAACGCCTCTGCCGGTACTCCGAAGAAGGAGCCCGGTAAGCAATAGCAGTGTGGCTGTCAGATTCATTTTCATTCTGGGGATAGCTTACCCTTGATTGGTTTTAATGTCAATGGATATCTTGGTTATCAGTTAAGTTAATGACAGAAAGCCCGGTCAAGGTGATACTGAAAAGATTGTTTATTTGAAAACAGCTTCATCATGCGGCGGCAGACAGATCCTGTGTTGATTGAAGTGATACAGGAGGAGCATGATCAGCGGCTTTGATTTCATTTTGAATGATTTCAAGTCCCCAGAGGGCACTGGCAACGCTGAACGCCTGTTTGCGGCATTTTTTAGGAACGACATACAAATAGTTTTTCCCGGTTTCGTCCGTTGATGTAATGACTTCTCCATCTGTGACCTCAGGCAGGCTGCCTCCTGTTTCGCCTTCCAAATGGGTATAAGGGTCTTTTGTGAATCTCAGAAGGTCGACTGTCATTTGTTCAAGGGCTTCTAAAGGAGACAGCGATCCGATTTTGACAGCGGACGTGAACAGGAATGGATAGATCCAGACCCATCCGGTCCCGTTATGATAAGCCTGTCTCCATTCTTCAAGGGGCGCATGTTCCGGGAAAACGGAATGAAAGGTCGCATAAGGCCAACTGGCTTGAGAGTGGTCATGGGGGATGCTCACCTTCCAGCTGGTTCTGCCATCCGGCGATGACACTTTTTCATATTGATGGGTTGGTTTGGCAAGGCTTCTCAATGAGCCGGGGAGTCGCAGACGTTCCAGGGTGGATTGTACGATTTTTTCTGCCCGGTCGCCTTTGAACAGGCCGAAATGCACGGCCAGAATCTGGTTGCAGCGCACGGACGGATCCGGCACAGCGAATTGAGGATGCTGGACAGCGTCTGTACCCAGGATATCGTAGACAGTATCTTCGGCCTCGTTCCAGAACAATTCATTAGCGCTTTTTTCTATTTTATCAGCCACGGTTCTGTATTGTTCTTTTTGTCCGGGATCGAGTTCACTCATGACATTGGCTGCGTTGAACATGAGCGCCTGTATTTCTATCGGGTATCCCTGCCGTCTGGTATAATCCGTATCCATCCAGGTTGAAACCGGCGGCACGTAAACAAACCCGGTTTCTGGATGTCCCTGAACACCTATACCGGGTTCGGAATATTTTTTGAAAATATACTGAAGGGTCTGCAGCACGGTTTTATTTTCAGCGACTTTGATGCTGAGTATGGAGGTATCCCCGCTTGACTTGATATATTGATACAGACTTTCAACAAACCATAACGGGGCATCTGAAGTATTGTAAGTGGTGTGCCAGTCTGCTCTGTTTGCGATGACATTGGGGATCTGTCCGTAATATTCCATCCGGGCCCATTTTAGAAGGATGTGTCTGGCAGGATCCAGTCGTCTTGTGGCCACAAGCCCTAAGATTGATATCATGGAATCCCGTCCCCATTCCATGATTTGGATCGGGTATTCAGGTCTTCCTGCTTCAATCGCCCATTCACCGCGCGGGTCCATTTTGACAAAAGTTCCCATGGACTCATCCAATGTTTCAAACAGTTCCTCAACCCGATTGCCTGTAAGATCTTCTATGGGAGATTCGGATTTAAACCGGCTGATGGTGGCAAGATGGTCCTCTCCTTGAGAAAAGCATAAGGGAATCTCAGTAAAAAACAGAAAGACAAATACAACATAATAGATCCATTTGTTATTGCTCATGTCCCAATTCTTACCTTTTATATTAAGAGTTGTCAAATGAAGGGGGTGTATATTGATTTTACAGATATGGGGAAAGACCCGGGATTTGTAAAAAAATATTTTCGGATGTTTCATCGCAAAAGCCCGTTAGGGGCGGTCCGGTAAAAAGGAATGAGTTATGCCGGGAATATACGGTGATTGACAATTATGCATAAAAAAATGATTCGGATGGATTGACAAGCTCTATCCCCAATGGTAAAGATTATGACATCCTTCGTTTAAGAAAAATGATTAAATTTACATAAGGGGACTGGGAATGAAATCAATATATCTTCTGTTCATAAGTCTAATGATATATTCTTTTTTTATGATACCTACTCAAGCAAAGAATACAGGGGATGAAATATCATCGGTCTCCTTTTTATCACCTCATAGCAATACAGAAGAGTACAGCAGGGACTTATCTCAGAAAGTGGAAACATTATTACATGTGTCTGACGAAAATTTTTGGTCATTGGCATTGAATGGAAGACCTTACGGGATTGTCGCCACCATGCCGACAAGAATAAATGAGGGGCATGCCAGACAGGAGCGTTCCCCGGGGGATTATTTTGAAGTGTATTGCAGTGTCTATGCTCCTGAAGATTATCCTGTTGACATGCAAGTGTGGACCAATCTGCCGGATGATAAAAGTTCAGATTGGCATTCTGTCAGTATGGAAGAAATCAGGGAGTTACCCAAAGATATCATCACCCCTGCAGGGCTTCCCTCGATGCGTATTTTCCGCGCATTACTTCCAGTCCCTCAGACAACAGGCATGATTTATGGCTACACATTAAGAATCAAGGGAAAAGATGAACAGGATGACAGATTTATTTATCAAACCAAACAGGGCATGCAAGGAAATTTGGTCGTCGGTGTCCAATCTTCTAAAGCCGAGGATGTTATGCCTCGCAGACCTCAAACTATTTGGACAACAGTTTCCATGGAGGAAATCCTGGATTCTTTTTTAAAGGCGGCTGACACGTTTGTCAAACCGCCGGATGAAAGAGATGCCTCAGGCAATGTTGATGAAACCCTGGCACAAAAGGAAAACAGGCGCGCCCGATATGACTGGGAAATATGGGCCGCTTCCTGGGACTGGTTTTTTGAGCAGTGGGGAAGGGACACGTTTATTGCGCTTCCCGGATTATTGCTTTCAACCGGAAGATTTGACGTGGCAAAAGCCATCATGAGGAGTTTTGGAAAATTCGAAAGGAACGGGGTTATTCCAAACCGGGTCTGGGACCCCAGGTTTCCTGAAAATTTTGAGTACAACAACGCGGACGGATCCATGTGGTTTGTCCATGCCATGTATCAATACCTGGAATACACCCATGACTGGGAGTTCATGAAGGAAATGCTTCCCACCATCAGAAATATCATGAAGCATTATTCAGCCAATGAACAGGAGACCCAGGCAAAATACGAACGTCTGGGAGTGGAATATAAAATTTATTCAGATCCGGACAAACTGATTGTGAGCCCCCCCCAGGGAACATGGTCAGATGCGCAGATTGTCAAACCAGGCTATGTGCATACGATCACTCCCAGGAACGGAAAAGTCGTGGAGATCAATGCCCTTTTTGATTTTAATCTGCAGTTTTTGGCTTTGCTGGAACACAAGATCGGAGACAAGTCAAAAATGGAGCCTCTGCTTGAGCAGAGAAAACAGGTCAGGGAGTCTTTTAATGAAAAATTCTGGAATGCAGAAGAAGGATGTCTTTTTGATGTGGTTGACGGAGATCCTCATGGAAAGGCCATTCGTGCGAATATGCTTTTTGCCGTAAGCCTTGGAAACATTGATGAGTCCCTGCTTGATGATGATATCCAGGGAGATGCAAGACAGGAACTGACCCGGGCTTTGCTTTCCCCTGAACGCCAGATCAGTGTGTTTGATGTGGCACACCGGGAATTATGGACCAGATACGGACCGCGTACTCTTTCAACAAGAGATTCCAATTATAAACCATTTTATCCCCAGAGAAATACGGACCCGGAGATCAAGGATCCGATGTATCACCAGGGAACGGTATGGCCCTGGCTGACCGGTCCTTTTATCGATGCAGTAAATAAGGTCATGAAATTAAAGGGATTGAGCGACGAACAAAGAAAAGAAACCGTAAAAAAATATTTGACTCCTTTAGTCTCGTTCCTCATGCATGCCAGCGAAGCCAGATCGCTTCCTGAGGTTTTTAACGGCGGAGACCCCAATGATATAGGTTTGTATCAGTATGAAAGCGGACCCAGATCACAGGCATGGAGTGTTTCCGAAGTGTTGCGGGTCATGGTGGATGCGGGAATATTCATGCCGACACCGCAGAACAAATTAGCGGTAGCAAAAAATAGAATGGGAATAGCTTCTGAAGTAGAAGAAGCAGTATAATTGTTATAGAACAAAGTATTCAATCCAAGAAAAACAATAAAAATGAAGAAGGCGATGCTCAACAGAATCTGTTTCAGCTCCATTCTTCTGCTTCTTTTTTATTCTTTTTGCGGTTCAATCTCTTCTGAACCGGATTCCGGATATTTTTCCCAGTCCTCTTCTTGTTTATCTCCAAAACTTCAGACCGGCTCCATCGAGCTTTTAAGCGAATTCATCGGAAACTGTCTTGGAATTTTACCGGAGGATCCTTCCGAACGTAAGCAGAAAATCGGGGAGATCGCAAGACAGCTCAGGACGTTTTATTTCATCAAGGATATCAAGTCTGATTCAGTCACAGCAATCCGCAGGCAGGGGACAGAGGCATTCACGATTTCCGTTGAAAGCGGAAGCACGTATACATTCAGTCTCACGCTACAACCCCTTCCGTCTGAAAAACTGGTTCAGGAACTGAAACTGGATCACGGCCCTGCCCATGTGGTGAAGGCGCATGACGGTTTTTATAAATTCGACGGAACGATATACAGCACTTCAGCGAATGAACCTGTGAAAGTCAAGGTGGCGGTTAAAAAGTCACAAAAGGAAAAAGACGCTGTTTTATATGTGCACACCGGAGAGACATTCATCCCGTTGCAGAAAGTGAGCAGCAGGGACAATACGGATTTTTATGAAACGGATCTGGTTTTTCCCCAAGCCGGGATGTACAGCTATCAGATCATAGCCGGAGACGGGATTGATGGTGAATCAGGAAAAGTCATCAATGAACTGGTTTCCCACAAAGTCTTTGTCAAAGTGGATCCCGCATGGAGCCGGGGTGTGAATGTTTATGATTCCATTCATCTGAAGATGGTCAGGAACCCGGAAATCGGGCTGGATCCGTCCAGGTTCGGAACATTCACAGACGCCAAATGGTTGGTGGAGCAGAAAATAAAAATAGGCTGCCAGCTGTTTAAATTTCTACCGCTGACCCATTCAGGCGGTAAGAGTCCCTATTCACCTGTCAGTTCTTATATGCCCAATCCTGAAAACATTGATTGGAAAGAAGTAGAAGACGAGGGAGAGACCCCGGATGAAAAAGCAGGCCATTTCTGGGCGCAATACGATAAAACGGAAGAGGGAGAATATACGGAAAGACAAAGAAAATTTCGCGACTTTACTTCGAGGAATTTTGTCGTGGAGTACGCGATTTATAACACCCTGAGAGATCTGGAGCATCCCATGCCCATCACGATGGGAGGGATGCTGCTGGGCAATATCAGTATCACCTTGAATGATGCTTTTAAAGAATTGGCCCGCACCAAGCAGATGGATAAGCTGATGCAGATTCCGCAATTCAGGACCCTTTATCGGAAGAACTTATATCTCGCGTTCAATGCCTATACGCAGTTAAAGGATTTGATTGATTTTATTCATGCAAAAGGCGGAAGGATCTGTATTGATAAGCCTTTTTTTCTGAGCAGGAACAGCGTTGAGACTTTTTTCCACAGGGAACTCATCAAATCCACTCCCAACGGCGACATGCTGTCCCCCTCGTTCGGAAACCCCGGTGATCCGAGTTATCAATACTGGGGGGATCTGGTTTTTCCTGATTTTGAGAAAATGAAGGGGTCCCATTATGATTTTTATCTGGATCCTCTTTCATTCTGGATTGATGATCTGGGAGTAGATGCCATGCGCTGGGATGCGGCGCATTACGCGCCCCTTGAAGTTTGGGATGAACTGGGGAAAAGAATCCAGGGAAAGGACGTATATATCCTGGGAGAGCAATTGGGAGGGGCCTGGGAAAAGGACTATCCGGGTAAGATATACGGGATCCATGTTTACGAAAATAATGAGTGCAACGCCAAGGACCCGGTTAATTTTGAAAAATACCTTGAATGGGTTTGCCGGAACAGGGATTACCCCATGCATTCCTCTCATGACAGTTTCAAGGTGGCTGATTTTGACAATGAGCATCAGCGGTACGGCTGTTTTGCTGCCGAAGATCCGAGAGAGATGCAGGTCAAGGCCGTTTTGACCCAATTTGCTATGGGGGCTCCGATTTTTGCCTTTCAGATGGGGGATGAATATTTATCAAGGCATCGTATTCATCAGCCGGGCCAGCCCAGTGAATGGAATGAACGCTCGTATTGGGACCCGGAAATCAATAAGGAAGGCCATGACATCAGTGATTATCTGGAGAAGTTGAACCGTATGAGGAAGGAAAATCCCGCGCTGCAGGAATTGAATAATTTTGAAGCCGTTGGGAACAATAAAAAGAATGAAGGAGTGTCTTCCTTTATCAGGCATTCAAAGGACAAGGAAAATATCCTGCTGACATTGAATAATCTGAGCGGCAAAGAGCACAGCGGCGAGGTATTTGTTCCTTTCGGAGATCTGGGGGTGGACGCGCGCGAGGGTTTTACCTTGACCAATCTTTTGACCGGAGAGGAAATCGAATTCACGGCAGGAAAGAACCTGTCTCCTGATAAAAATGTCATTACGTTTACATTAAAACCCGGCGAGGCAGTCGTGTTTGAATTGAGTGCGATCAGAAGACAGAACGGCTCTTATATGGATAAATGGCTGAGAAGAAATCTTTATTCCAAATTCGGTTTTTCTGATCCCCAGATGGATCAGCTCGTCTCTTTGGATTTATTAAACAAAGCGAATAATGATCCTGCCCGAGTGATAGCATTGCTTTCCCGTTTTTCTTTTGAGGAGATCATGAGCAATATAGGCGAACTCATAACAAGAATCACTCAGGAGGATATAGATGAGTTGACCCGGGTCTGGACTTTTGATGACAAAAACAAGGTGGCCATGCCGAAGGAAAATCAGTGGCTCCTGGTCAAGACCAAAGAAGCCAACAATACCCAGCTCGGCAGAAAAGGTAAAGACGATATTGAAGCAGCTTCGGACGCCATCAGAATCGGGGATGAATACTACAGCCTGATCAGTCCAAGGCAGACGGGGGATTACTGGCTGACATTCACCTGGGGCCTCCGGCCTGAAAGCGTTAAATATCATTTAAAGGTGCTTCCAAACTTTGAAAACATCAAAGATGAGATAGTCGGGCCTGATGATTTTCCTTCGGAAATCATCACCAGGGCGGATCTGGAGAGGATTCCCGCTGATGCGGAAGTAACGCTGGCGAACGGGAAAGGCGCCATCTCCCGTATTCCATTGAGAGGCATTCATCTTGAAGGTGAAAATATGCGGGGGTATATCAGCAAATACGATGGTGAGCTTCTGGGTAATTTAAGCACCCGGTTTCCTGAAGACCGCAAGTTGATTGTGAAAGGTTCCCATGCGGTGGTGAAAATTGACGGGGTGGATCATCAGTTGAATGATTCAACCTTTTACCAGTTCCAGCGATATCCTTTCCCGGTATGGCAGTATAAAATAGGTGAAGGGGAGAACGAGGTCATCATTGAACGCACCGTTTCCATGGTCAGGAAGGAAAACAACACGGTGTCCAACTACCGGATAGTCAAGGCTCCGCCTGGAAAGAGAGTCACATTGTATGTCCGTCCTCACCTGGCTATGCGGAGTTTCCATGAAAATACCAAGGCCTCCAGCCATGAAATGAAGGAACACTGGCAGAGAAGCTGTTGGGCTATTGATATCGGCGAGAACGGTAAGGGCGTTGGATTCAATCCTGTTGGAACGGGCTGGGGAGACAATTATAGGGGTACTTATGTCATGGCCAACAAAGGTAAATACAACATGGATCACCACTGGTGGTTTAATGTCATGCTGCCCAAGGAAGAAGCCAGAGGGCAGGATCATACGGAAGATGTCTTTTCGCCCGGGTTTTTTGAGATTGATCTGGGAGATGGAGAAAGTGTGGATATCTCCTCTGCCATGGCTTCCTATGATGATCAGCTGCCTCAGAACCGGGCAGGATTTTACAGCAGTCAATCCATGGAAAACAAAAGACAGGAGGAAATGGCCCGTCAGAGAAATTTATATGCCGCCATCCCCAATGTTGCGGCAAGGCAGGATGGCTTTGTCAGGAAGCTGGTGACAGCAACAGATTTGTTTATCTGTGACAGGGATGACCATAAGACCGTGATTGCAGGATATCCCTGGTTCACTGACTGGGGCAGGGATACATTCATTGTGGTCATGGGAATGCTCAAAGCCGGCATGTTTGAAGATGTGAAAGATATTATCCTGCAGTTTTCCCAATTCGAGGAATTCGGAACCCTTCCCAATATCATTCACGGTGAAGAAGCAGGCAACAGGGACACCGTGGACGCACCGGTGTGGATGTTTGAGATCATCAGGCAATACATGGAAATGACCGGCGAAAAAATATTAGATGAAATATTGCCCGTCAGACACAACGCAAGAGAGATCAGGGATAATCCCCGGTTTTTGGAAAAGGGGGAACTGGACTCCGTCACTTTGCCGAACTGGTTTGTGGATAACATAGAAGGGCTCCTTCCGGCGGTTTATCACGAGGAGCAGCGACAAAAACTGGAAGGCTGGGGTGATGCCCAGGCGATAAAAATGGTCAGCACCACCACTTTTACAAAAGAACAGTTCTTAAAACTGGTTAAAGAAGAAGATCCTTCAAAGGCACTGGAAAGGCTGAATCAGTGTATTCAATGTATCCATATTTTAGCCGCATCAAAGGCGATTCAGAATGAACAGGAGAGGAACGGGTACCGGGATAATGTGTTAAATTGCATGAAAATCGTTTTAAAAAGGGATGTGAGAGGGGTTTTAAAAAGCATTGTGCAGAATTATATCAGGGGCACGCCCAACGGCATCCAGATGGACATGCAGAGCTGCCTTGTTTATTGCCCCCCGCATTATACCTGGATGGATACGAATTTTCCTGCCTGCACTCCGAGGGAAGGGTATCCATTGGAAATCCAGGCCTTATGGTGTAAAGCATTGGATTTCCTGACGGGACATGAACCGCCAGGGGATGCACGGAATTTTTATTCAAAAACTGCGGAAACAGCCAGAAAGAGTTTCAATGACTTGTTCTGGGACGAAAAGGACGGTTATTTATACGACAATTTAAGGGCCGCAAGAAAGGAAGGTGCGCTAGGTTCGGCCTCGCAGGCTGAAAAAGATCCGGCTTTCCGTTCCAACCAGTCCATTCCCATATTACTGGGTCTTGTGGACAGGGAAAAGGCCCAGCGGGTGGTGACTGCCATGTATCAGAAACTCGTTATGCCTGGCGGAATCCGTTCCCTGGCTGAAGGATCCGGTTCCATTGACGGATTTGGTTTTGAGGGATGGTACGCGGGAGATGAAGATAGCAAAAGGAAGCGGGCCTATCATAACGGCACAGCCTGGACTTTTCCCCTGGCGCAATTCATGCTGGCTTATGCCAAAGCGTTTGATTATTCGAAAAAATCCATTGAAGAAATGCTGGTCTTGTTCGAAACCGTGAAGGAGCATTTAAGGGAAGCAGGTATTGGGAATATTTCTGAAATCATGGATGGAAACGCGCCGCACATAACACGCGGCTGTGATGAACAGGCCTGGGGTGCATCGGAATTTTTAAGGGCGTATATTGTGCTTAAATATGAATATCATAAAAGTTATCAGGATGCCGCTGGTAAAATGGATGAATTGATGGAGCCTCAAAACAAGAATTTTGCAGCCTGGCAGGAGGCGTTGTCAAAAATAAGCAGCCCGGTTCATTATGAGATTACTTTCACCAAAAAAGAGGGCGAACAGCAGGTATCTCTCTCCATCCCATCAACCGGAAACCAGGAAGAAGATGCTGTTATGGCCGCTTATTATGTTAAATTATATCTGGTTCAGAACAAACTCAACTTCCGGAAAATAACTCCAGTTGAAGTCAAGTTGAACGGGGCAGTTTCATTGTCCCTGTCCGGTTCAGTCCAATCGTATCTGAAAAGAGGCTTGGCCGTTCTGGAAGGTTTCTATCAAGAAAGAATCCTCCCCGCTTCTGCCTGATGGTTTTTTCAAAACGAAAAAACCATTTGAAATTGTCATCCTCTTTCAATATATTGCCTTTCATGAAGTTGGGCGATTCAATGAAAATGTTACCCGTAATTCCGGTCTTTTTTCTTCTTTTCTTTTTGCTTCCCCTTGAAGCTGCCAAGGTGACAAGGGTGATCAACAGGCCGGTCAATAAATCGTTTAATCGGTCTATTATGAAGGGGGATCCAGGCACTGAAGACAGCATCACCAAAGTGAAAACAACCGAACAGATTGAAGCGGTCCTGAAACAGATTGAAGCCCAGGATATCAGACAGTACCGCTATTTAAAAAGCATCCAGACGAAATATTTCGACAAATTCCTTGAATATTTGAACAAATGGGTGAATGAATTAAGCCCTGAAAAAATGGCTGAAAGAAAACAGGACATCCAGCAAAGGCAGAAAGATCTGCAGCTTGCCATGAGAAAAGCGGTTGAATCCTACACTGGGGAACCCGACGAGACGAAAAGGCAGGAGTATAAAAAAAAGATAAAAAAAATCATGGATGAGCTGTTTTCTGTTGAACTGGAATGGGATGAAATCATGGTTCTCCTGAAGAAAAAGGAAGCGGCATATCTGGAGACCCAACTGGAAAATAAAAGGAAGGACAAGTCCTCCTTTATTGATAAAACCTGCGGCAGATTCTATTTGAAGGCTGAAGATTTTAAATGAATGAGATTTTCCAGCCGGACGGATTCGATTACAACGGGATTGAAAGAAGAAAATATATCCGGTTTTCGTACCATTATCCGGTCCGTCACCGCAGGATGGGGGAAGATACCTATCAGGAATCTGAAAGCGATAATATCAGCCTGGGCGGCGTCATGTTTTATTCCTCAAGGAGTTATGGAGTCGGGGAAAATATCGACTTGGAACTGGATTTTCCTCTGGGAAGCGGCCACCAGATCATCGCTGTTTCAGCCATGGTATGCTGGATTCAGAAAAAAGAGATGCCCCCGTATTCATACAGCATGGGGGTTTCATTCAATTCTCTTTCTGAGGATCAGTTGCAGCAGCTTCAGACCATGGTTCAGACTTTTCTTGAATATAAACAGAAACAATTTTCCTTAGTAACGGAAGACACTCTGGAAAAAAACAAAGAGGAAGCGAGGATATTGTTCATCAAGGGACTGGAATATTTCAGAAATGATCTTTTAGATGAGGCTATAGATGCTTTTTCCCGTGTGATCCAGCTGATACCGTCTCACGCCGCGGCCTATTCTTACAGGGCCTATTCCCATGAAAGAAAAGGCGAATCCAGGAAAGCGGAAGAAGATTACATCAAGGCCAAGGAATTGGGCGGATTTTAGGAAGTGATTGACCAGATGGATGTTCAGCATAGCTTTTGGACCTCCAAAGGTTAATAGTTCTGAAAGTATCACAAATTAGTTTTCATCACGGAGGACACGGAAAGCACGGAGGATAGAATAAGAGAATTTCAGAGTGAACGAACCAGGTTATTGAAATATTTGTTGGATCTGCCCGCTGTCATATATCCTTGATTGAAGATCGTTTGAAGAAAAACTTTCTCCGTACTCTCCGTGTCCTCCGTGATGAAAAAATATTTTAAGAATATCATTGATTATCATGCCCTATTGGGTGGCTTGTAATATATTTTAAACCGATAATCATTTAAGTCTCCGGCTTTGCCGGAGATAGTTAGCTGAACCAGGTAGACCTCCGCAATGAAAAAAGAAGGAAAAAAGGATCAAAGAATCATTCTCTCTCTCATTCAGCATGCCTATCAGGGCAGTGTTGAAGAAAGTGTTTCTTTCATAGAAGAACAGATCAAAAAAGCCAAAAAGAACGGCGCGCAGATCGTGTGTTTGCAGGAATTGTTCAGCACGGAGTATTTCTGCCGGACGTTCAGCCAGGCTTTTTTTTCTCTGGCCCGGACAGAAAGAGGCGCATTTCTTTCGCGTTTTTCTTCTCTGGCGGCAAAATTAAAGCTGGTCCTGATCGTTCCCTTTTTCGAAAAAAAAATGGAGGGGGTTTATTATAACAGCGCCGCTGTCATTGATGATGACGGCGCTTTGAAAGGCATTTACCGGAAGATTCACATACCGGATGACCCCGGTTTTTATGAAAAATATTATTTTACTCCCGGGGATTCGGGATACGCTGTCTTTGCCACATCTCATGGAAAAATAGCGGTCCTCATTTGCTGGGACCAATGGTTTCCTGAAGCCGCCAGGGCTGTGAGTCTCATGGGAGCGGACATCATTTTTTATCCGACTGCCATCGGTACCGTAAAAGGGGAAAAGCGCCTGGAGAAGAAATACAAGGATGCCTGGAAAACCATGCAGCGTTCTTCGGCCATCGCCAATGGAGTATTTGTGGCTTCGGTTAACCGGACCGGCACGGAGGGGAATATTGATTTCTGGGGGTCTTCTTTTGTGTGTGGTCCTATGGGGGAAATGCTGACAAAGGACCCCGGAAGGAACCAGGTCATTGTCAGTTGCGAGATCTCTCTGGATGCGATCAAGGAAACAAGACTGACATGGCCTTTTTTCAGGGACCGGCGTGTGGATACCTATGAGGGATTGCTGAAAAAATAGGGAGCCGTTCATGAATTTGTTCTGGAAGACGTTGGAGCCTTTTTCATCCCCTTTTCTTCTTCTTTTTTTTCTTCTGTTTTTTCATGCTGTCAACAGAAGCCGGTTTTCATACCCGTTCCGCCTGTTTATTCTTGCTGTGATGACGGGGATACTGTATTTCGCGTACAGCTCCCTCGGCATCAATGAGGATTGGCTGCTTTTCCTGAAGCGTCTCAATTCCCCTTTTGTTCTTGCCTTATCGCTCTTGGTGGTTCCGGCTGTCATTTTATACGGAAAAAAAATATATCCCCTTTTCCTGATTGTTCCGATATTTTTCCTGGAACTGGCAATATGGAAAATCTGTTCGTCTGATCCCTTATCAGGGGGGTTCCACTGGTTCAGAATCCCTTGTGAATATCTGATCATGGGGGTGGTTTCTTTTCTGGTGATATTGTCTTTTTTTCTTTCGGTGGACACGTTGAGGAAAGGGGCGCGGATCACGTTTTTTATTCTGCTCATATACGGGGGATTTGTTTTTCGCCAGGATGAAAGCGACTATCAATTCATGTTGACGAGGAGAGGGGAAGCCATAAAGGGGAAATTCAACGCGGTTGAAACCCATCCGGTTTTAGGAAGCGAAAACGCTTTGTCGTATTTGCCTTCTGCACCCTGCCGGTTCAGTGCTGACGGCGGATATGTGCAGGGCTGCGTGATGGAGCTCTTACAGCGGATATACCAGTTTGATGATACCAAATCCATGAGCAGTCATCCGGGGTTTACGGCTTTTCTGTCCATGATTTTGTCCGCGCTATTATTTCTGATTCTTCTGCATTTGATCGGCGCCAGGTTCTGGTGCGGATGGATTTGTCCCTTGAGCACTTTGGGAGACCTCCTGGACACATTGAGAAGATGGGTCCGTTTTCCGCATTATAAACCTCCTGAAAAGCTTAAAATGTCTTTTTTTTATTCCGGTTTTTCATGGGGAGTGTTGGGGCTTTTATTGGCGAAAGCCTACGCTAAGCTGGGTCCTGACGGAACCCATCTGGGATGCAGAATCCCTTTGTATCCTTTTTGCAGGCTTTGTCCGGGGCAACTCGTCTGTCCTGCGGCTTCCAGGGGATGGGAAGGCCATTTTTCTCTGCCGGGGATGGAATGGATGTTCGGGCTTTTTAAAATCGGGGCCGTGACACTTCTGACCGTCTATCTATTGAGTTTTTTAGCAGCCCGAAGACTCTGGTGCCGGTTCTGTCCCATGGGCATGATCGGGGGGCTTTTTAACCGGGTATCTTTGTTGCGTTTGTCTAAAAACAGCACGAATTGCAGCGGATGCGGAACCTGCAATGAAGTGTGTCCCATGAACATTCATCATGTGCAGGAGGAGATGAAACAAAAAAATGTCTCGCATTTTGATTGTCTTTTATGCTTGAAATGCGTGACGCATTGTCCGAAAAAGAAATGTCTTTCCCTGGAATTCTGCGGTAAGGTGATCAAGGAATCGTGAATGAATAATAAACCTCTAGGACCTGATCGCCTTGCCACTACAGATTTTTTATTTTTATATTACCATGAAGGACATGAAGAACATGATGACTCTCAAATGACGAACTTAAAATCTCAAATTACAGGCGTCCAGCCTGTTTTCCGTTCATGCTCTTCATGGTTAATAATTTTTTCATGTATTTTGTGGTTCTAACTTTATAAAAGATAATGGTTTCTTGATCCTTTTTTATGGATAGTAGAAGGTTATAAACAAGAAATTTATTTATGTCTCCGCAATTTGACAGACTATATCCGGTTCAGCCAGCGGGCGATAAAATCTCTTCTGTAGTGTCTGCTAAACAGCATGAAACGGAGGAGGCTGAACTGCGTTTTATGAAAACGTTCGCGAACAGGCCTTCCAATATCGGTTTTTTTGAAAGCATTGTCACAGAAAAAATGTTCAGCAAAAAGACCGTCCCCCGGGTGGGCTATTTCTGCCGTTTTATTCCTGAGGAAATCATCTGGGCTCTCGGAGCTGAGCCGGTGCGCCTCGATTGCGGGAACAACGCGCTTGTTCCTGTCGGGGAAGAGGCCCTTTGCGGAGGCATCTGTCCCGTCGCCAAGGCATCATTCGGGATGTTCATGATGAAGGATTCCCTGGCTTCGTCCTGCGATATTCTGCTTTTGACCGCCGCCTGCGATGCCAAGAAAAAACTGGGGGAAATCTTTTCAGATTCAAGGCCGGTCTTTGTTCTGAATCTGCCGCCTGAAAAAAACCAGACTCTATACGCCGATTTTGTTTTATCGGAAATTTTTCGGCTGGTTGTTTTCCTGGAAAAGAAATTGAACGTGAAATTATCAGCAGGAAAACTTCAATCCGCCATTGAAATGACGAAAGAAAGATACAATCTCGTCATGGAAATCAGTCAAATGAGGATGCAGAACCCGTCCCTTCTTTCCATTCATGATTTTTATCTGATCATCCAGTCTTCAAGTTTTTATCCGGTTCCTTTTTCAAAATGGCTTTCTGAAACAAGAGCCGTCTGCAGGGAAATGAGGCTGTCCAAACTGCCTGCGGATAAAGCCGTCCTGAGACTGCTTTTAACCGGGGTTCCCGTGATTTTTCCCAACTTCAAAGTATTGAACCTCATCCATGAAGCCGGGGCAGAGGTTGTGGCGGATACCCTGTGTTCCGGGATCCAGTCTTTTTCAGACAGGATCATCCTGGATGAATTGGATAGAAAATCCTTATTGAGGGCCTTGCTGAATCGTTCGGTTTTTGCTTCCCTTTGCCCCTGTTTTATTTCCCAGACTTGGAGAATCAACCGGATTCTGGAGCTTCTGTCTGAAATCCGTATTGATGGAGTCCTTCAATATTCGTTCAAGTCCTGCCAGCTGTTTGACATGGAAGATTACCGGATAGAAAAGATATTAAAGGTAAAAGGGATGCCCTATTTGAATCTTTCCACTGACTACAGCCCTCATGATTCTGAGCAGCTGAGAATCCGTCTCGAGGCTTTTTTCGAAATGATTTATCGTTCCAGATGATTAGGATGTCGGCTGGAATTGACATCGGGGCCGCTACGATGAAATGCTTGCTCAGCGCGGTTTTCCTTGTCGGGCTGAAAAAACAGGTGGTTGAATGATCATCCAGTAAACTGCCATCACTGGTTTTGATTAATCCGGTAAACCACCGGCACAGCCTTTGGACTGGCAAAGTTTGACAGATACGGAAGTATTTAAAATTAATTTCACCACGGAGGACCGACTCAAAACCTTTTATGGCGGAGAGGGACAACGAAGTCGCCTAAAAAGGCAAGGGCAGGATGCCCGCAGTCCCACGCACGAAGGAAGTAAAGTAAATTTTTATATGATATTGAAAAATGTGTTGCCATTGTCGATTGATTTATATTTTATCATGATCATTGTTTTTATTATTACCTTTCGTGTTCTTCGTGGTGAAGGAATTTGAATAACAAAACATGATCCAAGATCATGCCCCTGCATTGAGCCGGTAACTTTTTGAAGCTTTCTCTTTTGGTGGGGGTAACTGATTTAACCGTGAAGTAGTGAAAATACTTGGCGGTCAGTTTTATTTTATGATAAAAAAATCTCTTTGACTGTTTGTACCTGAAGGATCAGGAAGGGGATAATTGTAACAAACAGTCGAGAAGGAAGTTAGGATTATTTTAAGGAAGGAAAAAAAGATGGGGACGCTAACCGTAAAAAGAATTGGAGTGAATCGATGAGATATTTTGTCAGCATACCCCTTTATATAATGGTTTTTTTTCTTATCCTTGGAGTGATCCGGCCTCTTGAAATAAAGGCGGAATCGGCTTCCATCAAGGTTAAAAAGGACTGGTTTATCGTTAACGGGGAGCGTTTTCTGATCAAAGGAATAGGTTATTCCAATTGCCGTCCTCATGAGCAGCCCAATACAAAACGAATTGATCTGGAACAGGAGAGAAAGGAATTTGCCATTATCAAGGCGGCGGGATTCAATACCTTGCGGACATGGAAACCCATGACACTGGAGGAGCTTAAACTGGCCAATGAATTCGGGCTGTATGTTATTCAGGGAATGTGGATTGAATACCAGCAGAATTTTACCGACCCTGAAAGGGTGACTCAGATTGTGGAGCAATTAAAACCCATCGTCAAAGAGAGCTCCCAGGCGCCCAATGTTTTGATGTATGTAGTTGGAAATGAACCCCAGCCTGCCCAGGTGTTTTCAGTCGGGCATAAAAATACCAACGATTTTTTTAAGCTGTTACGGGATCAGATCAAGCAGCAGGCCCCTCATGCAGTTGTTACCATGTCCAACTGGGTTCAGTCGGATTTCTTAGACGATTACATGTGGGACGTGGCCGCTTTTAATATTTATATTTATAATCCTGAATCCGTTAATCACGCGATGGGATACAGGGGATATGTCAACTGGCTTAAAAACACCCGTGCTCCGAAAAGGCCTCTCATCAATACAGAGATGGGGCTTTCCACTTCCAAAGGCGGAATAGGACTTTGGGGTTATGGAGGAAACTCCGAGGTGGAACAGCAGGAAGGGGTTCTATACATGTACCGCGAAGCTTTCAACGGAGGCGCAACAGGGGCCTGTGTTTTTGAATGGATAGACGAATGGTGGAAAAATTTCAATCACGGTTCCGACTGGGACGTCCATGAACCGGCTGATCCGGAGGAATGGTTTGGGATCTGCTATTACGATGAAAACGGGGAACTTCAGAAAAAACCGGTTTATAGTGCCCTGCAGGAGTTCAATCAGGCCATTTGCGTCACCCCGAAAGATTCTGAGAAAGTCAGTAAAAGCAGCCCCGTGGAAATTTATACGGAGGAAGATATAAAGGAAGTGTCTGTCAGCGTGGGGATAAACCAGGACTGGGACTGGATACCGTTGAAGCGTGCCTCTCCGCATTGGTTTACAGGGAAATTGAACGTGAAAAAGATGCCGGACGGGAAAACCGAGCTCAGAATAAAGGCCAAAGCCAAAACCAATATGGAATACGTGAAAAAACAGGTGATTTATATTGATAATGCCAGGAAGATGGATGAGCCTTATCAGGTTTCAGTGAGTCTGAGCGAGCATGTCGTCTATACCAATAACCGGACAACCCCGATCAAGCTGATGTTTGATGTCACGAACGCGAAAAAGAAAAAAGTCGCTGGAGAGACTGTTACTTTTTCCATCTATGAGCCTGTTCTCAATCAGAAGCTCAAACTGTCCAAAATAACAGATAAAAACGGCAGGGTGGAGCATGTTTATTTGTTGAACGAGGAGGGGGTCCTCACAGTGGCCGCAGGTGTTGTTGCCTATCCCTCAGAGGCCAAAGGCGTTACAGATACAACCTATCTGGTTAAGAGCGGGGATTGCAAACATGTCTACATTTATTATGAAAAGGAAGGGGGAAAAAGATGAGATCATCCGTCAAATGGTTATGCCTTATTTTCATGATTTGTTCCTGTGGTTTTGCTGAACCGTTGTTTAAACAGAATGACGAAGGCACGGAATTCCCTGTGGATTATTCTCAATACGGGGAATTCAAAAATATGGGAACATCTGAGTATGAATATGTCGTCAAGGACGATATGCTCCTGGCCAAGGCAACAGGGGACGGGATTTTCCCGAATAATTTCACCATTTACTACGATCCCGCATATAAACAATTGACAGCCGAACGCCGTCTTCAGGGTTCCATATGGGATCTGGTCAATACGGCCGATGTCCAGGCCTGCTATATCAAATGGGCCATTGAAGAAAATGAAGAACCCGGGGTCAAGCAATTTTATATCGCGCATAATCTGGAACGGGCGGGGTTGCTCAAACAAGCGGTCAAAGCCTATTATGCCTGCGTGGTGCATTTTCCCCGTTCAGTCGGATGGACATACTGGATGACACCCTGGTATGTCGGGCCCACCTGCATCAACATCATTGAATTCCTGCTTCGTGAACATCCTGAAATCGGATGCACCCTGGTTGATGCGGATATTTTTGTGGAAAACGGCTTTGATAACGACGTCAGCAATGACATCTATACCATCAATCCCGGAACAATCGTTAAAACGGAAACAATCAAGAAAAATCCGAAATCACCGGGTAAAGTGGTTCAGACATTAGGCGGGGAGTATGGCAAAGTGGTTCAATATGAAAACGGCGACTGGCAGTTTATGATGGAAGGACGGCCTGTTCTCGTCAAATCTATTTCCTATCAGCCCGAGCCTGTCGGCCAGTCTTATGACGAGGGAACCATGGCAGATTGGATGAAATATGACACCAATGAAAACGGCCTTCCGGATTCCCCTTTGGAAGCCTGGGTGGATAAAAACGGTAATAATGTTCAGGATCCGGACGAACCCAATGTCGGGGATTTTCAGCTCATGAAGGAAATGGGGACCAACTGCATCCGTTTGTATCATCATTCCACCAACAAGGAGCTGTTGAAGACGGCTTATGAAAAATACGGTTTGTATTCGATGATGGGAGACTTGCTCGGCATGTATTGTGTCGGGTCCGGCGCAGCCTGGGATGACGGAACGGATTATACGAATGAAGAACAAAAGAAAAACATGCTGGAAAGCGTGAAGAAAATGGTGGAGGAGTATAAGGACGAACCCTATGTCTGCATGTGGGTATTGGGAAACGAGAACAATTACGGCGGTGTTTTCGGCCATACCGGAGGCGTCGGGAACGCGGGGCAGAAACCGAATGAATATTATGCCTTTGTGAATGAAGCAGCGAAATGGATCAAGTCCGTGGACAAGAATAGACCTGTTGCCATCTGCAACGGGGATCTAGGGTTTTTGAATATTTTTGCCAGGCAATGCCCGGATGTGGATATTTATGGTATCAATGCTTACCGGGGAAAACACGGTTTTGGAAGGAGTTTATGGTACTGGGTAAAGAAGATGATCGACCGGCCTGCCATCATCATGGAATATGGATGTCCGGCCTTTCACGAGGGGCAGCCTTTTGAAGTGGCGTTTGCCGAACAAATGGAGTATGACGAAGGATGCTGGAAGGATATCGAATACAATTCCTATCTGGGAGAAGGAGCCGGAAACGCGATAGGCGGGGTTTTATTTCAGTGGGTGGACGGCTGGGCCAAGTCAGGGCAGCCTCCCCGGTATTCTCCATCTGTTCATGAAACCATCGGCCAGTGGCCCGGACCCTTCCCGTCGGGATGGAGTTATGAGGAATGGTTTGGCATCTGCGGACATGGAAACGGGACAAAGACGCCGATGATGCGTGTCCTGCGTCCAGCGTATTATAAATACAAGGAATTGTGGAATCGATCCGCTTCTTAACACTGAGCGGATTCATGAGCAGACCGCCGGATGACAAGGAGGCGGATTTGAAAAGGGGTGCTCTTTGGATTCTGAAAACAAAGAGATCATCACGGATCAGAATTTTATCAGAAAATATCTGGTCACTGGAGAGAGTCTCTTTGTCTTCATCAAAATCGGCACATCTTATCAATTCGATAAAACCTATGTTTTTTCCTGTGACGAGGAGCGTTTTCTTATTCAGAGGCCGTATCAAAAGGGTCAGCGTGTTATTCTCACTCCTGGAATGGAGTTCTTTTTTAAATTATTTCCTTTTGAGGGATATTTTGAATTTTCCTGTATTTGCGGGGAAATCCTGACTTTCAAAGGCAAAGAATGCCTTGTTTTTCCTTATCCGTCCAGCCTCACCCGGATTCAGCGCAGGCAGGCGTTTAGGGTGCCCATATCTCTTCCGGGTAAATTCGTCATCAAAAGTTCCAGTTGTTTTATTCATGATGTCACGGTGACGGATTTGAGCGTTGCTGGAGCGCGTATCTCGGCCAACTTCAATGTGACGGCGGATTCGGAAGGAACACTCAGTTTTCTGTTTCCCGTACAGCCCCCCGTGACTTTTTCGGTTCCTGTGAGGATTCAGCGTGCTCAGAAGATAACAAATGAAAGGAGTAATTACGCTTTTTCCTATGGTCTGCTTTTTCTATCGCTCACTTCGGTCCAGGAAAAAATATTGAGCCGTTATGTGAATGAGGTCCAGCTCCGCCATCATTTGAGTAGATAATAGTTTTTCATTTTCCGCTTTATTCTTAAATCCCGATTCATGCGCATCCGTTTTTATTTTTTAACGCATCCTCTTTGATTCAAGATCAGAGTCATGCCGGATAATAGTGATTCGGCTAAATAGTCCTTTGTTTTTTCACCCGCATAAGCTATACTTAAATTCCTTTTTTAAGATTTTGAAAGACGTGCTTCATGGGTGAAACAGCTAAAAAGACGGTTTTGTATGAAGAGCATCTCGCTCTGCATGCAAAAATGGTGGAATTCAGCGGGTTTCTCATGCCGGTTTCCTATGATTCCATCATCCAGGAACATCTTTGTGTCCGGCAGCATGTCGGGATTTTTGATATCTCGCACATGGGTCAGATCTCCGTTCGCGGAAAAGACGTTTTTTCTTTTCTTCAATATCTTATCCCGAATAATCTCAGCCATTTGACGAATGGAAAAATTCTTTATTCCGCTCTATGCAATGAACAGGGAGGGATCGTGGATGATATTTTAGTCTATCAGAAGTCAAAGGAAGATTATCTGATTGTCGTGAATGCCTCCAATACGCACAAGGATTTTCAATGGATTGCATCCCAGGCAAAGAGGTATTCCGGTTCAAAGGTGGCGGATATCACCCCAATATTTGCCTTTTTTGCCGTGCAGGGGCCCCAATCCCTTTCTCTCATGGAAAAAATAGGTTTCAAGGTCAGTTCTCTCGGGTACTATCATTTTGTTGAAACAAAATTTGAAAATGATCCAGTGCTAATTTCCCGTACGGGTTACACAGGAGAGGATGGATTTGAAATCCTTCTTCCCAAAGCCTTGGCTGTTTCTTTATGGAATCGATTTCTCAAGGAAGGAGCTCCTTTTCAAGTAAAGCCCATTGGTCTGGGAGCCCGGGACACCTTGAGGCTGGAACCCTGTTTTTCACTTTACGGACATGAATTGTCTGATTCCATCACTCCTTTGGAGGCGGGGATCGGCTGGACCGTGGATTTTTCCAAGGAAGATTTTATCGGTAAAACCGGGCTCCTTAACAATCCCGGAACGAGACGGTTGGTTGGTTTTGAAATGCTTGACAAAGGCATCCCCAGGAACGGTTACCCGGTTTATAAAAACGGCCAAAAAATAGGTGTTGTGACCAGCGGATCCTATCTGCCTTCCCTTGGAAAAAATATGGGGCTGGCATTGGTAGAAGGAACCAATGATATCGGAATCCCGATTGAAGTGGAAGTAAGAGCAAACCGGCTGAAAGCGGTTACGGTCAAAAAACCTTTTTATGTCCCGTTAAACAGAAGAAAGAAATAATTCGTTTTCAATAGGTCAGTTATGCTTAAAGAATAAAAATATCAGAAACCACGAAATGCACGCAAGACACGAAAATGGAAAGATTTTTTTTAAATTACGTTCAGTAATTTTGATTATTAATTTCGTGCTTTTCGTGTATTTCGGGGTTAAAAAATCATAAGGAGTTTGCCTATGTCCTCATCTGTCCCGGAAGACCTCAAATATACCCAGACCCATGAATGGGTGCGTTTCAATGGATCTAAAGCTGTTGTCGGCATCACGGATCATGCCCAGCATGAATTGACGGATATTGTTTTTGTCGAACCGCCGAAAACCGGAAAAATTTTTGAGGCGGGTAATGTTGCGGCGGTAGTCGAATCAGTCAAGGTCGCATCCGATATTTATGCGCCGGTTTCCGGAACGGTCACTTCCGTCAATACAGAACTGGAAAAAAATCCCGGCCTCATCAACAGCGATCCTTACGGCAAGGGATGGATTTTTGAGCTTGAAACAACCGATACGGGAGAAAATCTGCTGGACGCTGCTTCCTACGGGAAGCTGGTGTAATGAGGATGTTAAATCAAGAATCAAGAATCAAGAATTGAGAATTAAGAATTTAGAATTGGGAATGAAAGCGGAGAGGCCATGCATTTTACTCCTCATTCGGAATCCATTATTGAAGAAATGCTGAAGACCATCGGGGTCTTGAATTTCGAAGAATTGATCCGGACCGTACCGTCTCAAGTCCGCTGCAGGGAAAACTGGGATGAGCCCGGATTGAAAGAATCCGATGTCCGGAAGAAATACAGGAATCTCGCCGAGGAAAACGAACCGGTGACCCGCATCCAGTCTTATCTGGGTGGGGGAGTCTATGAGCATTTTATTCCGTCTGTTGTGAACCATCTGGCTTCAAGGCCGGAATTCGTCACCTCGTACACCCAGTATCAGCCGGAATCGAACCAGGGAATGCTGCAGGGTTTGTTCGAATATCAGACCCTTTTATGCCGGCTGACCGGCATGGATGTATCCAATTCCTCCCACTATGACGGGGCCACTTCTCTGGCGGAAGCCGTGCTGATGGCTCTCCGGAACAAACCCGGAAAAATATTGTATTCCAAATATCTCCATCCCCATTATACGGAAGTGTTGAAAACTTACCTCTTCAATGACCGTTCTTGTTTGTTTGAAGTGACGCCCTATGAAGGGACCATGACCGCCGAAGCTTTTCCAAAGGAAGAGGAAATCTCCGCCGTGATTGTACAGAGCCCCAATTTTTTAGGAATCATAGAAGACATGATTTCACTTTCTGAATGGGCGCATGCCAGGGGAGCCGTCCTCATCGCGGTGGTCAATCCTGTTTCCCTTGGAATGCTGGAAGCGCCGGGAAATCTGGGTGCTGACATGGTGGTGGGAGAGGGACAGCCTCTTGGAAATTCTTTGAGTTTTGGAGGCCCGTATTTTGGATTCATGTGCGTTAAAAAGGAATGGATGAGGAAGATGCCCGGCAGGATTGTCGGCCAGACCGCAGACAAAGCCGGAAGGCGTGGCTTTGTTCTCACACTGCAGACAAGGGAGCAGCATATCCGGCGTGAGAAGGCGGTTTCCAATATTTGTTCGAATGAAGCCCTGTGCGCCCTGAGGGCGGCCATTTATCTGGCTTATCTGGGGGAGACAGGCTTTAAAAATCTCAGTGAGGAATGTTTTGAGAAAGCCCATCTCCTTCAGGAGAAACTTTCTTCCATCCCCGGACTTGTTCCCGTGTATAACAAGCCTTTTTTCAATGAATTTGCCGTCAGGATCAAACATAAGAAGATCGCGTCTGTCCTTTCCAAATTGAGGAGAAATCAGATTGCCGCAGGTATCCGTTTGAATCAGTTTTACCATGACCATGCCAATGACTTTTTGATCGCGGTTACGGAAACCAAAACAGCTGAAAATTTGGATTATTATTATGAAATCATGAAAGAGGTCCTTGCATGAAGGTTCCGCTTTCAGAACAGCTTCTTTTTGAGAAAGCCGCATCCGGGTCCGGCCAGTTTTCTGCTGAACATTCTTTGCTGAACAGGGAGAAGCTGGTCAGCAGGGTGCCTTCGTTTTTCTTAAGGAAAAACGAAATCGGTCTTCCGGAGCTGAGTGAGCGCGATTTGGTGATGCATTATACGCGTCTGGCCGGCCGTATGTTTTCGGTGGACAGTCATTTTTATCCTTTGGGTTCCTGCACCATGAAATACAATCCGAAAATTTCCGAAGACGTAAGCTCCGAGGAAGGATTCCAGTATGCGCATCCTTTTCAGAATGAAGACGATGTTCAGGGCTGTCTGCAGATGATGCATGAACTGGAACAGCGTCTCAATGTCATTTGCGGAATGGACGCCTTTACGTTACAGCCCTCTGCAGGAGCGCACGGGGAATTGACGGCTTTATTGATAGCCAGAAAATATTTTAAGGACAGGAAAGAGGAACGCATTAAGGTGGTGGTGCCTGATTCCTCGCATGGCACGAATCCGGCTTCAGCCTCGCTGTGCGGTTTTCACGTGGTGACGATCCCCTCTTTAAACGGCGAGGTGGACATGGCTGCCCTTGAAAGAGAATGCACTTCTGATTTGGCGGTCTTCATGCTCACCAATCCCAATACAGCGGGTTTGTTTGAAAAAAACATCGTTTCCATCTGTGAAAAGGTCCATTCAGCGGGCGGTTTGACCTATTATGACGGAGCTAATTTAAACGCATTGATGGGGATTGCCAGGCCCGGGGACATGGGGTTTGACCTCCTGCATGTCAATCTTCATAAAACCATGGCCACTCCTCACGGCGGGGGCGGTCCCGGTTCAGGTCCGGTCGGGGTCAAGGCTCATTTGGTTTCTTATTTGCCTGTGCCTTTTGTGGAAAAGAAAAAAGACGATGTTTATAAATGGTCCTATAAAAGGCCCGGCACCATCGGGATGATGAAATCATTCTGGGGGAATTTCGGTGTGGCCCTCAAAGCCGCTGTTTACTGCGATGCCCTGGGATTTTCCGGGTTAAAACAGGCCTCACTCACAGCCGTGTTGAATGCGAATTATCTGAAGAAAAAATTGGAAGACACGTTCACGGTTCCTTTTAATGAACTCTGCATGCATGAGTTTGTCATGACACCTCACCCGGAAAAAAGCCCTGCCAAGACCCTCGATATGGCCAAACGTCTTTTGGATTTCGGCATACATGCCCCTACAGTTTATTTTCCCCTGACTGTCAAGGAGTCCATGATGATCGAACCAACCGAAACAGAGAGCAAAGATACCCTTGATGAGTTTGTTTCGGTCATGATGCAGATAGCGGATGAGGCCAGGAATCAGCCTGAAAAACTGCATGACGCTCCCCTTACGACCTATCGTCAAAGGCTGGATGAAGTCCGTGCGGCCAGAAATCCTGTTTTAAAATACGGGGACCCTGTTGATCCTGCGTAAAGAGTAATTAAGGCACGCTGAAGAAATCCTTATTCACCACGGAGGACGCGGAGATTTAATCTTTTCTTAAGTTCATGAATAAACTTTGGAACCTGGATTCTGCTGTCAAACAGCAGAATGACTTTCCCTCCTCCGTGTCCCCTGTGAGCTCAGTGGTGTAATTTCCTTCCTTTACTTCACTTGGATTTTAGCTAGTTCATTTTCAAATAATATCGCGGAAATTCTATACCCTTTTTGTTCCAACAAAAATGATTCACGATCAGGCGGCGGAACTCAGTAATTCTGCCTGACTGGAAGAAGGCTGCAGACTGTCAATGAACCCAGAGTAACGTAATCGGATCAAGCTGTTGGCGGCGTTCCAGGCATAGGCATTATCCACATGGTGGGCGAGCGGCATATAAATGTAAGGGGTGCCCGGATAAGGCCATTGGGCGGTTTGACCAAATCCTTCGGGTCCTATGATGGCAGGAAGGCCGAATTCAGGAGAGCAGAGATTGTTTAAAGTCAGCACGGAATTTCCTGCTTCCGCATAGAGGGTGTCTGCAATATCAGGGTATCCTTCTTCAACGGCAAATTCAGAAGAATCCAATAAGGCTGAAGCGTTATTTCCGGTCAACTCAGTCCATACAGGCATGAGTTCGTTATGCTCGAGACCGTCCGCATGAAATTGTTTTAAAAGAGCGTGCGAAATAGTCGTGGTTGTTTCACCGGGATTGACGCTCCAGTTGTAGGTCACATTATCAACACCCCAGGTGGCATTCGTCCAGGTATCATTGGACAAAACCCATTCTGCTGTGAAAAGGGCATCCAAAAGACTTTGCGTTTCCGGCTGGATGGCATCAGAATAATTATAATATAAACGATGTGCCAGTTTGCGGAATTCCACCTGTCCCTCTGCACCCTCCCAGTTCGCCAGACTCCATACAGGAAGCCCATTCGGGTCAAATGCAAACGTGGCGGCATCTGCACCGGTATAACGGGCCCAGGCTGAAAAAATATCTTCTGCGGCCCTCAAATAGACCATATTTGAGGCGGTATTTAAATCATACAACGACAACAGAAGCTGGGCAAAACGGGAATTTTCTTCAGGATTGGCAAAATCATCTGAATAAGGGGTCTGTCTGTAAACCGTGTACGTTGTGGTTTGATGAGGGACGGACAAGGTCCATGCAGAGGGCGAAACAGCATTTCCCATAATCGCGTTTACCAGGTTTTGAACAGCGTTCTGAATCTGTATGACCAGGCCTGCATCCTCAATTTTTTCGGATAACAATAACAATCCCTGTCCGAGTTTAGCCAGGGGGCCGAGCATGGGCATTTCCACTCCTCCGGAATTGCCGTAGGCGCTGTCCCAGGTGTTGTCGATGTTCTGAAGGGTCAGCAGGATTTCAACCTGGGTTAATATTTCATCTATTTCCTGGGAGTTCAGATCATCAAAGTTGGGAACAATGTAATCCTCCAATAACACTCCGAAATCATAAATATAGCATCTGGATAATGATGATCCCACATTGGAATCAACAGGAACACTCTGAGAAGGGTCGCCGGGCAATCCCTGATTATAATAACTGCTTAAAAGTCCCAGGGCATTTTTTCTGTCCGGATTCAAAAGCCACTGCCTGCATATGACCTCAGAGGTTTTCGTTTGTAATTCTAAAGCAGCATCTACGATAGGATCGCCTGTTGCAGGATCTGATGTCCTGGAACAGTCATCGACAGGATCAGTCCCTCCTGTTCCTGTACCGCCGGTATCTGTTGGGCCTGTACCGCCAGTATCAGTGGGTCCTGTGCCACCAGTGTCGGTTGGCCCGGTACCACCAGTGTCAGTGGGTCCTGTTCCGGCGGTATCATCAGGGATAACATTTCCGGTTCCGCCATCATCGGTTTGTCCTGTTCCGGCGGTATCATCAGGGATAACAGGCCCGGTTCCGCCATCGTCGGTTTGTCCTGTTCCGGCGGTATCATCAGGGATAACATTTCCGGTTCCGCCGTTAGAATCAACAGGCTCA
>JAFGBW010000100.1 GCA_016932965.1 Candidatus Auribacterota bacterium
AGGAGGCTTTGACGTCTGTGAATTCGATGTAAGTCCGGTCAGGGGCAATACCCAGCTCTTTTTCCAGGCTCTGGCACAGATTTTTGGTCAAAGCCGTGCAATTGGATGAAGACAGGGCGCCGATGCTTTTGATCTCGATAAATGCGGAAGGGGCATCACTTCCTCCAAACGTCATGGGAACGCTAGGCGAAAACAGGGTCATCATATAACTTTCCGGTTTTCCCAATTGCCTGGCAATGAGTGATGACCAGGTTTTGAGTAATTCCTTCTTTTTCGTTTCCGGCACTTCTTTGGATACACTTACTCTTAAGAACGGCATGATGAGTTCTCCTTATTTTAAATTAAATATATTTTGCGGAAAAACTTATATTCATAAAAATTTTCCCGCACCTTTTCAAAATACTTTTATTCAGCGCTCTCATTTTTCTTGGAACAAGGAAAAATGAGAGCGCCCAATGGTTTCTTCGGAGGGTAGCATGAAGGGAACCCATTCTTTGTGTCAAAGAATGGGTTCCCTTCATTTCTCCTAATCCGCCTCAAGGCGGACACGTTTCTGTTTTCTGATCAGATAGAGGTTTCTGGAATAAACGAAAATGCCGGAAATCTGGCCCAGGATAAAGACCGCGTCTTTCCGGTGAATCGCGTAGGAGAGCAAGAACACAGATCCTGCCAGACTCAGGTGCCAGAACGCAAGCGGAATGACGCTTTTACCCTGCTTTTCACTCACCACCCACTGGACCAAAAACCGGGATGCAAAAATCCCCTGACCAAGGAAACCTATTATCAGCCAAGCCGTTATCATGAAATTATCTCCTCTTTTTTATTTTTCCTCACCATGAAATGCACTAAAAAACACGGAAGTTTTTCTCGCTTCTCTTCGAAAAATAATACGGAATTCATTTTTTCGTGTGTTTGGACTACGGACATCCTGTCCTTGCCTTCCAGGCAGGCTGGGGTCCCTCTTTGCCATCCTGGATCGAGTCGTGCTTTTCGTGGTTTTATATATCTTTATTTTTTTAAGGATAACATGATTTTATCAATTAATAATCCAGTGCCAGCTCATGCGGTACTTTGATTATTATAGAGAAGTGCTTTTAACTCTGGGATTGACTTTTCTCCATTTCATCCAGCGTACCGCCAGAGTATCCAGGAGTCCAACCCACAGGCGGTTCCTGATGCCGTATTTGGAACGACCGGTATGTCTTGCGCGGTGATGGACCGGAATTTGTTCAATATGGTTAAATCCGTTCAGCCGGACCAAAGTGGGAAGAAACCGGTGCATCCCTTTGAAAAGAAAAAGCCCTTCGACGCATTCCCGGCGGAAAACCCTCAAGGAACAGCCCACATCCCGGATGGAATCCCCGGTCATCCAATTCCTGAAAAAATTGCCGATTTTAGAAGAAAATTTCCGGACTCCGCTGTCTCTGCGTTTACTTCTATAGCCGTTGACCATGTCGGCTTTGGTTTTTAAAAGATGACGGACAAGGACTGGAATATCATGAGGATTGTTCTGGCCGTCAGCGTCAAGGGTGACGAACAGGTCCCCTTTGGCGTAATGAAAACCGGTCATGAACGCCGCAGACTGACCGAAATTTTTTTCCAGAACAATGAACTGGTGCCGAGGATTTTTCTGCCGGACATGCTTCAATAAATCAAGAGATCCGTCGCTTGATCCGTCGTCGATCCAAAGGCAGTTCCAGGAACACTTGAGTGTTTCCATTGACTTTTCGATTTCTGCACAGAGCGAAAGAATATTGCCTTCCTCATCCTTGACAGGAATAATGATAGTTATAGAAAGGGGCTTCATATCTTCGCGGATGCGTTCCGGTCTCATGCTTTTATCGGCTCCTCAAGGATTCGATTTCTGAAATAGTTTTTGGAACCCGGGTTAAAACCCTGCGGCTGTTTTTTGTCACCAGGACGTCATCTTCTATCCGTATGCCTCCAAAATCAAGAAAATTCAAAGCTTTTTTCCAGTTGACCAGCTCAGCATGTTTCTTTCTGAGCTTTTTGTCCGTTAAGAGGGGCTGGATGAAATAGATTCCGGGTTCCACGGTAATGACATGGCCTTCCTTGAGAATAAAATCAGCCCTCAGACAAGGCGGGTTTTTTCTCTTTTTTTCACGCACAAACACATCATGCACATCCAGACCAAGGGAATGCGACACTCCATGCGGAAAAAAGAGGGCATGAGTTTTTTTTGATTTGATCTTCTCTGGATCGCCTTTCAGGATGTTCATTTTTATCAATCCGTCTATAATAACATGGACAGCCTCATCCTGCAGTTCTTTCAGGGAAATTCCCGGCCTGATCATTTGAATGCATTGTTCGTTCGCCTGGAGCACGATTGCATAAATTTGCCTTTGACGGTTCGAGAAACGTTTATTCACAGGGAAGGTGCGTGTGATGTCGGAAGCATACCCTTCATATTCTCCTCCGGCATCCACCAGAACGAGGCCCCCCTTTTTTATAAGATTTCTGTTCTTTGAATAATGCAGAATACTGGAACTGGTTCCGGATGCCACAATAACCGGAAAGGAATTCCCCGACAGCCCGTGAAA
>JAFGBW010000101.1 GCA_016932965.1 Candidatus Auribacterota bacterium
AAGTATTCTTCTTCCTTCTGACTGGGTTTCATAGTCATAACGGCCTCCTTGATGAATCATGATTTTATCTGATTTCCATCCGGATTCAAAAGAAATACTTTGTCATTTTTTCTTTTTACCTCATGATGAGTTTACGTTATAAGGTTTTACATGCGAGGATAACAACATGTCCAACACATTGATCGTGATCATTTTGATTATTATTTTGGTTTCGGGAACACGGCTTCAGGATTATAAGCTGCGTCTGGTGGAAATCCCCTGGTGGCTGATTGTTCTAGGCGGTTTCACCGTCAGCCTTCTGGGCCTTTTCAAATACAATGACGACCGGATTATTTTTTCCGGCTGCGGCATTCTTTTGATCGCAAAACTTTATTCTTTTCTGGATAGAAAAAACTGGGAATAATTCTCCTGCGTGAAAAATCAACTGTCACCGGCAAAACCGGCGGCTTGAAATTATTATTGGCTCAACACCACTTTATTGAGCCACTTTAAGTGGAATTATCGTTTATCAATTTATTAAATATTTTTCACCACGGGGTCACGGAGATGCTCATCATGCCTTTGCATGATGAGCATGGGATATATTTAATCGCAGGCGTTTCGCCTGCCCCCTCCGTGCTCTCCGTGTCCTCTGGGATAAAATTAATTTTAGATACTTCCGGAATTGTCAAACTCTGGAAGTCCAAAACCTGAGGGGGTTGTTTACCGTATTAACTTATTCCTAGGAGACTGAATATGCCTGTGATTACAGATTTTAAAGTGGGCCAAACCGCCTCCCTCACGAAAAAATTCGAAAAAAACGACGTGATCCAATTTGCTGAAATCTCTCTGGATAAGAATCCGATTCACCTCGATGAAAAATATGCCAGGCAAAGCCTCTTTGGGAAGCCTGTGGTACATGGGATTCTGCAGGCGGGCCTTATTTCAGCGGTTTTGGGGAATAAACTCCCCGGTCCCGGGTCCATCTACCGCGAACAAAACCTCACTTTCAAAAAACCTGCTTTTATCGGAGATACGCTCACTGCCACGGTTGAAATCATTGAAATCAAGGAACGGATCGGATTGCTTGTCCTTAAGACCATTGTCACGAACCAGGACGGACTCCTTCTCATTGAAGGAATTGCCAAAGGCCTGGTACAAAAATGAATCGTTGCCGATGAGTGATTCATCAAAAAAAATTTTCTGATCCAGCATCTTTTTTTACAAAAAACAGATGCTATGTATTTGAATTATCCTTGTTTACTATGGTAATATAATATTACAATTTTAAGTAAATAATGAAAAAATTGAAATATTATATTACAATATATTTTTCTGTGCACCATATGTATAGAAAAATTATTTCATGAATACTATAACTCTCTCATAGACAATAACGTTAACTTGTTCCGATTGAATTAAGTAATACAAGAAAATGGTATATAAACTGCAGTATTATGGTTAAGCTTTTAGTGACAAAACATTAATTATATAAATTCCTGTAATAAATAGTTATTTGAAGATCCTAAGAGGGGCCAGAAGGAGGAAAAGATGAAAAAAATCAAACTTTGGCTTTCCCAGGGAAGTTCCCTCGTTGTATCCATTATTTTTTCAACCATCATGGGTATGGGTGTGGTCGGAATCCTGCACTATCAATACACCACCCATAAAATGAATCACAAATCATTTGAAGGGAATAAAGCCCGATACCTTGCGGAATCAGGCATCCAGATTGCCATGGATGAATTGAACACCCAATCCATTCCTTTTTCCGGAACCGGCAGTTATACCTGGGCCAACAGCGGGTCCACTTATACGTTGAATCGATCAGATATCGGACCCGTCAATATCGTGGTGAACTATACCAATCCCAATGATGTGGTGATTCAAAGCCACGGAACATACCAGACGGTCACAAAAGGCCTGGAGGTCCATGCCATCAAAGCCGGCACCTCGCCCATCCATCCCATCTTCCCCGGAGCCATCGCCTCCATGTCGGATGTGGTCACCATGAGTGCCTTCACAGTGGATTCGTATTCCAACGGCATCTATAATCCAGCCAGCCCCGGATACAACGGACATATTTTTACCAAAGACGATTCCATCAATTTAAAATCCGGGGCCATCGTGAGAGGCCATATCTATGCCCCACCCAATCCCGCGCCTACTTTTTCAACAGGCTCTCCCTCCAACGGAATGGTCTATCATACCGCAGCAGATGAAGCTGCCAGTAACAACTGCGGCGGAAGCACAGGCGAATTCTCAACCTTCAGACCTGTTGCCATCCCACCGCATCTTTTAATGACGAATCCACCCAGTGCGACTCTTTCCTCAGGCGGCAGTTACGGATCCGGACATTATATCGGGGCCAATAATCTAGGCAACCTGACATTCACCGGAGGTTTTTATAAAATTGACGGAAATGTTGACCTCGGCAACGGAGCTGTTCTGACCGTTCAGGGAAAATCCGATATTTATATCACCGGGAACCTCGACCTCGGCAATAGCGCCACGATCGTCAATTATACGTTAAAGGCAGACGGGCCGGATCCTGATGCTCTTCCTGATGTGGACCAGGTTTTCACCCTGCGGATTTATGTGGACGGAGGACTCACCTTTTCCCAGGGCAATGAAGTGAACATGTACTGCAGTTACGATGTGACTAAATTACAGCTCTACGGATGCGGAAGCGGTCATTTTGCTTCCCCGGCAAAAAAATTCAACATCAAAAACGGAGGGGCATTCTTCGGCTTTGTTTATGCCCCTTATTACGAGGTGGAATTCAATAACGCCAACGAAGTTTTCGGGGCCTTTGCAGTCTACCAGATCATCCCCAAGAACGGCTCCAAAATACATTTTGATGAAAGGCTGTGGGGCATCATTGACGGCGTGGCTCCTGATAAGTATGGACTCAGCGGGTGGAATGAAATATAATGACACTGTCATGAAAACCGCCCCCATTTCATTTAAAAGAGTCCTGCGAGGTTTTTCACTGGTTGAACTCATGATCGCCATCTTTGTATTTTTAGTCATTTTCTCCTGGGTCATGAAAGGTCTGAGTAACATTGTCCAGGTTCAAAAGCAGTCCCAGGAACTCGCTATTGCCTCCCAGATTTTAGGCGATGTGACTGAAAAAATATGCTATCTGCGTTCCACAGGAGGCTGGGACATGATCGAAACATCCACTTTATCCTTTACGTCTTCAACCGTGGCGGAACTGACCAGCTTGAAAAATGCCTCGGTCAATGCCACGGTGGTGCCCTATAAAGACCAATACGGAGCAGATGTTCCCACTTTGAAAAAAGTGGCCCTTGTACTCAACTGGATTTCCCAAAATGGCGTTGCCAAATCAGAAACCTTTCAAATCGTCCTTTCCAAACCTCCTGCAGGAGCCTGATTCATGAAACAAAAAGGCTTTTCATTAACGGAACTTCTCGTCAGCATGGCGGTTATTTTAATCATATCCGGCGGAATGTATTCCGCTTACCGCTATTACAGAACATCAGGCATCGCAGCGACCAAAAAAGCCATCAACCTCAACAATATGCGTGCCGCATTGGATAAATTAAAACACGATCTGCTGATTTCCCAGGGACTCTATGATAATGATTACTCTAAAGTGTACTCCGGACTCAGCGCATCCTTTTCAGGACAAACCACAGGAACCAGTCAGCTCATTGTTAAAGTCCCTTCCATCAATTCCTCGGGCCAATTTATCAACTTATATGATCCGGAATATACGGATTACTACCATTATTATCTGTCCGGAGAGAAATTGATCAGAAAAACATACAAAAGCACCAAATCAGGTTCAGCCAGGTCCACGGACGATTACATTATGGCAGAAGGCCTGGATTCCATCACCTTCAGCGACGGGCTGAACCTTCTCGGCGCCTGTTCCAATGAAGATTTGTTGAGCCTGCGCCATTTACAGATCACCATCACAGCACTGGTTAAAAATACCATGGACGGCTCGACTCACACGGAAACATTAATACTCAACGTTTCATTCAGGAATTACTTATGAACGCACCAACCCCGTTAAAAAGAAACATTCTAAAAATCAGGACCTATCATCAGAATAAACTGATGATGAGCATCTTTCTGGCCATGCTCCTTCCCACTCTCATTTTTGGAGGTGCCCTGTATTATCTGATAGACAAGATATCCTCACCCTACAATCAGGGGCAGGCAGTCCAGCCGGAACTTCTGGTGAATCCCGTTATATCCGCCATTTTAATCCTGTGTGTCATTTTCATCCCGCTCTGCCTGATTTATGCGATTATTTTGACCAACCGTTTTGTCGGCCCCATTGAAAGGGTATCAAAAAAAATGGATGAAATGATTCAAAGCGGCCAGATCAGCCATATTCAGGTAAGACCCAAGGACGCTTTGTTCCCCCTTGTGGATAAAATCAATACTCTGCTCAATCAGAAAAAATAAAAAAGCGTGCTCCCAAAACAGATCTAACAGGAAATTGATTTATCCAGACATGTCCCCGAAAACACGCACCTGGCTGGAACTCACTTCCAGAAAACCTGACTGAACGGTAAACCGGTGCTCTTTTTCTTTGTCTGTCAGCCGGAGGATTCCCGGTTTTAAAATGGAGATGAAATCCGTATGATGAGGAAGTATCCCGAAAGACCCCTTTTCTCCCGGAGCAACAACGGAATCCGCCTCCCCGTCAAAAAAGATCTGCTCCCCTGAAAAAATTTTTATTTTTAATGTCATGTTATGTCTTTCCGGTTGATAAAAATCCCGCTATAGCACCGGTTATCTAAAATATTTTTTCACCACGGAGGTCACAGAGAGCACAGAGGAAAATTAGAAAAATTTTGAGTCATGAGTTGGAATAATGAGATTTCTTTTAACTCAAAATTCAAAACTCAACACTCATAACTTCTAATCTCCGTGCTCTCTGTGTCCTCCGCGGTGAAATTATTTCTATTAAAATTCCCTGAATGGCCAGATTGCATGATTCCCTCACCTGACTTTGGCTCTCATTGTTGTCATGCTATTGCTGCATCAGACGCTCTGCAGATTTTTGGCCTTTTCAAAAGCCTCATTGATAGCGCCAACCATATAAAAGCTCTGCTCAGGAAGCATGTCGCATTCACCGTTTAATATTTTTTCAAATCCAGTGATGGTGTCCTCCAGACGCACGTATTTCCCCGGAGTTCCGGTGAACGTCTCGGCAACAAAAAACGGCTGGGACAGAAAACGCTGAATTTTTCTGGCTCTGGCCACTGTCAGTTTATCTTCTTCACTCAGTTCGTCCATTCCCAAAATGGCGATGATATCCTGAAGGTCCTTGTATTTCTGGAGCACCATTTGCACTCTCCTGGCCACCTGATAGTGTCTGTCCCCGATCACTCTCGGGTCCAGTATGCGGGAAGTGGAATCCAACGGATCCACGGCAGGATAAATGCCCAATTCCACGATTTTCCTGGAAAGAACGGTCGTGGCATCCAAATGCGAAAAAGCAGTAGCCGGAGCCGGATCAGTCAGATCATCCGCAGGAACATAAATGGCCTGAACGGAAGTGATGGACCCTTTTTGCGTGGAAGTGATCCGCTCCTGCAGAGCGCCCATCTCGGTTGCCAGAGTCGGCTGATAGCCGACTGCCGAAGGCATGCGTCCCAAAAGAGCCGATACTTCGGAACCGGCCTGGGTAAAACGGAAAATGTTATCAATGAATAAAAGCACATCCTGTCCCTCTTCATCCCTGAAGTATTCAGCCGTGGTCAAACCGCTCAGTCCCACCCGCAGTCTCGCTCCCGGCGGTTCAGTCATCTGGCCGTAAATGAGGGCCGTCTTGTTGATCACGCCTGATTCAGTCATCTCATGATACAGATCATTGCCTTCCCTGGTTCTTTCTCCCACTCCGCAAAACACAGCCGTTCCGCCATGCTCTGCGGCAATATTCCTGATGAGTTCCATGATGATAACGGTCTTACCCACCCCGGCTCCGCCGAATAATCCGACCTTTCCGCCTTTTGCATAAGGGGCCAGAAGATCAATGACTTTAAGCCCGGTTTCAAACATTTCTGTCCGGGTATTCTGATCTTTGAGCGTAGGGGCGCTTCTGTGAATCGGAAGATGCTGCTTGGCCTGAATCGGCCCTTTCTGATCCACCGGCTCTCCCAAAACATTGATGATCCTTCCCAGAATCTGGGGCCCTACCGGCACCATGATCGGTTTTTTCGTGTCAACGGCCCTGGCTCCCCGTTTTAATCCGTCAGTCGGGGCCATGGCCACGCAACGGACTTTGTTGTCCCCCAAATGCACGGCCACTTCCACCACCACCTTCTTCTCCTCTTTCTCATCAAAGAAAACCTGAATGGCATTATTGATTTCAGGCAAATGTTCGGAATCAAATTCCACATCCACCACAGGCCCCATGATCTCCACCACTTTTCCCTGTATCATCGGCTAACTCCTTTTATTTTTCTATAACCACGAAATTCACTAAAATCACGAAAAAAATAGGAAAAATCTAAAGTTGTGAATTTTCAGAACCGGGTGAAATGAGAAAATCATATTCCAACTCAAAATTCAACACTACTCAGTCTTTCCTTCGTGTTTCCCGTGGTTTTTAATCATTGATCTCCCTGCTATTGATCAGATAACTAACCCTTCAACGCCTCGGCCGTACCAACGATATCAATCAATTCCCTTGTGATAGCCGACTGCCGTGCCCTGTTGAAATCCAGACGTAACGTCCGGATCAGCTCAGTAGCATTGTTGGAAGCCAAATCCATGGCAGTCATTCTGGCAAAAAATTCTGAGGTCTGGGATTCTAACAGCATGGCATACACTTTCATCTGCAGATAATAAAGAAGCAATTTTTCCAGAACAGCCTCTTTCTCAGGTTCAAAGAGATAATCCCTTGCCGCCGCACCCTGATGCCGGAGAACAGAGGGATCGAACGGTAGCAATTTGATGACAGGAATGGTTTCTCCTTCCCTGGGTTTGTAACGGGTATGGATCACCTTCACCTCGTCTACCCGGCCTTGGTGATAGAATTCCAGAATCAGCCCCAATAATTCCGCCGCCTTTGTAAAAGAAAGACCCGTATAAAAATTGTTTTTCTCCAGAAGCATGGGCAGATGGACCCGTTTTAACTGAACGTTGCCTTTCTTCCCGATTCCAAAAATCGTCGTTTTCTCCTTTCCGGCAGATTCAGCGGCTTTTAAGAATTTTCTGACCACATTGCTGTTGAAGCCCCCGCACAACCCCCTGTCGCCGGTCATGATCATAAAACCGCATCTTTCAACCGGCCGCTCATTCATCAGAGGAACTTTCAATTCCGGATGACAACATAAAATGCCTGCCAATATCTCTTCCAGCTGCGTCAAAACCTCTTGGGCGAACTGCAAAGAGGATTCGGCCTTAAGGAGCTTGGCCGCTGCCACCATTTTCATTGCCTTGGTGATCTGCTCCACGTCCAGAACTGATTTGATCCGGTTTCGTATGTCCTTTAAAGTCGGCAAAAGCTGATTCCTTAGAATTTTTAAAAGAGATTAAATATGCGGGAAAATCTTTTGTGGACAAAAGATTTTCCCGCACCCTTTTCAAAAAACTTTATACACGCTTTCATGGGAACATTCTGTTCCCATGAAAGCGAAATAACCCTGAATATAAAATGCAATCCTTATCTATAAACGTTCGAACCTTGTGATTGTTCAGAATACTCATTCCAACAATATCCGCTTTTTAAAAAGCGGATAAAAATCCGGTTATGTTAACTTTTAAGGATTCTTCGTTCTCCCGGGTGATCTGTTTTTCCCGGGCAATATTCTTCAATATGCCGGGATGATTCTCCCTTAAAAAGGCAAGGAATTTCCTTTCAAATTCCTTTACCCTGGATTTGGGAAGATTCTTCAGATAATCATGCACGGCAGCGTAAATGACCACGACCTGTTCTTCAACAGGCATGGGAACGTATTGATCCTGTTTCAGGATTTCCAGGGTTTTTTCACCCTTGGAAAGCTGAGCCTGCGTGGCGGCATCCAAATCGCTCGAGAACTGGGCAAACGTGGCCAATTCCCGGTATTGCGCCAGATCCAGCCTGAGTCTTCCTGCAACCTGTTTCATGGCTTTGATCTGCGCAGAACCGCCGACTCTCGATACAGAAAGCCCGACGTTGACCGCCGGTTTTTGGCCTGAATAAAACAGGCCGGGTTCCAGATAAATCTGTCCGTCCGTGATGGAAATCACGTTGGTGGGAATGTAAGCGGATACGTCCCCTGCCTGGGTTTCAATAATAGGAAGCGCCGTCAAAGACCCGCTGCCCAGTTTTTCATTCAATTTGGCCGCTCTTTCCAGAAGTCTTGAATGCAGATAAAAAATATCGCCCGGATAAGCCTCTCTGCCGGGAGGACGTCTCAATACCAATGACATCTGTCTGTATGCCACGGCGTGTTTGGACAAATCATCATATATCACCAGGGCATGCTCCCCCTTGTCACGGAAATATTCCCCCATGGCGCATCCGGCATAAGGCGCAATGTATTGCATGGGCGCCGGAACAGAAGCCGTGGCGGAAACCACTATCGTGTATTTCATGGCCCCTGTCTCTTCGAGAGTTTTGACCACCTGGGCCACCGTGGACTGCTTCTGGCCCACGGCCACATAGATGCATTTGACTCCGGATGATTTCTGATTGATGATGGTGTCCAATGCAATAGCGGTCTTTCCTGTCTGACGGTCGCCGATGATGAGTTCTCTTTGACCTCGGCCAATCGGTATCATGGAATCAATGGCTTTCAACCCTGTGGCCAAAGATTCATGAACCGATCTCCTGTCCACCACTCCGGGGGCAAGCCGCTCCAACGGCATAGTCTTACTGATATTGATGGGACCCTTGCCGTCTAAAGGCTGACCCAGTGAATTCACCACTCTCCCCAGCATGGCTTCGCCGACAGGCACTTCCAGAATCCGGCCTGTACGCCTGACCTCATCTCCTTCATGAATGAGGGTGTCCTGGCCGAAAAGCACGACTCCAACGTTCTTTTCCCTTAAATTCATGACCAGCCCAAAGACTCCGCCTGGAAATTCGATCATCTCGCCGGACATGGCATTTTTCAGGCC
>JAFGBW010000102.1 GCA_016932965.1 Candidatus Auribacterota bacterium
CCCATGATGCCTTTTTTCCTGAATTTTTCCCGGTATGCCCACTGCCATTTATACTCGAATTTGGCTGTGTCCGGCGGTTCGTAATTAGCTGTGTCAAGATAAGAAACTCCGGTTTTCAGACAGGCGTCCATGATGGCCAAATCCTGATACGGAAGCACTACATTGATCACTAATTGGGGTTTAACTTTTTTGATCAAAGCCGTTGTCTCAGAAACTCTATCCGCATTCAATTGAACTGTTTCTATTTTTCTGCCCGGCATTTTCTTTAAAATCTGGCCCCTGATTTTTTTGCACCGGGACAACGTCCTGCTGGCCAACACTATTTTTGAAAACACTTCCGGAATCTGGGCGCATTTGTGCGTCACTACTCCTCCTACTCCTCCGGCTCCGATAATAAGCACTTTATTCATAAATCATTCCTCTCTTTTTTCCCTTATGCAATTTTATTCAAAAGAAAATAATTTATTTATTATTACACCCATGTTATCATTTTATTCGATTTTTTATAGAATTTATACCACAAAGACCGTGAAGATGGTCATCATGCCACAAAGCACGATGAATCTCAAATGACAAATTTCAAATTTAAGATATCCAGCGTACGTTCTTCTTCGTGCTCTTCGTGGTGTATTCTCTATTTAATATATTTTATAAACGATATAATGATGTGCACTATTTATGAATGAATCGTCTTTATTAGAACTAATTCAGTCCCCGGATGATCTGAAAAAGCTGGACATCAGTCAATTGAACCAGCTTTCTAATGAAATCAGGAACTTTCTAATAACAACCGTATCAGAAACAGGAGGGCATCTGGCATCTAATCTGGGTATAGTAGAGCTGACCATAGCTCTTCATTATTCCTTCAACACACCTATTGATAGAATCATCTGGGATGTCGGCCATCAATCCTATGTCCATAAGATGCTGACCGGCAGAAAAGACCGGTTCCAAAAACTCCGCAAATGGGGCGGAATCTCAGGATTTCCTAAAACCTGCGAAAGCGACCATGACTGCTTCAATACAGGTCATAGCAGTACCTCTATCTCAGCGGCTCTTGGATTTGCCAGAGCAAGAGATTTAAAAAAGGAACAACATTCCGTCATCGCAGTAATCGGAGACGGCGCCATGACAGGCGGAATGGCGTTTGAGGCATTAAACGACGCAGGACGATCCTCCTCCAACTTGATAGTCGTCTTGAATGATAATACCATGTCTATTTCTAAGAATGTGGGGGGGCTTTCCGCCTATTTAAGAAAAATCACATCCCAGCCTTTTTATTTCAAAGTCATGGATGATATGCACTCCATTTTGAATAAAATACCCGGGATCGGAAAAGACGCTGTTAAAGTTTTTGATAAAGCCACAGGCAGTATCAAATACCTGATTTTACCCGGCATGATCTTCGAGGAACTCGGCTTTAAATATCTGGGGCCGGTTGACGGCCACAACCTGCCTGAATTGATGAAAATTTTTTCAACAGTAAAATCCCTTAAAGGCCCTGTATTGATACATATCTGCACGCAAAAAGGAAAAGGATACTCCCATGCCGAGGAAAATCCGCATCTCTTCCATGGGATTGCTCCGTTCGAAGTTGAAACCGGCTCGGTTCTGAAAAATAAAGGACCGAGTTATTCGGACATTTTTGAAAAGAAAATGCTGTCCCTGGCTGAAAAAGAAGAAAAAATTGTGGCCATCACCGCCGCCATGGCTCAAGGAACAGGACTGGATGAATTCTCTAAAAAATTTTCCAGCCGTTTTTTTGATGTCGGCATTGCGGAACAGCATGCGGTCACTTTTGCTGCCGGTCTCGCACTAAACGGCATGATCCCGGTCGTTGCCATTTATTCCTCCTTTCTTCAACGCGCCTACGACCAGATTCTGCATGATGTGGCAGCCCAGGACCTCCATGTGGTGTTTGCCATTGACAGGGCCGGTATCGTGGGTGAAGACGGTGAAACCCATCAGGGGCTGTTTGATTTTTCCTTTTTAAGCCACATTCCCAATATGACGATTCTGGCCCCATGCGATTATGCGGAATTCCGGCTCATGCTGGAATATGCTGTCCTAACACACAAAGGGCCAATCGCTGTCCGTTATCCCAAAGGATACGGAAAAGAAGAATTGATTCCTGTTGAGCCCATTGAAAATAGGCAAGCTACTATCGTCAAGACAGGTAAGGACCTGACCATTCTTTCTTCCGGAACCATGCTTGAAACCGCCTTAAAAACTGGAGAAAAATTAAAATCAACCGGAGTGGATGCGGAAATCATCCATGCCAGAATGGTGAAACCTTTGGATTTAGCCATCCTCAGCAATTCAGTCAACAAAACTCAACTGCTTTTTACCCTTGAAGACAATGCCTGTTCCGGCGGATTCGGACAATATGTGTTCAGCCAGTTCAACGACCGGCAAATCTTCGTGAAAGGACATTGCTTTGGATTCCCTGATCACTTTATTCCTCATGGTTCGCGTGAGGAACTATTCAACCAGTATGGCTTAAATGCGGATTCCATTGTGTCCAATATATTGGAATTCATGAAAAAGACATCTGCTGAATCAATTCATGACAGGGATGATTCCCACAACCGCACCGGTCATACAGGTTGTCAGAGTACCTGAAACAATGGTTCGAAACCCCATTGCAACTATTTCATCTCTTCTTTCAGGAACAAGCGTACTCATTCCACCAATCATGATACCCAGGCTTCCAGGATTGGCAAATCCGCACATGGAATAAGTCATGATCAAAAGGCTTCTTGAACCCAACGCCCCTTCCGGGAGCCGGCTCATATCCAGATAGGCTAACAATTCATTTAAAACTGTCTTGGTCCCCATCAATCCACCTGCAACCTGAGCTTCGTTCCAGGGAATGCCCATGAGCCATGTAACCGGGGCAAAAAGAAACCCTGTCAAACGTTGCAGAGTCATTGGTTTCTCATCCATACCGGGGAAAACACCCAGGATCAGATTAAAGAGGTGGACGAGCGCAACAAGCACGATCAGCATGGCGACTATATTGATCAGCAGTTGGACTCCCTGGATGGTTCCCTGGCTGATGGCGTCAAAAGCGCTTGTCGCACGGAAACAAGGAGTGATGTTTCCTGCTGTGGGCGACTCCCTTTCAGGAATCATGATTTTGGAGACGATAATTGAAGCAGGGATACTGATAACGGATGCTACCAGGATATGTCCCATCGCATCAGGAAGAATATTCTTCAAAAAAGCGGCGTAAAGCACCATCACGGTTCCGGCAATGGTTGCCATGCCGCACGTCATGACGGAAAACAATTCGCTCCGCGTCATGTCCTTTAAATAAGGCTTGATAAGAAGCGGGGACTCCACCATGCCCAGAAAGATATTGGAAGAGACCCCCAGACCTTCCGCTCCGCTGATCCCCAATATCTTTTGAAAAATCCATGAAAAAAATTTCACGACAACAGGAAGAATCTTCCAGTAAAATAACAGGGAGGACAAGGCGCTGATAACCAATATCAGAGGAAAAGAGCGGAAAACCAGGATAAAACTGGCTCCGGGAAATTTCTCATCAAAAGGAAGACTCCCTCCTCCAAGATATCCGAATACAAATGAAGTCCCCGCAGTTGTCGCCTTTTCAAGTGCAGAAACACATGAATTCAATATCAGAAAAAAACTCTTGAATCCGGGGAATTGAAAAAAGATAAAAGCAATCAATATCTGGAGAGCTATTCCGACGAATGCCAATTTAAAGGGAAAACGTTTACGGTCTTCACTGAAAAGCCATGCTATTGAACAAAAAATAAACAAGCCAAGAAATGCCTGAATCATGCCTCACTCACAGAAATAGGGGTACAAACAGCCATCATGGATATTCCATCGAAAATATAACTTAACATACATTTTGGATATAAAAATTTTTTAGTGTCTTCTGTGTTATTCATTGTTAAAACTATCTTTATGTTCAAACACACAGGGTCGAGCATGGTCAAGTCTGTAAAAAAAATCAACTGCGGTAACAATCAATCTTTTCCTGCTTTGAACTCATCCTGTCCCAAAACGGACTCAGGAGTATTTTCATATTTGATAAACAGAATTCCGGACCGGTTTCTCCTGATTCTAATCGGCCTGTTTCTATTTCTGGGCATCTGGATCCTCTATTTTCAGGTAAAAAACCACGATTTTATCAATTACGATGACCCGGGATACATCACAAAAAATACACAAATTCATACGGGTCTATCTCTAAACAACATCATCTGGTCGTTTACTACCTGCCAAATGTCCAACTGGCATCCCCTGACCTGGATTTCTTATCTGTTGGATTACCAATTATTCGGCCTGAATCCGGCCGGATACCACATGATGAATGTTTTCCTGCATGGGATCAACAGCATATTATTTTTTGTCTTTCTTTTATTATTAACCCGTGATCAATCCAAACCTATTTTCTTGTGCGGTCTTATCGCGGCTGTTTTCGCTTTTCACCCTATGAGAGTAGAATCTGTTGCCTGGATATCAGAAAGAAAAGGCCTTTTAAGCGGCCTGTTCTGGATTTTATCCATGATCCATTATCTCAAATACATGAAAACGGATTCCCGGTTCCACTATGCGGGGACACTGGTTTATTATCTATTAGGGCTCTTATCAAAACCCATGACCCTCACACTTCCTTTTGTGCTATGGCTCCTGGATTTTTGGCCCTTAAACAGGACCAAAATGTCTTTAAATAAAAAAAATAATCTTCAGCTTTTTCTGGAAAAAATTCCATTCCTGGTCTTGCTTGTGATGTTTCTGATTGTGTCATTCTATGCTCAAAGACAAAAAGGCGCCATCATGATGAGCCTAGAAGAGTTGCCCTTTTTCAGCCGGATAGAAGGCGTCATCATGGCTTATTCCTACTATATTTTGAATTTCATATGGCCGACAAATTTAGCTATTTATTACCCCCATCAGGGATCTTGGCCTTTATCGCATGTCATTCCAGGCATTTTGATCATAACCATGATCACTTTTGTTATCGTGAGGTGCAGATATAACAAACCATGGCTTTTGACCGGCTGGCTTTTTTTTCTGGGGACGCTGATTCCTGTCATCGGTTTTATCCAGGTTGGGACACAATTCATGGCGGACCGGTATACGTACATCCCCCATATTGGGCTCTTCATCATGCTGTGGGGAGAAATTCTTTCTGTATGGAATCATAAAATAAACCGTTATCTTGTCATATTGCCAGGACTGGTCATCTTATTGGTGTTATCCTGTCTTACGTTCCATCAGATACAAACCTGGAAAGATTCGATCAGTGTCTTTTCCCATGCAATAGAAGTGACCACGCCCAATCCCATTGCCAATAACAATCTGGGCTCCGCCTATTCCAATAAAGAAGAATATGAAAAAGCGATCCCCTATTTCAAGAAGGCAGTGGAACTGATGCCGACAAACACTTATTCCCTTTACAATCTGGGCTACGATCTCTATCAGGTGAAAAAATATGATGAAGCCCTCACCTATCTGTCCAGAGCAATAGAATTGAATCCGGATTTGTATCAGGCCTATAGCACTTCAGGAATGATCCATTTCAAAACCGGGGATCATCAAAAAGCCCGCGAGGAAATCATTCAATTTTTAAAGCATGAACCGGACAATCCCCGCGCCATTTACTATTTGATTTTATGCGACATCAAAATAAACAAACAGGAAGAGGCGTCTTATTATCTTCAGAAATTAAAAAAACTGAATCCTGTTCTGGCAGAAAAAATCAAAAAGTAGAGGCGTACTTTCACTCCATCCTAGTTGAACCTAGTTTAAAACATCATGACTGACATAAACATATTCCCTTGAAGAAATGGCATGATAAAAACATGAATCACCATAAGAAAGGACAAAATCAAAACATGGAAAAAACAGAAAAAATTGAAGTGATTGAAGGAGACATCACTTCATGCAAAACAGACGCCATCGTCAATGCAGCCAATTCCACTCTCTTAGGCGGAGGAGGGGTAGACGGGGCTATTCACAAATCAGCCGGTCCCAAACTCCTTGAAGAATGCAGAACACTTCAAGGATGCATGACCGGTGAGGCTAAAATAACCAAAGGCTACAATCTTCCTGCCAAATGGGTGATTCACACAGTAGGCCCTGTCTGGCATGGAGGCACCCATGGGGAACCTGAGCTACTGGCAAACTGTTATAAAAATGCCCTGATTCTGGCTGAAAAATATGGCATAAACAGCATCGCTTTCCCTGCTATCAGCACAGGGGTTTATGCTTATCCCCTGGAAAAAGCCACCCGAATTGCCGTGAATGAAGTCAAACGTTTTTTAACTGAGCATGAGTTGCCCAAAAAAGTAATTTTTGTATGTTTCGGAAAAGCAGCTTATCATGTTTATAAGGACTTGGCTGAAAAATGATCCTATTTAACGAAAAACGCATAGGCGGAAAAACCGGGAAGACCAAAACGGCTTTTTCATTACCTAAGAGAATCCATATGATAAAAAAACAGGGTTCTGTTAAAATATTTTATTCTCTCAGCATAGCCGCTCTTCTTGCCGGAACGGGCATTTTTCTTTTTTTTCTCGGAAAAACAGACCTGTCCCCATCCTATCAGAGAAAATCCCTTTCTCACTCTTTGGAAACCTTATGCAATGATGAATACAGCTTACCTGTCACAGTCCATATGCAAGGGGATACGGTATGGATAGAAACTTGGATAGATGCACTCCGTACAGCTGACGATAAATCCTACCAGGAAGACGCGCTGATCCGGATGAAAATAATTTTGAAATCCCTTGATCGCATTGTGCTCAGCATCGATTCCCCTCCCAAAACCTATATCATCTGCATGAAGGAAACCCGGTCTCTCAAATATGCCCTGATCATGGGAATAATAAAAGACATGATTCAATTTCAGTACGGATATCTTCCGTATGCGGAATATTCCAGAAGAAGAGTGGATGAGAATCATAGCGGCTCCCCCCCTCATCCTTTTGAGTTAACCTTAGAAAATTTCCTGTCTAAACTCATCGAACGGGAAATACTTCAGGTATTTGAACAACTGCATGATTATTTCGAAATGAAAAATTTCAAAATGGATTATTCTTTATCGAAATCAGAATTCACGATAGATTATACGATCCGTCCCTTAAAAAAAACAACCCCCCTTTTGGTGTTCAATCAAATAAAAAACAGGGTGAAGGAAACCCTCATAAACAAATATGATCTGAAGGAACAATATTCGGTCAGATTCATTGACCGTTTTGAACAAATGGAAAAAATTTTTTCCTTAACAGAACTGGGGACAGAATGAATAAAATCAAACTGTATTTTAGAATTTACTGGCAGACCATCCTTTTGCTTACCTTTGGCGCCTTTCTGATTTTTACCTTCCTATACATTTTGGCAGTAGGGATCCAGGCATTCAGGGACACGGAATCTTTCTACAGAAAAATGACTCTTTCGGGAATGGGGTTTCAGCTGTGCATCGCTCTTTTTAATGCCATTGTTTTTTCACTTATTTCATCGGGTTTTCATTACTGGCTTTATATGGGGGGAGGGCTTTCCAAACTGGGACGAAAAAAAGTTAAACCGGAAAAAGTCAACGTCAAATGGGCAGACATCATCGGTATGGATTCTGTAAAAAAAGACGTTTTCGAAGTCATCCGGTTGATCAGGGACAGAACAGCAGTCCAGAAGGCCGGCGGCAGGATCATCAAAGGGGTCTTGATGATGGGCCCTCCTGGAGTAGGAAAAACATACCTTGCCAAGGCCATTGCCACGGAAACAGGGCTACCCTTTTTATCCGCTGTAGGCAGTGAATTTGTCGGAATTTTTGTAGGAATGGGTGCTGCCAGGATGAAAAGTCTCTTTCAAGAAGCGCGTTCCATGGCTGAATTGCATGGCGGATGTATTTTATTCATAGATGAGATTGATGTCATTGCACAGCCAAGAAGGACCGATATGGGTTTTAGCGGACAGCATGATCATAACGCCACCGTGAATCAGCTGTTGACTGAAATGGACGGACTGGTGCAAAAACAGGACAATATCGTCATTTTAGCTGCGACAAATTTCCATGAATCCGAATTGGACCCGGCTCTGATGCGGGCAGGAAGATTCGACCGTAAAATCCATATTGCTTTACCCGGCATGAAGGAAAGAAAAGACCTCTTAAAATATTATTTAGGTAAAATACAATATAACCAGGAATCGACGGATATCGACAAACTGGCCAGGCTGCTTGTCGGTAAGAGTCCGGCTGATATTGCCAATCTGGTTCGTGAGGCGTCATTGATTGCCATTCGTAAAAATAAAATGAAACCGGATGGAACTGAATTCAACGAGGCTCATGAACGGATTTCTCTCGGCGACAGGCTGGAAATCACCCTTTCCGAAAAAGATAAACAGATATCAGCCTATCATGAGGCAGGTAAGGCAATCATCACTTATCTCTTGGTGCCGACCCAGGATGTCTTCAAAGCCAGTATCATTCCCAGAAAAGCATCCGGAAAAGGCGTGACCTGGCTCATGGAAAAAGAAGAACGATTTCTTCTCGATAAGGAGGAACTTCTGGGTTACATCAAGATCAATCTGGCCGGCTTCACCGCTGAAAAAATCCGGTTCGGAGTCACTTCAACGGCAGTGGAAAGCGACCTGAAAAATGTCAATGAACTGAGCGATCTCATGGTCCTGTATCTTGGCATGGGAACTTCTGGCGTCCTGGGGATTTCCCCGCAAGGTCAGGCTTCAGAAAAAGATAAAGAAGTTTTGATCAGCAGATGTCTCGAGGAAGTGAATGAAATCTTAAGAAAAGAAAGACCGCTTCTGGATGAAATGGCAGAATCACTTCTCACACACTCAGAACTGGACTATGATTCCATGGAGTTTTTGTTTAAGAAACACGGTAAAACACGGCTGACCTATACTGTAAAAACAGGGCAAAGGGACAAAAAAGAAGGGATGATCGGCTGGGACCAGATCATCGGCATGGAAGAGACGAAAGAAGAAGCGAAAGAAGTGGTTCAGTTAATGCGGGACCGAGTGATCTTAAAAAAGTCCGGCGGAAATTTTATCAAGGGTCTTCTGTTATTCGGTCCGCCAGGATGCGGAAAAACCTATCTTGCGTCCGCCATTGCCAATGAAGCGGGTGTGCCTCTCATCAGCCGTTCCGGTTCGGAATTTGTCGAAATGTTTGTTGGAGTCGGTGCAAGCAGAATCAGGAATTTGTTCCAGGAGGCGAGAGAAAAGGCCCTGTCAGAAAACGGCTGTATTATTTTCATAGATGAAATAGACGCTGTCGCTGCCAAACGCTCGGAAGATTTGGGGTTCGGCGGGACTTCTGAACGCAATTCCACCGTCAATCAACTGCTGGTGGAAATGGACGGGATAAAAGAAAAAAGCAATGAATACAATATCATCGTGATCGGCGCTACCAACATGGACGAACAATTTTTGGATCCTGCTTTACTACGGCCGGGAAGGTTTGACAGAAAAATATACGTCGATCTTCCCACATGGGAAGACAGAAAAAAACTCTTTGCTTTTTACTTAAAAGGACATCCCTGCAACACCCAGGAGGTTGACCCCGAAAAATTTGCCGGTATCACAGCCGGGTGGTCCCCGGCAGAAATATCCAACCTCATCCGGGAGGCTTCTCTCCTGGCTGCCAGGAAGAAAAAAGAACAGTTCGGCATTGTAGAAATTGAGGAGGCCCGCGAGCGATTTGAACTGGGCCTAAAAAGAAAAATTCAGGTCAGCGATGATGAAAAAAGAGCCACAGCTATACATGAAACCGGACACTGCATGGCCACGTATTTTTTCGAGCCGAACAATCCTCCCTTTAAGCTTTCCATTGTACCGCGCAGAAAAACTCTGGGGGTTTCCTGGGAGAGCCGTAAAGGGGATCAAACCGGCGGGGATAGAAATGAACTCTTAGCCAGCATTAAAGTCTCACTGGCAGGCTATGCCGCTGAAAAATTAAAATGTAAGGCTACCAGTGCCGGCGTGGACAGCGATTTTTCTAACGCCATCAACCTCGCGAACAACATGGTCTGGAGGTGGGGAATGGGAAAAAGCGGACAAATCGGGAATTTCCATTCTCTGATGAAAAATAATCCTCATCTGATTTCCGATGAAACCAAACAGAAGCTCGACAGGGAAACACAGGACATCCTGCAGGAATGCCTGAAGGATGTGGAAGACATGCTCAAGCGTGAATCCGTGCTCATGGACCGTCTGGTGGAGGAACTGCTTAAAAAAGAAGAGCTCAATTACCGCGAACTCGAACAGATATTCAAACAGTGATCCTCACATATGCAATCATCATAGCAGATTGTATTCTCTGATTTTTGCCTTTAATGTGTTCCTGTTTATCCCCAGTATGGAAGCAGTCCTGGATTTATTGTAATTCGTCTGGACCAATAATTTTTCGATAAGGATTTTCTCAATCCTGCCTATGACACCCGAATAGATATCCGAGTGACTGTATCGTTTACTTTCAATGGAAATCCACTTTTCAATATCGAATTTCTCATGATCATGTCCGGTTTCATGATGCAGCATCTGGTCAGGCAGCACAGACTTGTCAATCACATCTTTTCTGCTTAAAACAACACCCTTTTCGATGATATTCTCAAGTTCCCTGATATTCCCAGGCCAGTTGTAATTCAACAAAATATTTTTGATTTTAGGATCAAGCCCGGTCACATTCTTGTGATAAAGTGCGTTGTATTTCTTAATGAAATAATCCACTAAAAGCATGATATCATCTTTTCTTTCTCTTAACGGCGGCAATCTCAGGGTGATGACATTCAGTCTGAAAAATAAATCGCTCCTGAATTTATTTTCATGCACCATTTTTTCAAGATTTTTATTCGTGGCTGTAATGATTCTTATGTCTATTTTAACCGTTTCATCAGACCCTAACGGTTCTATCTCCTTTTCTTGTATGGCTCGAAGAATCTTTGCCTGCAAATGAACAGGCATATCGCCTATTTCATCAAGGAAAAGGGTCCCGCCGCTTGCGAGCTCGAACTTGCCGGTCCTGTTTGAAACGGCGCTGGTAAAGGCCCCTTTTTTATATCCAAATAATTCGGATTCCAGAAGATTTTCCGGTATAGCCGCGCAATTCAAGCTGACAAACCTCTTGTCCCTTCTGTCGCTTAAAAAATGCAACACCTTTGCAATAAGCTCCTTACCTGTTCCTGTCTCTCCAGTTATTAAAACAGATGCGGGCGTATTCGCTATGGTTTTTACCTGTTCAATGACCTTCCTCAAATTCTCGTTTCTTCCAATGATGTTTCTGAAACTATACCCGGTTTTCAGCTCCTCACGGAGTTCAAGATTTTCTGTTATCAGACGCCGGGTTTCCTCTTCCTGTAACTGATGATTTCTGACCCTGTAGGATATCATGGATGTGAGTAACGTCATGGTTTTTGTCACGTCTTCAAAATACCTGTCACTCTCGAATCTCGATTCGATGGCCAGGACTCCGATCACATCATGATCAATTTTTATAGGCGAGGCGATGAATGAAACACGTCCTAATCCGGCTCTTTTCAATTTCATCTTGTTCAGAAATCTCGGTTCTTTGGAAACATCCCTGATGGAAGTGGTTTTGCCGCTCTCAACAGTTCCTCCTATGATCCCTTCTCCGATTTTATAGATGCCCTTTTTCATTGCCTCATCACTTATCCGGTATCCGCAGTTGATGTTGAGGGAACCCGGATCATCCTTGTCAAATAAGACGAGCATACCTCTGATGATGAGCATCTTATTTTTCAGGACTTCCATGATCTGATTGAAGACGGAGTTGAGATCATTTTCCTTTTCCAGGATATCGAACGCGGATATCAAAACATCCTGTGTATTCACTTTGGACTCCAAACTTTCCTGGGTCTTCTCTCTCAATATGATTTGGGCTGATAATTCAGCAACCATGGTCAGAAGTTCAAGATGGTCTTCTGAAAAAGCGTTCACCATGGAACTGTCGACGCTGATGACTCCAATCAGCATGGCATCTGTTTTTATGGGCACGGCTAGTTCAGACATCAGATCTTTTCTGATGCTCACATAACGGGGTTCTTTTCTTATATCATTCAACAGTTTGGGGATACCGGTTTTAGCCACCCATCCCGTCACTCCTTCGCCGATTTTAAGTTTGGTAGTGTCCGCAACGTTAGGACGGATTCCCTTGTAGGCTAAAATATCCAGCACGGCCTTTTCGTGGTCGATGAGCATGACCGTACCGGTTGTGGCATTGGTGAGACCGATGCAGCGCTCAAGGATGATTTCCAACAGTTCCCTGGTCGTATGGGCTTTGTTCATCTCCACGGCGATATAATGAACCAATTTCAGATTATTTATTTTTTTCTGTATATCCATGAACATTCCTTCAAATCCATTCAGTCGCAATCGTATCCATAAAAGGAATATGTCCTATTTATCGCAAATGATCCATATTCAAAATGATTGATTATATATTAATCATTCCTGGTTAAAAAATAATCAATATTTTCATTACAGAATAACATTTTCTTTTCAAAATGAAATGCACTTCTCAATGATCTTATAAAGCATAAAATTAATTTTGCATCCTCTAAATCCTTATAACTTCAAAGACCTTTCATGATATACCATTTTGATAGGATGACCTGATTCATTCCGTCATGCTTCATCAGGCACGGTTATTGCTTAATCGTCTCAAAAATAGAATCCATTTCCCGACTAGGGAGAATGGTTGTCTATTCATAAAAAAACAACTCTCAATAAGGGTGCATGAACATGAAAAAAGAAAAGAATCCGGCTAAAATTTTCGGGATGAATGTATTCAATGATAAAGTGATGAAGGAACTTCTGCCCAAGACAACATACAAGGAATTCAAAAAAACCATTGTGGAAGGCCGATCGCTTTCATTAGAAGTGGCCAATGTGATTGCCAATGCCATGAAAGATTGGGCTATCAATAAAGGAGCAACCCATTACACTCACTGGTTTCAGCCTTTAACTGGATCAACAGCAGAGAAACATGATTCTTTCATCTCCCCGATGGAAGATGGAAGCGTTACCCTCGAATTTTCCGGAAAACAACTGATCAAAGGGGAACCGGATGCCTCTTCATTTCCTTCCGGTGGCTTACGCGCCACTTTTGAAGCTAGAGGATATACGGCATGGGACCCTACCTCTCCTGCTTTTCTAAAAGAAAATGCAGAAGGAGACGTGACCCTTTGTATTCCAACCGCCTTTTATTCCTATACAGGTGTGGCTCTTGATAAAAAAATCCCCGTACTGAGATCCATGGATGCTGTTTCAAAACAAGCCTTGAGGATTCTAAGGGCTTTTGGAAACACAACAGCAAAAAAAGTCGTATCCACTCTGGGTCCTGAACAGGAATATTTCTTAATCGACAAAAATTTATATCTTAAAAGGCTTGATTTAATGCTTTGCGGCAGAACCTTATACGGTGCCCCATCTCCCAAAGGCCAGGAACTGGAAGACCAGTATTTCGGATCCATAAAAGACAGGATTTCTGCATTCATGACAGATTTGGATATGGAACTCTGGAAAATGAGCATCACTTCCAAAACCCGACACAATGAGGTGGCCCCTGCCCAGTATGAAATGGCTCCTGTATTTGAAAGTCTCAATATTGCAGTGGATCATAATCAACTAGCAATGGAAACCATGCAAAAGGTGGCACTGCGTCACG
>JAFGBW010000103.1 GCA_016932965.1 Candidatus Auribacterota bacterium
CCCAAAGACATTTCTTCAGGACTCTGCACCGCATCTCCATCCGTTGAAATGGATTTGCCTGGCTATCATGTCAGGGAAAAAGGGGATGCGGAATCGATAATAAAAGCTGTAGAAGCCTTGAATCTTTCGAAAAAACCGCTCCTTTTGATCGGGCACGGCTGTGTGCTTTCAAATGCGCAAAAGGAAGTCCGTGAGCTTGCTGAGAAGATGCACATTCCGGTTGTCAATACCCTTCTTGGAAAAGGCGCTTTTCCGGAAGATCACGACCTTTCTTTAGGCATGCTGGGAATGCATGGAACGGCCTATGCCAATAAAGCAGTGGAGGAATGCGATCTGATTTTTTCTATCGGGTCCCGGTGGGATGACAGGATCTTGGGGAAAGTAGACGCTTTCTGCGCTCAGGCCTTCCGAATTCATCTGGATATCGATCCGTCGGAATTCGGAAAATTGATCAGCCCGGATATCTGCATCACAGGCGACGCCAAAGCCGTTCTCCAGGAACTGGTCCAGCAGGTTAAAAAACTGCACACGGAGGACTGGATCAAACAAATCCATCACTATAGAAAAAAATACCCCCTGCAGTATAAAAAACACGGAGGCTTGAAAACTCCGTATCTCATAGACCGGATTTATCATCTCACCAAAGGTGAAGCCATAGTCGTGACAGACGTCGGACAGCACCAGATGTGGACTGCTCAATTTTATAAAGTCCGCCACAACCGGTATTGGGTCTCGTCAGGAGGCGCAGGAACCATGGGTTTCGGCTTCCCCGCTTCCATCGGAGCCCAGTTCGGCAGACCCGATAAAACCGTTATTGCCATTGTGGGAGACGGCGGATTTCAAATGACCATGTCTGAATTGGCTACGGCATGTATCCATAAACTCCCTGTGAAGGTGTTTATCAGCAACAACCATTATCTGGGGATGGTGCGCCAGTGGCAGGAATTATTTTACGACAATAAATTGTCAGGAGTGAACCTCGAAGGCAATCCGGATTTTGTGAAACTGGCGGAATCTTACGGAGCCAAAGCATATAAAATCAAACGCAGTGGCGATGTGGACAAAGTCATTAAACAGGCCCTCGAATACAACGACGGCCCCTGTGTCGTGGATGCGGAAGTTGTTCAGGAAGACAATGTGTTCCCCATGATTCCGGCAGGAGCTCCTTATTCTTCCATGATCATAGAAAAGCCGAAATAATCAAAGGAATCATTATGCAAAACCATCATCCAGTCAAACATACCATCAGCCTATTGGTGAATAATAAACCCGGAGTTCTGGTCCGTATTGCCCAGGTCTTTGCCAGAAGAGGATTCAATATCGATTCATTAGTCGTGAGTCCTACAACGGATGACCGTTTTTCTTCCATGACCATTGTTTCTACAGGATCAGCCTCAACACTGGACCAGATCATCAAACAGGTCTGCAAACTGATTGATGTGGTCCATGGCCAGGAACATAATCCAAGCGATTCCATCAGCAGGGAACTGGCTTTGTTTAAGGTGAAATGTCCCCTGGAAAAACGGACCGAAATTCTGCAAATCGTGGAGCATTTCAGGGCACAAACCATTGATTTTACGGAAGATTCTCTCGTTATTCAAAGCACCGGAAGCAGTGAAAAACTGGATGCCATGACCCAGCTCCTGAAAAATTATGACCTCATGGAAATGATCCGCACGGGGAAAATCGTCATCACCCGCGGAGACCAGACGACATAAAAGAATATGACCGGAAAAATTTTTATGAATAAAGGTTTTTCCGGAACCTTTTCCAAACACTTTTTTCATGCGGATCGATTTTCTTGTTTCAAGAAAATCGATCCGCATGAATAGGCTTATAACCTTTATCCCTTATAAAATTAGTCTATTTTGCTATGAGTAAGACTTAGAAGTATCTGTGCTGAAAGAAGCAGGCGGCTTTTCCCATTTATTTATGCTGCAAACAAAGGCTCGGTTGGATGAAACGGTTCTTTTTCTCTGATAAAAGTTTTGAATTCATCGAAAATTCTGAACACATCATCAACATGATATAATTGATGCAGGGAGATAAATTCATTTATTTCTTCAAAGAAGATGGAATGAATCAGTAATTTTGTGCAGTCACCGGCACCTTTCATGGTGTATTCATCACTCATAAAAAACCGGCGGGGATTCATGGTGATTCGATCCGTGTACTTGGGTTTCCCGTCTGTTCTTTTTTTATCAGGACGTTGTGTATTTTCCGGTTTGCCATGATGCACTCTGGCAAAAACCAGATGCATCAACTGGCCATATTCAGAATCTCGGTCCCTTCTATATCCTGCTCTTTTTTCAATGAGTTTTACTTCTTCCACATCCGCATCCAGATAATGATTGAGGCTTTCGTTTATTTTCTGCAGTAATCCGGGATCATTTTCTGCATATTCCTGATAAAGGGTGGTTGAAGGTAAGGATCAGACTCCACCCCGGTCTTCATTTCTTTTAAGAAAAAAAACATTTCCGGCTTCATCAAGAAAAACGACTGCCACGGTAAAATGATTGACAGGTAGGTTTTGTTCCCGCACTTTTGGATGCACGACCCTTTCAGGAAGAAAGGTCCATTCAGATGGAAATTCAATCTGAATGTTTTTTTTTTGATTGAGAGACAGAGGCAAGAGATGAAAAAACACAATTGAAGTTGTTCTGAATATTTTATTTTGTAGATGCTTGATGGTTTCGGGAACGGTGAATAGGAAAGCCGTCCTGAACGGAAATAAAAACACTGAAAAGAAATAGAATGAATAGATTTATTGAACTCTTATTTTTCATGATATAAACCAGGCTGTTTACCGGAAAGGATTTTTCTTTTCTTATTATACAACATAATAGATAAAATGCGAGGCTTTTAAAAAATGAAACTCAATCTCTCCGTTTCAAATTTACAACAAATACTGAAAACAGAATCTCCTTACCGCATCAAACAGGCATGGCATGCTTTTTTTTCTCCGCATTTTAAGGGCTGGGATAGTGTTCTTCCTTTTCCAAAAACCCTCCGTTTGTCCCTGGAAGAAAAATTGAACTCCTCTTCTGTTTCTGAATCTTTTCTTATTAAATCAAAAGACGATACGTCTGTTTGTAAAGCGTTCCTTACCCTGTATGACCGGCAGAAAATCGAAACCGTTTTGATGATCAATCCAAAAAAACAGTGGACAGTCTGCATTTCAACGCAGGTCGGCTGTCCGATCAACTGCGTGTTCTGCGCCACAGGGAAAATGGGATTTTTCCGGAATCTTGACGCTGTGGAAATGATTGAACAGGTGTGTTTCTGGAAAAAATTTTTGTCATCTCAGTCACAAGACCAAATTCCTCAAAGAATTTCCAATATAGTACTGATGGGGATGGGCGAACCCTTGCTCAATTATGACCATGTGAAAGAAGCTGTGAGACTCATGGCTGAATATGCTCTCATTGGCCCCAACCAAATGACTCTCTCTACGGTAGGACTTTTCCCCCAGCTGGATGCACTTCTTATAGATCCGGGCTGGCCGAAGGTCAAAATAGCCATTTCCCTGCATTCCGCTGACAATGACATCCGAAAAAAGCTGGTACCGTCCCATCATGAGGATTTCTTCGGACATTTAAAAAAATGGGCGTTTCAATATGAGAAAATGATCGGCTCCAGAACAAGACCTCTCACGTTTGAACTGGTCATGCTCCAGGGTGTGAACGATTCCATCCAGGAAGCTGAAAAACTCATTGCTTTCTTGAAAGGGCTCCACAGGATTAAAGTCAATCTCATTCCCTGGAATACAGCCCAATCTGTTTCAGAACCATTTAAGCCTTCCCCGTATCCCAGCATCGTGAAATTCCAGGAGGAATTAAACCATAAAGGAATTGTCGCAACCATCCGAAAAAGTCTTGGACAGGATATCAACGCCGCTTGCGGCCAGCTAGCCGGTTAATCTCATAACTCCCATCCAGAATCCGGGAGATCAGACCATTAAAAATATAAATCCCTGTCGCCTTTTTTAATGAGGTCGTAGTAGGAATCCAGTTTTCTACAGATGGCTTTGGAATAAACGGAAGGACAACGATTTTTTATTTCTTCCATTTCTTTTTGAATCACGGTTTCGCCGGCTTTTTTAGTTTCTTCGGAGGCAAAATCATCCAGCCATTCCCGGAAGGTCAACACCGCGTTTAACTTGCAGAATTGGCCTTCTCTCCCGCTCCTCAACAGGTCCATGATACGCTTTCCAGTCCTTCCGCATCGATACCCTGCAGTGCAGAAAGAGGTGATGTATCCCATCTGCGCCAGCTCCCTGATCACTTCATCCAGGGACCGGGTGTCCCCGAGAATGAATTGCTGACGATGGGCCTCCTGCTTTTCATAAGGATCGCTGTAAGCACCGACTCCGATACGGGAGGAAGCATCTCGTTGTGTACACATGGGAATCATTTCCCTTATTATTTCCGGAGTCTCTCTGGCAGTGATGATCATTCCGGCATAGGGAATAGAAAGACGAATAACGGTCAATATTTTTTTATAATCTTCATCTGAAACACGGTAAGGTGTTTTGTCTATAAAGGGGGTATTGATGGCAGCTTCAAGCCTGGGAAAGGAAACCGTATGAGGGCCGACACCCATTTTTTGTTCAAGATCACGGGCATGATACAAAAGTCCCATCAATTCGAAACGCCAGTCATAAAGGCCGAACAATACACCGGTGGCCACATCATCAACCCCTGCTTCCTGGGCCCGGTGCAGAGAATAGAGCCTCCATGCGTAGTTTCCTTTTACCGTATTAACAGGATGGAGTTTTCGGTACGTTTCATGGTGATACGTTTCCTGAAAAACCTGGTACGTTCCCAAGCCGGACCCGTTCAGCCGGACGAGATCATCGATACTCAATGGAGCCGCATTGACGTTCACCCTCCTTATGTTGCCTGTGCCTTTATAGGTTTTGACTTTTACATCATAAATAGTCCTGATGGTTTCTATCATGTAATCAAGACCGGTCTTTGGATGCTCTCCATAGACCACAATCAGGCGTTTATGGCCGATTTCTCCGGCCAGGACTTCGGTCTCTCTTCTCACTTCAGCTTGAGTCAGCATCCTCCTTTGCACGGCCTTGTTTTCTGATCTGAATCCGCAGTAAAGACAATTGTTGATGCAAAGGTTACTGCAATAAAGCGGGGCAAAAGTCACCACCCGGTTATCATAAACCCGTTTTTTCACCTCAATGGCTGCCCCCCGCATTTCCTGCCATAAATCTTTATCCTTCACATTCAGCAATGCGGCTGTTTCATCAGGATTCAGGGTTTGGATTGTCAATGACTTCTGAATGATATCCCTGATCCGCACAGGATCCGGATTTTTCTGTTTATGAATTTTTTCCCAGATCAGATCATCCTGAATGAAATCCCTTCCATGGTCCATATAACGGTGGATCTGATCAGAGCGGATGATTGCAGAAGCCCTCACGCTGTGTCTGGTAACATGGGGGGCTGACATTTTTTTTTTCATATCTGTATTCATATCATGATCCGTAAAGCTTGACGCCTTATTGAGAACAACAACCTTTTGTTTTATTGACCAAAGTTGACTTCACGAGCACTTCAGGGATGGATCCCAGTTTGCCAGTCATGGCTCCGATTTCATCAGTGGTCCCGTCCACAATGATGCTAATGATGTGGGTATTGCGCTGATGATAAGGAATACCCATTCTGCCGATGATCATTTCTCCGTATTGTGATAAAACCTCATTCACTTTGCGTGAAGCGCTCATTCTATCCTTGATGATGACAGCCACGACTCCGACCTGCTTTTCCATATTTTCTCCTTATTCAAGTTTATGCCCCCTGAAATAAAAAACCCGGCTGAAACAGGCCGGGTAATGCTGCTATTACCCCTCAGTTTCAGTCCAAACCTTAACCTCAGGTCGCTATTTTCGGCAAATTATATCAAGACTCATGGAAAGATACAGCTTAATTTTTTACAGCAAATAGTCTCAGCGTGTGACAATCCAGACTGAATCCATTTGTCTTAATAATAGTTTGTTATTTTCTGATTCGGAAAAAGTAGAATATTTTTTCGATATCTTGTATTTAGCATCATGATGTCCGGACAAGATGGAATTGTATCAAAAGGATCTTTAATAGAAGCAATGAACCGTTTGAAGTCATTATCCTTTCCTTTCATCATTGGCATTTTATTGGGTATCAATGCCTTGTCTGCTTTTTATTACAGCATGTATTGTGAACCGCTTACAATGACCATGGATGAGCCGCAATATGCGGAGCTGGCTTTTTCACTTTGTCAAAGAGGGTCCTACTCCACCTTAACAGAAAATACTTACTTTGAATCCGGGAAACCAACCGCCTTCAGACCCCCGCTTTATCCTCTTTTTCTGGCTGGAATCATTCAATTATTCGGAAAAGAAAATTTCATCATCAAAGTGCGTCTGGTTCAGGCCGTACTCAATCTGGGGATACTTCTGGCCATATTTTATTTCTCCTTTCTCTTATTTTCCAGCCGCGGTATTTCTTTGATTGCCATGACCCTGGCCAGTGGTTTCATGCCCTTTATTTACATGAGTTCCCATATCATGACGGAAACATTGAGCTGTCTCCTTGTTCTGGCCACATTCATTTCATCGCTCTTGGTTCGTATGGCTTCCAGAGTGAATCAATTCTATTGGCGATCATTTTTCATGGGAATGCTTCTGGGACTATCGGTTTTATGCCGCCCCAATAACATTGTGCTTCTTTTGTGTACACCTTGTATTTTTTTTAGCCTCATTTTTTCAGCTAGACAAATTTTCACGGCCTTTTTCCTGAGCTTGCTGATTTTTTTATCGATACTGGGACCCTGGGCCATGAGGAATTATCTCGTGCTGGGCTCTCCTGTTTTTTTAACGACTAGCGGAGGCATCAATCTTTATTACGGGAATAATCCTCATCCGGACAGCACCAAGGGAAATCTGGTTCCGCTTCCGGAATTGCCGGCAGATATCGCGAAGGATGAAGTCAAGAAGGACCATTACTTGACACAAGCGGCCTTTCAATTTATCAGAAGTAATCCCCAGACATTTTTGAAAAGAATTCCGCTTAAACTGAAATCCGTATTTTCGCCTCATTTGGGATCCGAATACAACAGCTATAGCGGCAGATTTTTTATCGTATTTTTCCTTCTGGCCTGTTTGTTTCATTCTTACAAAAGAAGAATCGTCCTTTTTTTCACCTTTTTGTTCTGGATTCCTTTATTTTCAAGGCATTTTTACAGCATTCCCTCTTTTGTCATTTTTTCATTCCATCAGGTCATGTTCGGATTCCCTCAATTGACCGTATTTATCTTTGTCGGTTCTCTTCTGCTTGTCATGAATAAAAAAGCCGACGCTCTCAGTCATCTTCCATTTTTATGTTATGTTCTCCTGACAATCCTGTTGAACATATTATTCCTTCCCAAGATGCGGTTGAGATTTGTTTTGGATCCTTATTTCATCATTCTTTCAGCCTATGCCATGCATTGGATATGGTCCCATACCCGAGAATGCGCTGCTTTCCTGAATCTCCGGCTTAACTTGAAGAAATGACGAGAATGATCAATTCAGATGGATTATTTGAACCATCTTTTCAGGATTTTCCCCTCTGAAGGGTGATAGGATGTTTTCACATCATCGATTTCCTGTCCCAGTAAGACATCAATCGATGATGATTTTTTCATTGAAAGGATTTGTGAAGGAAAGACACTTCTGTGACCTGTGATCAAAAAGCTGATGACAGCCGCAATAGATGCGTAGGGCGCTATGGTCGGGCCGAAAAGTTCAATCGCCATGATGCTGGCTGCTATGGGTGCATTGGCGCAACCGGCTAAAACGCTCACCATCCCTATGGCTGCTGCTGTGGCAGGATTCATATGAAGCCAGGGAGCAAAAGCGCTTCCGGCCGTGCTTCCGATGAAAAAAATCGGGGTCACGATTCCGCCGCTTCCTCCAAAATTCAATGTCAAAGCAGTAAAGATGATTTTTAGAGGAAAATCCCAAAAATCAGCCCTTTTTCCCCTGAGACACTGTTCAATAGGAGTCAGTCCCAGACCGAGGTACTTGGAAGAAAATATCAAGGCTAAAATGACCAAAACCACACCGGCCAGCATATTCTTATAATAAGAATTGATTTTAAAGCGTTCAGATAATTTTTCACCAAATTTCAATGATTCAATAAGACAGAAAGAGCATAATCCGAAAAATAAACCGGCAATGATTATTTTAAAAAGATAATTCTCCGTAAAAGGAGGCAATTGCTTTAAAGGATTATAAAAATAAGTGACGCCCAATTTGGAAGCGACCTGGTGGGCCGTGATCCCGGCAATAAAAGATGGAAGGAGCACGTCGTAAAGAAGAGTCCCCACAAAAAGGACCTCCACACCGAAGAGGGACCCTGCAATCGGGGTCCCGAAAACAGCAGCGAAGCCGGCGCTTATTCCGCAGATAACGAGTTTTTTTCTGTCTTGTCTGTTCAGTTTCAATAAAGAGGCAAACGAAGAAGCTAAAGCAGCGCCGATCTGCGCACAGGGGCCTTCTTTTCCTGCACTTCCGCCGAAAATCAGGGTCAGAATTGTTGCGATTAGTTTTATCGGAGCTACCAGTGGGGCAATATATCCGGATTGTTTATGAAGCGCCTCGATGACTTTCTCGGTTCCATGCCCCTTGGCATTGGGTGCAAATTTCTGAACAAACCAGGTTGATGCCAGGAGAGCCACCGGAATCAAAAGATAATAATATGTCCATCCCTCATGGATATAAAGCGTAAATTCATTGAGAGTGATAATAAACAGGGCCGTGGATAAACCAACCAGTGAGCCAACTATCAGAGACAGGATCACCCATTTCACGATGCTGATAAAAAGTATAGTTTCTTCTTCCAGTTTTTGTTTCACTTCACCTGCTTTCCGGATGATTCAATTAATCTTCATGAGCTGCTTATCTTCCTGTTTCAATTTGCATATGTGCAATCTATTAATAACTAATAACCAGATATTTTGAAAAAATCCACCTTTTTTATTTTATAATATGTCTCATAGCTGTGTCGGGTTTCATTTTTACTCATTATTTGAATTTCCGGTATATTACGGCACAAATGGGAGATTTCCATTCTTTCTTGGTGAAGAGGAACTACCGAACATTTCCGATGGCGAGGACCCCATGTCCGAATTTTAATCCGGAATCCCCCATGACAGGAGCCATATCAAAGATCTGATTCATCCGGTTCGTATGGTCAGACAATATCCCCATTGGAGATGGTTTGCATAATGCTTTATTTTATGAGATTCGAATCCAGTGTCACTGCATTGCTGGCCAAAGGCAGTGAAGAGTCGTTGATTTTTAAGCATCGTTTGTCCCTGGAGTCAGGAAGCCAGATTCCAAAATTAACGATGAGATCGTTCAAATTCCTGACATCCGGAGGAACAGGGATGATTCGGATGATCCGCTGATTTTCGTGAAGGAGCCATTCCAGCGCAGTTTTGTTGTCTTCATTTCTGTCAAAATCACCTTGAAAGAGGAGTTTTGAATCCCTGTTAAAGTGAAGGAAAAAAGCAGGGGAGTTCGATAAGGGGCCGGTTCTTTCCAGAAGAAAGCAGGCCTGAATGAAGTCTCCCTGACGGGTTTTCTTGTTTTTCAGGAAATATCCCTTGAGGAGGATGGAAGATTCAAAGTCGACCCGGCATGGTTTCAAGATTCGCTGATTATTTTCAGACCATTTTGTCAGCCGTGAACGGAGATAGGGATCCTGAATCGAAGAGAAGAACTTATCAAGAATGCTGGAGGTCGGAGATAATTCATATATAAGATGGAGAAGTTGTTGAAGACGAACACTGGGACGAGTGGTTTGCAGAGCTTGAAGCAGATAGTTCAGATGATCTTCCCGGGGAGATTGAACGGTTAGGCCCATTTGATTCCAGTAGAAGGAGATGGTTTTCGGCCCTCCGGAGAACTGGTAGAAACAGTCGTGTCCTTCCTGATTTATCCGCTGATAGTGAAATCCATAGATATCGAGGAATTGCGACAAATCTCGGCTCATGGAAGGAACCGATAGGATCAAGGAGGATTCCTTTTCAGGAGTGAAATGCCCGTCAACAGGCATGGGGTACCACAGAGCATCGTTGAAGGGTTGAACTACGACAGTTTTTTTCAGAAGAGATGATTTGATGAGTTTTGCTGAAAGATGTCTTTCAACAAAGACTTTTTCTATTCCCAGCGTGTTGATCCATTCGGCCAGGGAAGCGACATTTTCTGTTCCCCGAGGAATCAGTGGCAAGGGTTCAAATAAATAGCATTCTGCCATTGAAAACGGGGAGGAAGAGACAAATTCAACATAAGAGACTCTTTCAGGAGGGAATTCGAATTCATAGCGGGCCTGGATCCAGTTGAAGTAGATTTTATGTGAAGACGTATAAACGGGCATGATCCGGTTCTGTTTGATTTTCTTTGTCCATGATATTCCATCATCGGAAACATTGATTTGCAGGTCATTTTTTTTGTAAGGAAGAAAGTCAGGAGGAAAGAAAATGATTTTACCTAGTTGCGTACTCTGTGAGAGTTTGACCAGGATATGATAGCGATTCCGGATTTTCTGAGCCATGGCACAGGTGCGATGGTTCCGGTCAAAGAGGCCGCCATGATAGTGGAAGGAATAAGAATGAGTGTGTGAGACAGAGAGGGGTAGGGTGCGGTAACAGTACCGGGGCTCATAGCGGATATGATTGAGGACCGTGATCTGGTCATTACGGACAGGACAATCGTATTGAACCGGGAGAATATCGGATAGATACCGGTCGTATTCGAATCCGGTGGATGTATAGAGCAGGAAAGGGTTTTCTGCTGCGTCTGCATTCAATTCGATGGTTTTATTTTTCTCCTGAAAAATGGCGGCAGAGGCCAGTTGGATTTTCCCTTTGGAAAGAAAATCAATTTGAGGGGCTTTCCGGAATTCCGATGTGGGGGTGACGCCTATAGGTTCATTCAGGGTGGATAAAGGAGTCATGAATTTATCATCTATCAGATCCGATATCCGCTTGGACTTTTCCAGAATATACCGGCTGCCGGAATAGCCGTGTTCAATTCTGAGAAGGAGAAAAATAACTAAAAGGGTCAGCGCCGTTTTTTTCCATTTTTCCATGAGCCAGATAAAAGAGGCCGCCATCATGATGGAAATAGGGAAGTAGATGGATAAAACGAACCGCGGAGAAGTCATTCTTCTAAAACGGTAACAGATAAAAATGACGATGGTGACTGTCACCATGAGAGGGAGTATGAGGGAAAGAAAACGGTTTTCTTTTGCAGGTGAAAAATGAAATTTTTTGATCACAGGAATGAAATACAGGACCAGCAATAACACTGTGAGCACGAAAATGGTTCCATAGAAGTATAAACGGTAGGGGGGAGGATTCAGCATCGGCTCTTTGTAGAGGAGTCCCGGCAGGATGTGGTGGAACATGTTCCAAATCCCCGTCTGAAAAGGAGTGTCCGGCTGATCGTGCAGGAGTTGTACTGTGATAAACCGGTAATGGATATTCGCAATCCACCAGGGAAGACTGCCGAGCAGAAATGAAGGCAGCGCCCACATATTTTTTTTTGCAAAGAAAAGTGATGGACGGTAGAACAGGATGAATAACAGGGAAGTCGCCACTGAAAAGATAATCAGACTGTGGTTCCACCAGCCCAATCCAGCAATGAGCCCCCACAGGAGAATGTCCCCGGTCCGGTTTTTTTTCAGTATTCGTACGGTGATCCACAATAACAGAACGGAAAACAGCGAGGTTACGGCATAAACGACTCTGGGATAATAGCTGTACACCAGCGGTTCAAACGAGGGAAACAGGAGGAACAGAAGAGAAAGTCCTGCCACCTTTTCGTTAAAGAGTTCTTTGGCTAACAAATAGGTGGCTCCCATGGTAAAAAGATACAGAACAACAATGGAGGCATGAAGGGAGGCCTTGGTTTCCCCGAAAAGGAGAATGAAAAACACGGAAAAGAAGGTTTCAAGCGTCCCGCTGTAACCATGTCCGTAGAAAAAAGGTTCAAAACGGGCCTGTTTCAGCATGTTTCTGGCCATGACTCCCACCATGCCGGAATCGTACGTGAGATTGCACGGATAGAGGAGGATGAAAGGCAGTCTGGAGACCAGGGTGACAAGGGCCACGAAGAGAAGATACATTCTGCTGGATAAAAAATTCATTCGGTTTGGCCCCATGAGTATTTTGTTGAAAATCGGTTATATATCGCAGGTGATTTTATATCAGTTTTATCATTGAAATGCATAGAATACATAAAAAAAGGTAATTGGGAATCCGGATTTTTCAGCAAACGGAGGGTGAATCTTCTTGCCATATCTCAATCGCAGTGCTTCAATTTACACCGTTATCATTCTATGAGATGAGGTATTTTCAGGATTGAATTTCACCGTGCGAAAAGTTTTATTTCTTATTCTGCTTTCGTTGTCGCTTCGTTTTATCCATTTGATTGAACTGGATTATTCCGTCCTGGCGAATCATTTAACCGGGGATGAGATCACGCACAAACAATGGGCCTCTGATGTGCTGCATGGCAGAATAAAGGAACTGGTTCCTTTTTTTCGCGCTCCTCTCTATGGTTTTTTTCTCGCTTGGATCATCAACATTTCAAACGGAACTTTGTATGCCATCCGTTTTTTTCAACAGGTCATTGGAACAGCAACAGTCGTCATGAGTTTTCTCATCGGATTGGAATTGTTCTCCCCTCTTGTTGCTCTGACGGCCGGACTGATTCTGGCCTCATATCCTTTGCTGATGTATTTTGAAGGGTTTTTGTTCCTGGAAAATCTTTATCTTTTTTTTGTCATGGCAGGGATTTTATTTTTCGTTCGTGCCATCAAGTATAAGCAGTTCAAGTGGACAGGAGGATCGGCTCTTTTTTTAAGTGCTGCCGCCTTGACCAGGCCCAATATATTATTTTTCATTCCTTTTGTTTTTCTGGCCTTCATCAAGGAGTCTCTGCCAAAAAAACAGATACTGGGTTTTAGCTTTTTTTTACTCCTCATGATATGTCCGGTGACTCTTGTTAATGACTGGTATGGGAAAGGATTCTGCCTCATTTCCACTCAGGGGGGGATCAATTTTTATGCGGGGAACAGCCTTGCATCCGATGGAATTATCCCGTGCGTTCCAAATTCGTCACTCTCTGATCAGGAGTTAACAGCCAGATGCTCTTTTTTGAAAAAGACCGCATGGAATGTGGATAATCTATGGCAGGTCTCACAAATCATCCCCAATATCGGAAATGATAAACAGCTATCGGAAATCGAAGTATCAGGATGGTGGTACAAAAAGACGCTTGAAGAAATCCGGTCCGATATTCCGTTGTTTTTAAAAAGGCTTGCCAGAAAATTCCTGTTTTTGGTCGGTTCCTATGAACCTCCTAATAATACGGACCCTGGTTATGCCATGGGCCGGTTTTTCCCTTTATTAAGAGGGTTGAGCCGGGTAATTAATTTTTGTATTCTCTGGGTTTTTTTCCTTCCAGGCTGCTTTCTTGCATGGAAGCTCTATCCCCGTTCGAGATGGTTGTTGCTCTATCTGATATCCATGAGCGCTGTGATTCTGGCTTTTTTTGTAAACGCAAGATTCCGTGTTCAATTGATCCCTGTGATGGCCTTGTTTTCGGCGGTTTTTATTGAATGGCTGATGAAGAAAAAAGGGCTTTTTTCCATTTCAGCCTTGCTGATACCGGTCATGGTGGTCACGGCTGTTGTTTTTTCCCAGCTATTCCGGCTTTATCCGGAAACCAGTCAGATCAGGTCATCCAAAGCCTTGTTTCATAATTCCCTTTCCCTGGCTTATCTGGATCATCAGCAAAGCGATAAGGCTTTGGATGAGATCAATGCTGCTCTGCGCCTTCATACAGGCGAGGAATTTATTTTTCTTCATACCCTTTCGGTCATTCAGTCGCGGTATCTCAATAAACCAGATGAAGCGATCCGCTCACTAGAAAAATCGGTTGAATTATGCGAGCATCCGGTCTCACTTTTTGATCTGGCTTCTCTTTATTATCAGAGAGGCCTAAACGATCCATGCCTGAATGCATTGAATCGGCTGCTGCTTCTGGCACCGGATCATTCGCGTGCTCGGGAGTTAAAAGAAAAAGTAGTCCGGGAAGATAGGGGGTAGAATGGGTTCATGCTCTGTCCGGATTTGTATCCCGGCCTGGCTTGTTTTCTTCCATGTCTTTTATAATCCTTCTGGCAGTCGGAGAAGGGATTTTTTTTACAAAGTCCGCAAAATCCTTCCAGTCTTTTTCGGAAAGGAACCTTTCTCCGTGGCTCCCCTTATTGGCTTCTTTCAAAGCCTGGTAATAGGACCAGAAATCGTCTTCATTTTTGACCAAACCTGAAACAAGGCAGAGCACATCATAATAATAAGGGATATAATTCTCAGTAAGGGTAACAGGCGTCGTTTTGAAGAAATTCAATAAATCCACACTCCTGTTTCCATCCAGAAGGGCGCAGGTCATGTTCCATAACGCGGTGGGGTGGTTCGTTTTTTCCCATGTTTTCTGCCACAGAAGCGCCGGATCTTTCCATTCCTGATTCCGGTTGAATCCGGTTAAATATATAACGGAAAGCAGCAGCAAACACAATCGGCGCATGAGAGGGGTTGAAAAAAATATCACAAGGCTTTTTTCCCTGCTGATGATCATGAAGACAGACAGGAGCCCAATGAGGGAGGGAAAATAAAATAGCCGGTCATTGATAAATGTATTGATGGGAATGAGGTTCACAATCGGCAGGGTTGAAATCAAAAATGCACCCGGGTAAATCCAGGTTTCGTTTTTCCTGATAAATACCGTGATGGTATAGGCAAGTATCGCGGCAAATAGAGCGAGGCTGATGATCAGTCCCGGCAATCCTTCTTGAGGCAGATATAAAAGCGACAAGTTCAGCGGAAAAAAGAAATAGAACAGGTAATAAAAAAGTGTCTGCAGGATATAGATGAAATGATCCGGGAGAGAAGTGATCTCTCTTTGTGCCAGCATGCCGACTGCGGCCTCTCTCTGGATTAAGTAGAGCACGGAAAGCATGAGTAAAGCCAGGGCTTGAAGAGTAGAGAATTTATTTCTGAAAAGAATCCATAAAATGACCGGGCATGTGATGAATATTTCCTTGCACAACATCGCAAGATAGCAGGCCAAAAGGATGAAAAACATCCTGCCGTGATGAATGTTTCCGGAGGTATTTCGGATCTGTCTGAAAGCTAAAAGAAAAAGCAGTGTTCCCATCATGTCGCCGCAGCCGTTGATGGTATTGATGTTTTCGAGATGAATGGGATGAAATAAGAAAAGAAAAGAAAAAAAGAAAGACAGAAACAGGCCTTGATTCAATGCAACGGCCTGTTTTCTTAATGTCAGCCAGAAGAAAAAACTCACTGTAAAATGCCAGATGATGTTGAAAAAGTGGAATGTGATTTCGGATTTTCCGAAAAAATACGTCAGAAGAATGAAGTAGATGGTCCGTAATGGGCGAAAAATATGTTTATCAAATCCCTGTTCAGTGCCGGATGTAATGCCCTGGTCGGTGAAGACGTTGGAAATCTGGCCGCAGTCATTTAAATAAGGATTGTCTTTGATCAAGTAATAGTCATCCCAGAAATAAGATAAACTAAGAGAAGGGGCAAAAAAGAAGTAAATGGCAGAAGATAAAATAACGATAACACTAAAAGAGAGAGCCCCTTTTTTTATCCGGTCCGCATGGATTCTTTTCCAATTTTCAATTTTCAATTTTCAGTTCTCGATTAAATTGTTTGCAATCCGGACTGATCCGCGATTTGCTTGTCAGATTTCTTCCAGGAAGCGGTATATTTCCTGTGCTTCGATTTTAAACATGTTTTTTGCGGCTGAAAATTCCAGGACAGGCAGATCATCGGTGTGAATCGGACCCGGCTGAATTTTGGTTTTGATCCTTTCTCCTGTCTGAATACGAAACCGGTTGAATTCCTCGAATGTTCCTGCCCCGATCTGATTCATTTCCTTTTTGTAATATAAATTCTGCATGATCGAATCGTATTTTTCTCTGATGAGAGGGGATTTTTTCTTTTTCCATCCGACCAGAAAAACGTCTCCGTAATTGAATGAACCCCAGATTTCGAATGTCGGAAACACGGAGGAAAAGGTTCTCAGCGCGGTCTGGAAATCATCCAACGAGAGCTTATAAACATGAATCCACTGGACAAGGACTCCCTTTTCAGTGAGAAGATGCTTGCAATCCTGGAAATATTCTCGTGTGAATAAATGCGCCACTCCTGAAACCCAGATGTTGGAGGGTTCTGCGGATATAAAATCATATTTTTCCTTTTGCATCCGTATGTATCTTCTGGCATCTCCCAGAATCAGATGGATATTTTTAGATTGCAGCGCAGATAAATTGAAAGGTTCAAAAAAAGGCGATGCCTCCATGACGGCTTTTTCTATTTCGAGGCAGTCGAGATGCTGCACATGCCGGCAGAGAATCCCGGCGGTCACCCCGCTGCCGTAACCTACCACCAGGCCCCTTTCCATGCGGTTGCTCAGCATCAGAGGTAATAATGCAAGAAAAGACTGGGTGGGCATGTCACTTTCGAAAAAATCACCAACGGAAGCATCCACTTTTCCGTCAATGACCAAGGCGGTGTTGAGATTGCTTTTAAGCACCGCTACGGAACTGATCAGTCCGTGCTTGCACCATAATGTTTTGGATGCTGTTTTGCTTTTTTTATTTTTTTTGGCATATTGATAATGAGGATTGTCGCTTAAATATCGGGGATTTTGTTGAACCACGCCTGAGTATGTGCCGGAATAGAACCCGGTTAAGATATCCTCTTTTTGGGAAAGAGAAAATTGTTTCCATAGAAAGAAAATGCCGAGAATAAAAAGCAGGTGATTGGTTGTGAGTTTTTTGCCAAAAGGAACGGGGGCAACCAGAATCATGATGACCCAATGTATGGCCGCAGCGATCCATATGGCCTTAAACGGGCCTGTTTTCGCCATGAACCAAAAACCAGTCGATAGGGCGCCTGCTATAGCTCCCAGGGTATTCACGCAGTATGCCAATCCCACGCTTTTTTCGTCAGGCTCGCCTTTTTTCGGAACCAAAGAGCAAAGCAATGGAAAAGAAGCTCCGATGAAAAAGGCAGAAGGAGCCATGATCATAAAAAGAAGGATGAATTCAGCCAAAATGACTTTCCAGTAGATGCCGTGCGTATACTCAAAGAGAGCCTGGGTGATGAGGGGAATACGCAATGCAAAAAAAATGAAAATGGAGGCAGCCAGAAAAATTTTTGTCTGAAGATCGCTTAAGATCATTTTCTGTTCTACGGTATCAGTGCCGGTTTTACGTTTGATCCATGCGGCCCCCAGTCCAAGCCCCAGAAGAAAAGTGAACAGGATCAGAGAAAAGGTATAGGTCGAGGAACCGAAAGAAAAATTCAGCGCCCTGCTCCAGGTTATTTCATAAAGCATGGTGCAAAATCCCGCGAGAAAAAGACCGGCGAGGATTTTTACGTTGACCGCTTGACTATCTGAAGACCGGGAAATGAGACGTTCGGAAGAGGAGGTGTTTTCCCGTATTTTTAGAAAGAGGAAAAAGAGGAATAAATTGACTGAAACAGCTATACCCAGGGTATGCTGCAGGCCTATGCGACTGATTAAAAAATAACCGGAGACAAGGATGCCTGTCACGGCGCCAAACGTGTTGATCACGTACAGGTTGGAAAGAATGCGCAAAGGGGGATTTTCTTTCTCATGGAGGAAAGACTTATACAACACAGGGAAAGTGCCTCCCATGGCAACGGTAGGGGGCAAGATACAGAGAGTGCAGATCAGCAGTTTGAACCCAAAATCCAGAAAGTCGTTTTGAAGACAGAACTGATGAGCAAAAGGGAGAAAGTAGATGGAAAATAGTCCGAAAAATCCAACCAGACCTTCTAATAATCCATAACAGAACAAGGGCCTTTTGGAGAACGGCATATGGTTTCCAATCCATATTGATCCTGCTGCCAATCCTCCCATAAACAGTCCCAGAACAATGCTTTGGGCATATACCGTGGCCCCGAAAATGAGTGCAAGCATTCTGGACCAGACGACTTCATAGATGAGAGCTGCGAATCCGGAAAGGAAAAATGCTGTGAAAATGAGAGGAACACGTTTCATAGTGTCAAACCTTATCAATTGAGATCATTTCAAACAAGCATGAAGGAGTTAAAATCACTCGTGTCCGGTTTATTCTTTATCTGGAGATGACATTCATCATCAATGGCTTTAATTCATTTAATGTGTTTTTGAATTCAGGATCGAGAATCGAGAATTGTTCCGGCCCTCGGCCTCCATCCCTAACGGGAGTCCGAACGATAAGGGTGAAGCGTGAAGCAATCTTATGTCCGGCTTTGTTTTATTTTTAATCAGGCCCTATATTTTATAGTTTTTCATGCTATTTCTTTTATTTTAAACCGGACATTGATGAGTTAAAATATAATTATCGTGTCTTTTGTTCTCCAAATCAGCTAAAGTCAGTTTTGGACTATTGGCTCATCATACAAAAACCTGCTGACATGCTGGCGGAACGATTTTGTTGCAGTAGAAATGAAAAGAATATCAACATGGATTATCTGGATCGTATGCCTGGGATTGGCATGGAGCATTTTTTCTCCATCCAAACACTCTGTTCATTTGCCGAGCCAGACTAACCGATACCTGATAGGGGCCTACTATTATCTCTGGTATCCGAAAAATTTTACCAAATACGGTTATCTCAGGAAAATGCTGGATCCTCCCCAGACTCCGCTGTTAGGTGTTTACGATTCATCAAAAATCGAGGTGGCGGAACAGCATATTGCATGGTGTTCCCAGTATGGAATTGATTTTTTAGCATTGAACTGGTGGCCAACTCGCCCCGAACAAAATCGATGCATTGAGGACAGTTTTTTAAAAGCCAAAAACATTAAGGACATCCGATTCTGTATTTTTTATGAAGCCTGGAATTTAAATTGGGATCCCAAAACAGCCACCACTGTTTTTACGGACCAGACCATAGAGAAATTGATTCGTGATTTTTCAGACATGGCTGATTCATATTTCTATCATCCGTCTTATTTGAGGATCCAGGGTAGGCCGGTTGTGATACTGTATCTCACAAGGACGTTTACAGGGAGATACCATCAAGCCATTGCTCGTCTCAGATCCGAAATAAATAAAAAAGGATGGAATCTTTTTCTCATAGGAGACGAAGTTTTTTGGGATGCCATTTCGGAGAGGATTTTTCGCCCGCCTTGTCTTTCGGTCAAACCGCAAAGTAACCGGGTGAGACTTTTTGATGCTGTGACGGCGTACAATATGTATGAACATGGTAAAAAAGAATATGCCGGGTATGGTTCCCAAACGAGGTTTTTAAAGGATGTGGCGGAAAAATATCGAGAATATTTTTCTTTATTCAGGAATAAAGTCGGTTTCGTTCCCAACGTGATTCCGGGCTACAACGACCGGGGGGTCAGAAGGGTCAGCGATCATTTTGTTATTCCGAGACAATATGATTTGGGAGGGAAAGAGGCGTCTTTTCTCCTGGAGAATATCGTTCAGACGGTTCTCCCTTACGTGGATCCTCGTTTGAACATGGTTTTAATCACGTCATGGAATGAATGGAATGAGGACACGGCCATCGAGCCCCTTCTTTTAAGCGGGACGACTTCGAAGGATCAAAGTCCAAGCGGGACTCTTTTTACCCAGGGTTTTTCTTACAGCGGCCACGGCACCGTTTATCTTGAGATGGTTCGGGACCAGTTTGTGGCTGTCTATGGCCGCGTGATGGATATCCACGGACAGCCGGTTCCCGGAATTTCGGTCGTTGCCTTCAAGAATCGACGGATCATGGCCAGGGACAGGTCTGATTCAAACGGATATTACAGGCTTTCAAGGCTTCATCTACACGAGGGGAACTATCGTGTCTGCCCTGAAAGGTATCCAAAAAAAGACAAACAGGTCGTCATTGTTCCTGAGAAGGCGGTTTGTCAGGATTTCACTTTAGATTATCAATCTATCCTCTTGAGGGATGCATCCCTGGTGTCAGGCTGACAAATCCGTCATTTTTATATTTTGCTGTACATCTTTGAACAGTATTTTTCCCATGGGGGAATGACTTGGATTCCGAGTTATCCCTTTATCATTCAAGATGATACGGATTCATTTCAATGAAATAATCAGTTGGCATCTGTTGTGCGTTTCTTTCCCTTCACTAATGAATCAATTCACCAGGAGGAAAAAGAAATGCCGGATAAATTATCGAAAAAAATCGAATTGGAAATCGAACACGAACCCCGTATCATTGATCTCATCAGGTTGTATCATCAGATCAAAGAACAGTTTGAACTTCCTTTGATCACCTTGGAATCGATTTTTTACATTCTATTCGTAGAAAAGTATTCTTTGATACAGAAAATGATAGAAATCGCAAAATTACTGATCGTCTCCAAGGAAGAAGAAATGAATTTGAAGCTGGTCAACAAAACACAGCAAACGATTTGTGAAATTGTGAGTCATACCAATCTGCACAGATTGAATTGTATCCGCGTGCTCCATTATTTTTCCGATCATACTCACGGTTTGACTCAGATGATTTTTGTCTAATCCTGAATGGTGAAGGGTTGATGGTTGCTAGTGGGTGGCTGTTAGTGAATAGTGAGGGGAATATATCTTGATTTATTAACGCCTTAGAAAGAATTTAATACGGCTCCGGCAAATGAATACATGCATTTTAAAGGTCATTAGCCTGCGGGTATAACTGGAGCATATTTAAATATTTAATTAATCCGGTATATCACCGCCACAGGATTTGGACTAGCAAAGTTTGACAATTCCGTGAATGCTAAGAGGAATAATATCACCACAGAGAGGACACGGAGAGCACGGAGAAATCATCATTGTGAGTTTTGAGGGTTTAGTTATGAATTGAATTGATCGAATTTCATTTGAATTTTGAAATTCAACACCTATAACTTTTTTTACCCTCCGTGCTCTCCGTGTCCTCTGTGGCAGAAAAAAAATGGAAATATTTTATACAGTATATTTCATTAAAATTGATCGCTTTGAGAGGTTCACATTTCAAGCCACCGGCTCTGCCGGTGGTAGTTGACTGCCCCAGTAATAATTTATCCTGTCTAAAAAATTTATATTCCCATTCCTCTGCGCCTCAGCGTCTCTGCGGGAGTCCTTCTTTATCTTGCGGGCGTATGCGACCAGTTCCTTTCTCCGTGTTCTGTCGTGAAAAATAGATATAAATCCAATGAGTCAGTAGAAATGTTTGCTCTTTATTATGATCTCATGAAATGCTTAGATGAGGAGGGGGGTAATTTTATTTTTGCGTTACGGGAAAAATTTTGCTTTTTATATCAGCAAATGGATTCATTTTTAGTGATAGGTTAATAAATTCAAGAGACATTAACCCGGAAGGATCAGAACATGGTACCTAAAAAAATTTTTTTGACCAAAGGAGTTGGAGCACATAAGCATAAACTTCGGAGTTTCGAGCAGGCATTGAGGATGGCAGGTATTCAAGCGTGCAATTTAGTGCAGGTGTCCAGTATTTTTCCCCCGAAATGTAAACTCATCACCAGAAAAGTAGGATTAACCTGTCTCAAAGCTGGTGCTATCCAGCATGTGGTCATGGCCAGAAACGAAACCAATGAAGCCAACCGCATGATTGCGGCATCGGTGGGGCTGTCCAAGCCCATTAAAAATAATGCGTACGGATATCTGAGCGAATACCATTCATTTGGGGAAAATGCCAAGATTGCAGGAGATTATGCTGAGGATCTGGCTGCAAGCATGCTGGCTGAAACATTGGGGCTTACCGGTTTTGACGCGGATATTGCCTGGGATTCCCGTAAGGAATTATATAAAACCACAAAGGGATTTTTTACTTCCCGTAATGTCACGCAAACGGCGCGGGGTATCACAGGAAAATGGATTACGGTCATTGCGGCAGCGGTGCTGGTTATCTGATTTGATAGAGTCAGGAAAAAGAACTGCCTCATTGGGGATGATGAACACGCCCGACAGGATTTGAACCTGTGACCCACGGATTAGAAATCCGTTGCTCTATCCAACTGAGCTACGGGCGCAAGAGCTACATATACTGGCTGTATATTGAAATTGATGCAAGAATTTTTTTAATAAAGGAGAGAGTATGTTCGGATGTCATCTGGGAAGAGTATTTCAATTAACGGTTGGCGGCGGATCTTATCAGGAGGGATTGACATCGGTGGTCATGGGATGCCCTCCCGGCATCATCTTGACAGAACAGGAAATCTATGGAGACTTGTTATTGAGGAAACCGGGTGCGGATGAGCTGTCTTCTCCAAGAAAAGAGCCGGATTTACCCGTGATTTATACAGGTTTGAATGCTGCTGACACCATCGAACATGCTGGAAATAAGCACCATACCAACGGAACGCCTGTTACCATTCTGATCCCGAATCTGGACCGTCATTTTATTCACATCAAACAATATCAGGACACCAATCGGACACCTAGGCCTGGACATGCCTCTTATGCTTCTTTTATGAAGTACGGGCCAGATGATGACGCGGTGGGTGCCGGTATTTTCAGCGGGCGATACACCTCCACGATCGTTGCAGGGGGGTATGTGGCGAAAAAAATACTTGAGAAATGCGGCATCAGGGTTTTTGCCTATATAAAAGAAGCAGCCGGTGTCAAGGCAGATGATCTGGACATGGAAATGTCGTGGAAAAGGAACGCCGCGTATAAAGAGATGCGCCGTGATTTTGACCCGTTTTACCAGGAGATTTATGTTAAAACAAGGATCCATCCGGACATGCATTTCCTTGAGAAGATGAAGGTCTTTGCTGAAATAGAAAAGGAAATTGATGATATCCGGGCTAAAACACCGCTGTTTGATCCTAAAAAAGTGGAAGAACAATATGGGATCAATCCGCTTCTGAACTGTCCTGATCTGGCTGCTGCAAAGGAAATGGTCAAAGCCATCAATAAAATCACGCATACCGGGGATTCAAGCGGAGGGGTCGTGGAAGTCATTGCTTTGGGAGTGCCGCCGGGTCTTGGCGAACCTGTTTTTGATAAATTGGATGCGGAATTAGGCAGGATGCTGGGTATTGGCGCTGTTAAAGCCGTAGAAGTGGGTGCCGGCCTTTCAGTCAAAGACTTGACCGGGATTCAAAGTAATGATCAGATGCGTTCTGAAAAGGGGAAAGTCCTGTTTGATTCGAATAATGCCGGCGGAATCACAGGCGGTCTTGCCACAGGACAACCGATTTTAGTGCGTTTGGCAGTCAAACCGACTCCGACCATTGCCAAAAAACAGCACACCATTGATAAATATACCCTGGAAAACGTCGAATTGGCCGCTATCACACGCCGGGACCCCACCATTGTTGCCCGTATCTGGCCAGTGGCGGAAAATTATACGGCACTGGTGCTTTTAGATCATCTGATGCTTCATTTTGGTTTCCAGAAAATCAAAGAAATGATCCGGTAGAAGAATGTCCCCTCTTCATTCCATCAGCCAGGAAAAATACGGTTTTATTACTGACGTGGAATCCGATGAAGCTCCAAAAGGGTTGAATGAAGATATCATCCGTCTGATTTCTGTGAAAAAGAACGAGCCTCAATTCATGCTGGATTTCAGGCTCGATGCATTTCAAAAGTGGCTGTCCCTGCCGCTTCCCCAGTGGGCTAAAGTGAGCCATCCTGAAATAGATTTTCAATCTATCAAGTATTATTCAGCTCCCAGACAAAAAAACCAAAATCCTAAAGATTTGACCGAAGTGGATAAGGAGATCCTTGAAACATTCGAGAAACTGGGGATCCCCTTGAGAGAACAGAAAAGACTTGCCGGAGTGGCAGTGGATGCAGTCTTTGACAGTATTTCTGTGGGGACAACCCATCAGGAAATGCTGGCAGAATATGGCATTATTTTTTGTTCCATCTCGGAAGCAGTCCATAAATATCCGGACCTCATTAAAAAATATCTCGGCTCTGTTGTTCCGGTTACGGATAATTTTTACGCGGCATTGAACAGCGCCGTGTTCAGTGACGGATCGTTTTGCTATATCCCCAAAGGGGTTCGCTGCCCTGTGGATTTATCGACGTATTTCCGTATCAATGCATCGGAAACAGGACAATTTGAGAGAACGCTCATCATTGCCGAGGAAGGAAGCTACGTGAATTATCTGGAGGGGTGTACGGCTCCTATCCGGCATGAAAACCAGCTCCATGCGGCTGTTGTGGAACTCATCGCCATGGACCATGCGGAAATCAAGTATTCCACGGTACAGAACTGGTATGCGGGCGATAAAAACGGTGTAGGAGGGATCTATAATTTTGTCACTAAGCGCGGTAAATGCGCAGGCAACTATTCTAAAATTTCCTGGACCCAGGTGGAAGCCGGATCGGCCATTACCTGGAAATATCCGGGCTGCATCCTTTTGGGGGATCATTCGGTCGGTGCCTTTTATTCGGTTGCTCTGACCAACAACCGGATGCAGGCTGATACAGGAACCAAGATGATCCATATCGGGAAGAACACCAAAAGCACCATCATTTCCAAGGGGATTTCAGCGGATGAATCATCAAACACCTATCGGGGCCTGATCAAGGTGCTTCCTTCTGCCGAAGGCGCCAGAGCTTATTCACAGTGCGATTCTCTGCTTGTGGGAGACCGATGCAGAGCCAATACATTTCCCTGCCTGGAAGTGGAAAATGATACGGGTGTGGTGGAGCATGAAGCCACGACCAGCCGCATGAATGAAGAGCAGATTTTTTATCTGCGGTCACGGGGAATTGATTCAGAAGGAGCGATTTCCCTTTTGGTGAACGGGTTTTGCAAGGAGGTGTTCCAGGAACTGCCTCTGGAATTTTCCGTGGAAGCAGTGCGTCTTCTGGAAATGAAGCTGGAAGGCAGTATCGGGTGAAGTTTTAATTAATCCGGTAAACCACCACCATTGGTTTTGGACTAGTCAAGTTTGACAGATGAGTAAGTATTTTTAAAAAATTTTCACCACGAAGGGTAAAAAGAGTTATTGGTGTTGAGTTTACATTTTATTTATTAACTCATGACTCAAAATTTTTCTCATTTTTTCGTGCTCTTCGTGTCCTTAGTGGTAAAATAAAAATATTTAACTAGAGAATAATATGAATGTTATGCCATATTCAGTGGCTTAATATGAGGAGGCTTTGAGCCGGGAATATTTTCAAGTCTTCACCTCTGGTGGAGATAACTGACTCAAAGCATAGGCCAGTACTTTCGGTAGGGCATCCGAGGAGAGGAATTCGATAAGAAGGATCATCAATATGCTTGTCATAAATAATTTGAAAGTGAGTGTGAATGAAAAGCCGATTCTGGATTCCATCCGTCTTTCTGTCGGGAAAGGGGAGATTCACGCGATCATGGGCCCGAATGGTTCCGGCAAGAGCACACTGGCCAAGGTCATTGTGGGGCATCCGTTATGCAAGGTGACGGAAGGAAGCATGGAATATAACATCAATGGGCAAAGGATCAATTTATTGCCCCTGTCTCCGGAGGAAAGGGCGAGAGAAGGTATATTTCTGGCATTTCAGTATCCAATGGAAATACCGGGTGTGAGCAATGCCGTTTTCTTAAGGGCGGCGTATAATGAGATTCTCAAAAAAACAGGCCGTGAGGAAATGGATCCCATGGATTTCAATATTTTCATAAAACAAAAAATGAAGGAATTGGATCTGGATGAATCTTTTATCAACCGTTTTGTGAATGTGGATTTTTCAGGGGGAGAAAAGAAGAGAAATGAGATACTTCAGATGGCGGTTCTTTCCCCCAGGCTTGTTTTTCTGGATGAAGTCGATTCCGGATTGGATGTGGATTCACTCAGGACAGTGGCTGACCGGATCAACCGTTTGAAAACCAAAGACAATGCATTAGTTCTGGTCACCCATTATCAACGGATACTCAATTACGTGGTTCCGGATTATGTTCATGTTCTCTCCAACGGCAGAATCATTAAAACGGGCGGAAAAGACCTGGCTTTATATATTGAGGAAAATGGATACGATACCATCAAAGAGGAGAAGAAAAGGGTATGAAAAAAACGGTATTATTTATTTTAACTGTTTTGATTGGATCGGCTGTCTCCACTTTTTCTTATTCAGAGGAGACGGTCGCCCAGTTGAAAGAAAAAATCATTGATATCCAGAATGCGGGAGAACTGGGATTTCGCAATTTCACTCTCTGCACCAATATCATCGGATACGGCCAGTATGTGGCCGCTCCTGATAACAAGGTCAAAGCAGGATCGGAGATTTATTTTTACTACGAGCCGGTGAATTTGTTTACCAACCGCCTGAATCAATCCTATCAGATTTGGTATACACAGGATATGATCATCCTTTCCCAGGACGGCAAGGAATTGTACCGGGCTTCCGATGCTTTGAATTTTAATTATCAGAGTCTGGCTCCTGTCATGGATATATATGCTTCGAATACATTGAATCTGAAGGAAGTGCCTCCTGGAATATATCAGTTCCAGGCAGTCATTCATGATAAATTGAAAAAAAGGGATGCCACGTATTCTTTTGTTTTTGAAGTGGTTCCATGATGTTTCAGTGCCGATGAATAAACAGGCTCATTCTTTGGGGATACCGGATGACTTTATCCGGTCTTATGAGGCAACCTGGCAGGAAGTTCTGGTTCCTGAATGGGTTCGTTCCTGCCGCTCTGAATCCCTGGAGCGTTTGAAAATGATGGGATTCCCTTCCAAGAAGTCTGAGGACTGGAAGTATACGGACCTGACCCCAATCGTGAACGGGGCCTTTCATTTTTCAAAAGAGCACAGTCTGCCTCAGAATTGCTGTTATAACAGGTTTCACGGTCTATCAGGCCAGGAAATCGAGCTGGTATTCATCAATGGTGTTTTTTCAAAAGAGATTTCCACCACGGCGAGATCTTTTCCCGGGATAAGAATACGAACGCTCAGGCAAGCAATGCTGGAAAACGACGGCATGCTGAAACAGTGTCTTGAAAGAATAAACCAGACCGGCGATTCTTTCAGCCTCCTCAATCAGGCTTTTTTTCAGGACGGGATTTTCTTGGAAGTTGAAGCGGATTGCCGGTTTCAACCCTGGATTCATCTGGTCTTTTTTTCGACATCCAGTGATAATTTTTTTGCTTCTTTTCCTGCCAATTTCCTCGTTGTCGGCCAGGGTGCATCAGTCAGGATTTTTGAAAGCTATGTTTCTTTTTCTCAGAATCAGTATTTCACGAACAGCATGACCTCCGTTTTTCTTGAGGAAGGCGCCTCATTGATGCTAGGCATTATTCAGGCGGAAAGTTTCCATTCCTTTCATATCTGTTCCACCAGAGTGATCCAGGAAAAACGATCCCGTTTTGATTCATTTTCTTTTCTGTTTGGAGGGGATATTGTCAGGCATAATCTGGATATCCTTCAGCAGGGCGAGCAAGCCCAGAGCTATTTAAACGGACTTTACGCCCTGAAAGGACGGCAGCATTTTGATACGAAAGTCGTGATTGATCACCAGCGCACAGGCGGCATCAGCAGGCAGTTGTATAAAGGTATCCTGGGAGAAACGGCGCGGTCCGTTTTTAACGGACAAATTCATGTGCGTAAATCAGCCCAGAAAACGGATGCTTTTCAGTTGAATAAAAATTTGCTTTTGAACACCCGATGCCGTGTGGATACTAAGCCGCAGCTTGAAATTGAAACGGACGATGTCAAATGCAGCCATGGTGCTGCCGTCGGCCAATTAAATGAGGAAGAGTTGTTTTATTTGTTGAGCCGCGGAATATCCAGGTCTCAGGCAGTGGAGATCCTTCTTCATGGATTCGCCGACGAGGTTATCAGCAGACTTGAAAATGAGACCCAGCGTGAGATGATCCGAAATTTGCTGTCCGGGAATATTTTTTCAAAAATCAAAGTGGATTTGTTAAACTGAATCGGGCATCATTTTTTGATTTATATTATGGACCCATTTAGAACAAGAATAGCTGCGATAGGATAGAGATCTCATGCTGGATATCAATAAAATCAAAAATGACTTTCCTATTTTGAAAAGAGAGATTCACGGGAAACCTCTTGTTTATCTGGATAATGCGGCGACCACTTTAAAACCCGTATCCGTTGTCGAAAGGATCCGTCAGTATTATCTCATGGAAACTTCCAATATCCATAGAGGGGTCTATTATCTGAGTGAACAGGGCACGCTTGCCTTCGAAGCAGTCAGGAAAAAAATCAAGGATTTCATCGGAGCTGGAGATACCAGCGAGATTATTTTCACCAAAAGCGCCACGGAATCCATTAATCTGGTCGCACACAGCTTCGGCAGGACTTATATCAAAGAAGGAGACGAAATTCTTATTACTGAAATGGAGCATCATTCCAATATCGTTCCCTGGCAGATGCTTTGTCAGGAAATAGGCTGTTTGATAAAAGTGATCCCGATTGATGATGAGGGCTCTATTCGTTTTGATCAATATGAGGAAATGTTAAATCCGAAAGTCAAATTAGTTTCACTCCTGCATGTGTCCAATGCACTCGGCTCGATCAATCCTGTTAAGAAGATCATTGACTCCGCGCATAGACTGAATATTCCCGTTCTGATTGACGGCACTCAGGCTGTCAGTAATACTCATGTCAATGTCAGGGAACTGGATTGCGATTTTTATGTTTTTTCAGGTCATAAGATCTTTGGCCCGACAGGGATTGGCGTTTTGTACGGAAAAGCATCCTGGCTGGAAGCCATGCCGCCCTTTTTAGGCGGCGGAGACATGATCCTATCCGTCACTTTTGAAAAAACCATTTACAATCATATTCCTTATAAGTTCGAGGCTGGTACTCCTCCGATCGCGGAAGTGATTGGATTGGGATCAGCCATTGATTATATCCTTTCTATCGGCTTACCTTTGATCACGTCACATGCTGAGGAATTGGCCCTTTATGGAACACAGGCATTACAAACGGTCCCGGGAATCCGGCTCATTGGAACTGCTGCGAACAAAAGGCCGATATTTTCGTTTGTTTTTGAGGAGATCCATCCTCATGATATCGGGACGCTTTTGGACCGGCAAGGTATTGCCGTGAGGACCGGACATCATTGCACTCAGCCTGTCATGCATCGTTATCAAGTGCCGGCCACGACTCGTGCCTCTTTTTCCATTTATAACTCTAAAGAGGATATGGACAAGCTGATACAAGTCCTTATGAGTGTGAAGGATAGATTCAAATGAATGCATCTGAAAGAGACGAGCTGTATCAGGAACTGATCCTGGAACACAATAAGAAGCCGAGAAATTACAGAAAAATCGACAATCCGAGTCATGCTGTTGAAGGGTACAATCCCATTTGCGGTGATCATATCTACCTGTATCTTAAAATGGATGAAAATAAAATCATCGAGGACATTGCCTTTGAAGGTTCCGGATGCGCCATTTCGAAATCTTCTGCATCGCTGTTGACCATGACATTGAAAGGGAAGACAGAACAGGAGGCCAGACAGTTATTTGCTGAATTCCATGATCTTTTGACCGGAAAAATGGACCTTCAGAAGAGCGGACATCATTTGGGGAAATTGGCGGTCTTTTCCGGCATATGGCAGTATCCTTCCCGTATTAAATGCGCTAGTTTAGCCTGGCATGCACTTGAAAGCGCTTTGAAGGACGGGAAGAAACAAGTTTCGACAGAATAAAAAAACCCGATCAATGATCGGGTTTTTTTATTCAAACGGATTAAATCTGTCCGGGATGGGACAATAAATTATATTTTTGCCAGCTCTTTTTGTTTTGCGTCGATGCTCTTACGGATTTCATCCCGGCTTTGTTTCAGGTCTGTCACTTTAGAGCTTGCTTTTTCCAGGTCGCCCTTTTTATTCTGGACCTTTTTTGTAAGGCTGGCATTCTTGGATTGAAGTGCATTTAAGCTTTTCTTATCCGCGTCTAATTCATTTTGGACTTTTTTCAATTCAGTGGTTTTTTCAGAAATCAATTTTTCCAGGGAGGCTTTTTCCGCCATCTTGGCATTGATACTGTCACTCAAGGGCTTTTGGCCTTCACTCTCCTTGGCCAATTCTTTTTCAAGCTCATTGTACTCGTTTTCGTTTCCTTTTTCTACCTCTTCCGCATCCTTGATTTGCTTATTGAGACTTTCTTCCTGAATTTTCAGATCGTCAATTTGTTTCTGGAGTTCATTCTGTTTTTCAAGTCGTTCCTGAGCCTGTTTTTTCTTCTGTTGAGCCTGCATGAGCAGGGCCTGTAATTGGGCTTCTTCCTTTGCAGCCTGATCAAAGGTCGTCTGCGGGGTGACGCCTTGACCCGGTTTTGCACTTTTCTCTTTTTGAGGGGCAGTTTCTTCTGCAGCCATCACCTGCATACTTGTGCCCAGAAATAGAACCAATAATAGAGTCATCATGTATCTCATGGTTCAAACCTTTCTTGATATTTTAAAGTTCCCGATTGTTTCATTTTGTGATCTATACTTTATCTAATAAAAAATTATTCTTTTGTCCAAATAAAAAAAAGTTATTTATTATTATCTTAACACAAGGAGAACAGGTCATCATGAAGATACTCATAGATGCGCAATCGATTGTTGAGAACAGAACAGGTGTCGGCCGCTATACTCTGAATCTTCTGCTTGCCATGGCGCAGCTTAAGAATCCGCATGAATATATCCCGGTATATTTCAATTTCAGACGCCGTTTTAAGGAACAGTTTTTATGGGAAAAATATTCCAGCATCAGACCTTGTGAAATCAGGTGTGTCCCGGGCTTTGTCATGCACCGTCTTTGGAGGTATTTTTCCTTTTTGCCGCTGGATTATTTTTCAGGCAGAGCGGACGTCGTTTTGTTTCCTAATTATACGATTGAACCCCTATCCTCAGGGAAGACGGTCATGACAGTACATGACCTGTGTTTCCTGCGTTTTCCTGACACACTGATGCCTAAAAATTTAAGGAGATTGAAACGAGCCTTTGAAAAAAGTCTCAGTTCTTCGGATGCGGTTCTGACGGTGTCCGAGTTTTCAAGGAGCGAATTTTTTCATTATTATCCCAGTTATCAAAAGCCGGTTGTGGTGACTCCCAACGGAATAGATGAATTTCTTGGTTTCATTCCGGATGAGGAGCAGCAGAAGAGGGTGAAACTCACTCATTCTCTTCCGGAAGATTTCCTTCTTTACGTGGGAGCCGTTGAACCCAGAAAAAATCTCATTCTTTTATTGAAGGCCTTTTCCATTTTGAGAAAAAAATATCCTGATCTCAAACTGGTGATGGCCGGAACCAAAGGATGGCTGAGCGGGGAATTTCATGAGACAGTGCATCAACTGGATCTGAAAGAATGGATCCTGTTTCCTGGTTTTATATCCGACGAGGACCTGAAGCTGATCTATTCGCTGGCTAAATTATTCGTCTTTCCCAGTATTTATGAAGGATTTGGACTGCCTCCCCTGGAAGCCATGGCCTGCGGAGCGCCGGTTCTGGCTTCCTCCATCCCGGTACACCGGGAAATATTGGGGAACGCCGCCTGTTTCTGTTCTCCTGACGCATCCCCCCATGAATGGGCAGAGACGATCAGCCGTATCATCAGTTCGACTGAAACGGTTTCGGACATGGTGCAGAAAGGCAGAACAACAGCCGCCGCTTTCACCTGGAAGAAAACGGCAGAACTCACCTTGAATTTATTTGAAAAATTATGAATCTGGAAGAATCAATAAAATTAAGAATTAAGAATTGGGGAAGAAAAGGGATGCTTGGAAAACAGATGCCTTTCTATCTTTACTATCCATTGACCCTGATACTCCGAATATACATATTTGTTGATTCTCAATGCTTTATTTACCTCATTCAGTGCCGGACCAGGGCTTGAATTAGAAAGGAAAGCCATTCCAGACTCTTGAAATAGAGCCAGTCAATGAAACGGGTTTGAAGCAGCAGAATAATCAGGATAAAACCCACGCCGGCAAGTCTGTTGTAGCGTTCTGCCACCTCGCGGGGTAGCAGCCCTGAAACAATCCTGGATCCGTCAAGGGGAGGAATCGGGAGAAGATTGAAAATGGCCAGCAGCCAGTTTAGATTGAAGATATGCATGAACACGATTTCCCATTGGTCAGCCGGATGGAAAAAAACAAGGAACAGGACAGACAGAAAAGCCAATCCAAGGTTGGATAAGGGGCCGGCGGACGAGACGACAGCCAGACCGATTTTTTGACGGCGGAAGCGATGGTGGTTGACCGGTACGGGTTTGGCATAACCGAAAACAGGAACATGACCCCCTGACAGATAAGAAACTGCAAGGAGCAATAACGGCAGGAGGATGGTTCCGAATGGATCAATGTGTTTAAGAGGATTCAAAGTGAGTCTTCCCTGTTCTTTGGCCGTGGGGTCTCCCATCATCAAAGCGCTCCAGCCATGAGCAAATTCATGGACAGAAAGAGAAAACAGAACGATCAGGAATATAAGGATTATCATAACGGGAGATTCCGGTTCATTGTCTTAATGGACGTTTGTCTGATGTAGATATAATTCATTTCTTTTTTTCTGGCTACGAGTTCTTTTATTTTGTAAGTTTTTTTCTTAAAAATACAACATTTTAGGGAAAAATCTTATGAAAAACCTGTTTATTTATCTAAAGAATATTTTATTGATATCAGTGGTTTTATGTCTTTCCTTGTATGCGGAGGAGCCAGGAGACGAAACCATGGGACCCGAACCTGTTCGGTATAAAAATTCATTTGAAATCAATCCCACCAGTGAGAGTTGTTATCTGGGATACGAAAGACTGATGACCCTGGGCGATCATGCCATATTGATTTTTGATATAAAAAACACATGCAAACAGGGGGATGATTTCGGTTTGTCAGGGTTCACCTGGCGTTTGAGTATGAATGACAAGTCTCTTTTTTCAGCCAGAGTGCAGACATCCTGGATGGATGGGCTTCATAATATCGGTTTAAGACTGGGTTATGACAACCGATTTTTCGGCTGTGTTCTGACAGGAGTGAAAAGCTTGAGTGATCCTGAGACGATTCACGCAGAGGAATCCATTCTGGATGAGGCATCTACTTATGACGATACTTTTGTCGAAACACGGGGACAAAATGATGTGTATGACCGTGCGATAACCACGACCAGAGATGTTCTCATTTCCGAGACGCGTCTTGCCACTCCTGACGGTCTGTTACTGGACATGAATGTCAATTGTTTTAATCGGTTCAATTTTAATTTTGGCGGTTCTTACTGGGAGGCAGAAGACTGGGATGAAACCGGATTCCACGGCAGTTGTTCCTGGCAACTTACAGGCGCGGATGTGCTTGGCGGTCATTATGCAAAGGTGGGTGATAACGAGGAGGGCGGGATTTTTTATAAAAAGCGGTTTAATTCGCTCAAAGATATCTTTAAAAAGGGTCCCAAATTCACTCCCGGAGAAGATATCCCTCTTTTGCACCGGTTTTCATCCATCCCCTTTTCTTTGCCGCCTATTAGGATTTTAGCTGCCCAGACTTACAGGAAAGAAATAAGAGAAACCCGGACCGAAGTCAATCATGAAGAAGTTTTGATCCGGAGAGAGGAGCCGACTAACAATCCTCCTGTGATCACGGCGTTCACCTGTGCCCCTGAAACAGCCGGGCAGTTTCGTGTCACTGCAGCCTCTGCCACAGATTCCGATGGGACCATTGTTTCGTGGATAATAACCAGCGATATTGACGGAGACTTAGACGACGGGATTTGGCCCATCACCATTCCCTCTATCATCTCGACTCCTACCACTGATATTCATACGATCACCCTAACTGTCACGGATGACAAGGGCGCCACCGCCACTGCATCAACGACAGTGAGCACCATGTAAAATTGAGTGTAGATGGTTATATAATTAAAAAGTCGAGACTCTACCGACATTAATGAACCTGATGGGATTTCATGATGAATCCTTTTTTTCCGATCCTGCGGGCATCCCTGATCACATTTGTCTTGTTGTTATTTGTTTTTTTCTTCCAGGGATGCGGCAAGAAAATAGACTATGGATCTGAAATCAATGCCATTTTATCTGAATTGAACCGTTCTCCCCAGTCCGAAGAGTGGACCAAAAAAGCCGTCAATAAATTCATTGAATACAAATATCATGAGGAGGCCCGGGACCAGATTCGTCGTTTGCGTTCCCTGGCTTATGCGAATTTTGAGAATTATGTATATATTGGTGAATCCTATGAAAAAATACACGATTTCACCTCTGCAAAGAGCCATTATGAGAGTTATATCTCATCCAAGGAATTTGCTCCTGTGCGGAATTTTTTTATCGCTCAGCTTCACTACCGATCCGGTGAGCTTGATCAGGCCTTGACATTCATCCAATACTCATTGAATGAAAGTAAAGATTCTTTTTTTCTAAAGATCGAAGCCCTCAATCTGGAAGCCCGGATACACCAACTGCGGAGAGAGGATGAAGCGTGTATTGAGACCTGTAATGCGATTTTAACTCTGGATGATAAAAATGATGAGGCGCTCATACGGCTTGGAAACATGGCTTACCGGAAATCCGATTTCTCTTCAGCCATGATTCATTATAACCGGATTCTTGAAAAAGACCCCCTGCATTACGAGGCCAATTATAAAATGGGCCTGATCCATTATTTTAAAAACGATATTCCCCAGGCTCAGGTTTATCTTGGCAAAGCGGCTTCACAGGATTCGTCGCTCATGAATTTGATGAAGCTGCTGGAGGTAAAAAAATTTTATGATACCCATGATGCAGTGAATACAGCGCTGGTCAAAGTGAGTGAAACCTATTGGTGGCAAAATGAAAATGCTTTGTCCTGTTTCACGGTTGCTGAATCCATGGGGCTTCAAAAGGCGACCGATGTCAGGATTTACATCCAGACTTATGCTGAAGACGGAAAGATGACAGACCAGATCGTTGAGAAATCATCCCCGGCTAACCTTTTTCCCGGCCAAACCTATCATTTCAGAAGGGAACTGCCGATTTCCCAGCCTGTTAAGGATGTCAGTGTCACCGTTTCCTGGAATAGAGGGAATGCTTCTTTATCTTATGAATAAGGTGTATCACTCCTGTCCGGTCTTCATTCATAACTCGATTCTTGCTTCTTACTCAGCAGTTGTGATTTTTTAACGCGTCATGTTTAACTCATGATTCAATCCTGGAAGCAGTAATTGTATAAACGCATATTTGACATTAACTTAATCATGGGGGTAAATAATTCGTATGTGAAATGATTCATGAATGCAGATGAAATATTAAAGATGAAATAATTCCACAAATTTTTTTTACTCCCTGTTGTAGTTCTTATTTTATCCGTTAAGATAGTAGGCGGTTCAGAAACTTTTGTCCCTTCTCTTAGCGGCCTGCTTTTCCTTGCCCCGCATTCTGCAGTCGAGGATTTAAGTTATGATTTCCTGTTTAAGCATGTGACCAGGAAATTATTTATCCCGGGAGATAAGAATCCGGTGAAAAACAGTTTTTTTTGCCATTTGCTTCATGTTTTTTATGACTTAGTTGCATCAAGATTCAGAGATCCGGTTGTTTATTATTTTGGAATAGGCGGGGGAAAGGCTGTGTCTGCTGAAGGATATCAGCCTATTGATATTTTATCGCCGCTCATCGCCTCGGATTTCAGTTTGCTGATAGGCAGTGATATTTCCAAAGGGAATTTCCGGGCATTCGTATCCCTGGTTAAAAGAGAATTAGGACAGCTCCCTGGGATCGAGATGGGAGATGTCTCCTTCAGTGAGCTTACGAAGGATGCAGAGTTTCAAGTTGATTTCATGTTCATGGGAAAATCAAGAACCATCAGGATATATTATAACGTGGATTCGACAAAAGAGGGGCCTTCAGCTCTTAACAAATCATTGAGGAAGGGTTTTCAGGTATTATTTTCAAGAGGGATTCCAGGCATCATTCCGGACATGGTCAGGGGAAAGACCATGGAGAAACTGCTGGGAAATCTTTCTGATGGTGGTTTGTTGTTTCTTGAGATGCCGGAAAATTTCACTCTGCCCGGCCCTGGTTTGAGACAAGAGGAACATACGGTTGTTTCTGATTTTTCTATATTCAAACGGATTCGTTTATATTCGCTGGAACAGCCATCCAGGATGTGGCCGTTGTTAATACTAGGAAAGATTTTTTCAACTTTTCGGAGAGCAGCTTAGTCTATCCGGAGTTGAGAATCTTATGGATACTTTTTAATCTCTTGATTTTCTTGAAACAGGAAAATCAAGGGATTACGTTGTTTTTTTGAAAGGAAGCGAAAAGTATTCCTCCGCATTTTCTCTTCTGTCCTTCGGACGGATGGTCTCCTTTATTTTTCACTGAAATTTTTTTCAATGAAATCATCCAGAAACACGAGCCGGTTGCGGATCCATTCCTTGGTTTGACTCATGACTTCGTCGTGAAGAGGGCCTTCTTTGACCGGCCATGTTCTGAAATTGCGGATGCAGGCCTGTCTCATCTGTGCATCCAGATGGTCGATGTTTTTTAGAAGCGTTTCTTCGGACAACTGGTTTGATCTGAGTTCCTTCCATCTTGTTTTGAACAGGGAATTGTAACCCGGATAATCCGCGCTCATGCGCCGGAACAGGTGGTTGTTCAGCCAGCCGGTGTGTTCCAGTCCCAGACTTTTATCATAATCCCAGGGGACAATGAAGAAGGGGGCATCCGGGTGTTTGTTTCTGGCCAGGAAGAGGTTATGGCGGTTTCCGTCCTTGTTGTAAGTGACATTAAGAAAAATTTCAAAATCAATGACATTGCCGATATCGATATTCATTGAAACATTCCTGATGAATTCCTCCCTGGGAGATGATCCCAGAAAACGGATGAGTGATTCATAGGGCTCCCAGTATTCAAGAACCTCAGGAGGAGGCTCTGTCTGCAGGTAAGCCCCGCGTGCGGATACCTGGAAATTAGCCTGGGTGTCTTCAGCCTTGTAAATCACGCTGTGGGCCGGATCTTTTTCCGAATAAGGGGCAAAACCCAGTGTGGCGGCGTTGATTTTTTCTGATAAGGAATAAACCCCCTGATATTCGTGGTTGAGAATCACTTCGACCAGACGGATTTTAGGGGTGATTCTCGGGGCTGCTTCCTTTGAAAAATTTCTGAACAGGTCATAGTTGATCACATTTTTCATGAGTGTCCGGTCAGGATAGTTCCCCATCAGGGCGAAACGGCTGTTGCAGTTGAAATCAAAAAAACTCCGGCTGTTTTTCAGACTCAGGGCATATGATTTTTTCGGATAGAGCAGGCAGGTATTGCCCCTGTATTTGATTTGGCCTTCCATCCAGCCGCTGTTTTTATCCGGCTCGTATAGTTTCACCAGGCAGGGGGTTTTATTTTCCTTTCGGACCGGGTTCGGAATTTGAAGCTGTAAAACACAAATGGGATTACAAAGGGGCATGACCGTAATCAAATATTTTCTTTCCACACTCCGGAAAGTGTCTGAAATGACCGCTGTCAGCGTCACGAATGCGGGCTCCTCTCCTTTTGGCCGTGTGATCTTACCGTCTTTTGTGAGGACTGTTTCATCCGAACTTTTCCATGAAAGGGAAGCTCCGGAGCATCCGGGCAGTTTTAAATCCCCCGTCACGCAATCCAGTGAAGGATTTTCATTCAGGATGAGTATATCACCGAGACATCTTCTTATTTTATTGAGCTTTTGAAGGCGGGGAGAGTCCCGCATTCTTTCCATTTCTTTTCTGAGCAATTCCTCCTCTTTTTTGAAGAAATATTTTATGGCCCGGACATTCAACTGCAGACTCCGGTCATTTTTAAACAGGGGGATCCATTTTTTGACCAATTCCCGGTATTGTGACAGCACTTCCTCTTCTGAGAAAGGAAACCATTTCAATACATTTAAAATGGAACTGTGATCCGAATAACTGCGGTATCCGTTCAATTTGAATTCTTCAAAGTAATACAAGCCCTGGTTGATGCCATTGATCCTGACAAGGCAAATGCCGTTTGGAGTATAGGGCAGGTGATGGCTCCGGCATAATTCTTTCAAAAGTAACGGACGGAGATAGCCTTTGATATGAAGCGGAAGCAGAACCATTTTTTTCATCCCCATGAAGGATTTGTTTTCTAGATCCAGATAATAGGCTTTCTTGGGCATGGGCCAATATTCGGAAGAAGGACCATACAGCCCCATTCTTACCTTGAAAAACCGGTTTGGGCCGGCAGTCATGTCCACCCGTCTTTTTTTATAGGCCTTTTTCAAGGCACAGCCGTGTTGAAGACAGAGATTCTGGTTTTGGTTGAAAAAACGGAGATCTTTTTTAGACAGGGCGAAATCAAGTATGCAGATATCCTCCTGTTGATAGAGATGACTTTCATGATAAAACAGATTGAAATAATCCTCGAAGTCGAGAAGCGACCGGATCGTTTTGTTCAGGTTTTCCCAGAATTTGATTTTTAGATAAAATTTGGAAGAAACCTGGTAGGGCAGAGCGGTTTTCCCGCGGTATATTTCCCTCACTTCCCTTCTGGAGAGAGAACGGTTATAGAGGATCACTTCATCGAGAATGCCGTTTAATGGGTAGAGCACATGATATTCCCGGTATTTCCCGAATTCAATATTTGCACATATTGGGTGGACGGCGGATATCGGAACAGAACCTTTTAGTTCGCCGTTTTCATAAAGACTGGCCTTTTGACCGGCCAGATCCACTACGCCGGTGAGATTCACAAATTCGTCATACTTGTTAAAAATGTAACCTGCCTTCTGGATTTCCTTGTCGTTCGGAACGAAGAATTTCATTTCTCCGTTTTCTAAAACCAGTCCCGAATAGAGCCGGCCTGAATTTCTGGCCACAATCGTCTGGTTTTTTGAATGGCGGCTCAATTTAACCCGGCAGGAAATCGTGTATTGGAATCCCAGCTCGCTCCACGGGAGGCCCGTTTCAATATGATTGTTTTTCCTTCCGTTGAATAATCGGCCCTGCCCAAACCGGGCCTGGCTTAAAACCGTTTGATAATTCACGGTGTCCCATCTGTCGAAGTATTCTTTAGGGTCGATCTCATCCATGGACCAGTAAGCCAGAACCCCTTTTTTTGTCATGCGTCTTGCTAATTTTTTTTTTGCAGTACAAACAGCTCTGTCAGGCAGTTCAAAGACAATGTGATCAGAGAAATAGGACAGAAAAAAAAGGATTGCTATGAAGCTGAATAAAATCCGCTGTTTTCTTTTCATGAATCGGTCTGATTGCACTTTCTATCCGGATGATTCCTGGTTTGAGCATGATCCGACGCCGGGGCGGGATTGAATCCTACTATAATTGTAGCTGTGGAAGCGAAGGAAATATTTCTAAAAAAAATGGCCATCCAAGCTTGAAATACACGGAACGGCCTTCTCTTTCAGAAGACTTGTTTCTGGAAAACAAACATTTTATAAAAAAAATGTAAAGTATTTTTCTTTTTCATTTTCCTGTTTATTTATGATAAGATGACATATAATTTCAATTCACCTGTTTACTATTAATCCATTTTTATCGGGAACCGAAATCGAATGAAACAAATGGTGTTATTCATTCTGCTTTTGTCTTTTCCTTGTTTAGCACAAGAAGAATTCAGGTTGAATCCCCATTTGTCTGTTTATGAACTTAAAAACGGCCTGAAAGTCATCCTATCGCCGCGGAATCAGGGTGAATTGATTGCAGTAAGGCTTTTTGTCAAGGCAGGTTCCATGACGGAGAATCCCTATTTAGGAAGCGGAATCTCGCATTTTGTGGAACACCTGTGTTTTAAAGGGAGCGAAAGGGGACGGACCACTTCGCTTACGCAGGAGGTCAGAAAAAAAGGCGGGACCGTCAATGCCCACACCTCTTTTTTGAATACGGTCTATGAAGTGACTTTTCCCTCAATTTATCTTGAAGACGCACTGAAGATCGTTTCAGATCTCGTGCTCCACCTTCGTTTCAGCCAAGAGGACTTCGATAAGGAGAAATCGGTGATCGAAAGGGAGATGGACATGATCGAAGATGATCATGACCGCTACTTGTCCGAAACATTCTGGCATCTGGCGTATTGCTATTCACCGGTCCGGTACCGGGTGATCGGTGAACGCTCCTTATTTAGAAAACTCACTCCTGATCATGTCAGAGAATATTACGAAGCCCATTATGTGCCCGGTAATATGATTTTATCGGTTACTGGAAATTTTTTCCCAACTTCGGTGAAGCCTCTTATCGAAAAATACTATCAATTCGAGTCCAGACAATTTTATCCCGCTGCAGGGGTCTGGAATGAGCCCCCTCCCTCTGCTGAAAAGTACCTGGAAGTCGAACGCGAGCGTCTTCCTTTATACAAGGCCATCATTGGCTGGCAGACTACGGATATTCACAGCATTGACGTGGCAACATTGGATGTCCTTTCCATGATTCTGGGCGAAATGAAATCCTCGCTTCTTCCTTATTATCTGATTCCCACAGGAGAAATTTTAGGAATCTCCAGTTGGTCCTTTACGCCTGAATTTCCCGGTTTTCTAGGGATAGGTTTTTCCTGGCAGGACGGGTCTCCTGAGGATAAATCAGTCCTGGTTGAAAAAGTGATTGACAAGGTCAAAGCGGGAGATTTCAGCAATGCTTTGTTGAAAACCGCTCTCCAGCAGGTCCGGCTCGGCCTTTTTTTGAAAATGGAAAGCGTAGAGGGAGAGGCTGAAATATTAGGGAGTAATCTGCAGACCACAGGCAATGTGCGTTACATTGAAACCTGGTTGAAAGATCTGGAACGTATCACGAAGGCCGATATTCAGGAAGCTGCGAAAAAATATCTTATTCCTGTCAGGAAAACCACCCTTGTTCTCACGCCGGCTTCCAAACGGCCTTCACCCCCTCCCAAGAAACTGGAAAAAATCATTCTTCGTCCGGTTTTATTGAAACTGCCTTCCGGTTTAAGAGTGATTTTATTGAATGACGACCGGCTTCCCTTGACTTACGTTCAATGGGTTGGTCTGGGCGGCACCATGGCGGAACCAGATCACAAAGAAGGAGTGGGAGCCTTGCTTGGTAATATACTCGGAACAGCCAGCCGTAAACTGGACCGCTTCAGCCTCGACAGGAAAATGGATTCTCTTGGCAGTGAAGTGAGAGGATTCTCAGGAAGAAACAGTTTTGGACTTTCCGGTACCGTTGTATCTGAAAACCTGCCTGCCATTCTGCCTGATTTTTTTAATCTTCTATTGACGCCGCGGTGGATAAAAAGTGACGTGGAAAGGGAAAAGAAGATTTTGAAAGTGGAAATGAATACCTCCATGGAGGACCCGTTTGACCGCGCCGCCATTGAAATGCGCAAGGCGCTATACGGTAGTCACCCTTATGGGCGCATGATCAAGGGGACTGTAGAATCTATTTCACAAATGACGACGGAGGATATTGAATCTTTCTACAGACAGATTTTTTGTCTTGAGAGAGGCGTGCTTTCTATCATGGGAAAATTCGATCTCCCCTGGGTCATGGACTGGCTCCATAAGATGGACAGAAAAAAAACACCGCAAATACCCCCATGGAAAAGCACACTTTTGCCGGTTTTTCAGCCTTGTGAAAAACTGATCCCTCTTGAGAACGTGGAACAGACCATTCTCATGCTGGGTTATCCTACTGTTTCCATGCATCATGAGGACGCGCTGGCTCTGGATTTTCTTTCTGCGCATCTTTCGGAACAAAATTCTCCGCTTTTTAAAAGAATCAGGGAGGAAAAGGGGTGGGCTTATATTACCGGGGCTGAGAGTTCCTGTAACTTGGCAGGAGGCCATTTTATTGTTTATGCCGCCTTCAAGGAAGATGTGATGGAAGAGATAGACGGGATCATCCAGGATATTTTTTTCAATCTGGCAAAAGAGGACATGCCCCTGGATATATTTGAAGAAACCAGATCATTTCTTCTTGGGCAGGATTTAAGAAGGATGGCTAATACCAGTGATCTTGGCCTGCGAAGCGCCCTTGAAGAGCTTTATGGCCTGGGTTATGATCATTATTCGAAAAGGGCGGAGAAGATTAAAACCTTGACTCCGATTCAGGTCCGTGAAACAGTCAAAAAATATTTCCATAACAAATCCCATGTCAAACTCGTTGTAGGAAAGCGCGCCGTGTGCAAATGAACATGAATGAAAACGATAGTGCTTTATCCATGGAAGACACGACCGTTCAGGAGGGAACAGAAGAAGTTTTTTTTTCAAAAAAGAATCATCTCAGATTCAATGATTTGAAGCAGGATCTGGAAATGTATGATGTGCTTTCTGAAATCGGAGAGGGGGCCACGGGTATTGTATATGAAGCCGTTCATAAAAAATTAGGACGGCCCGTAGCCATCAAAATGCTGCGTCCCGAATACTTTAAAGATCATGATATCTTAAAAAATTTTCGCAGGGAGGCTCAAATCATCTCCCGCATCAAGCACGAGAATATCGCCTCTGTTTATGATTTCATCGAAGCCAATAAACACTATTACATCATCATGGAAAAAGTGTATGGAAAGAGCCTGTCTGATATCATCAAGACGAAACGGATGACGGAGGAGGAAATTCTCCATGTCATGCTGGGGCTTTTGGAAGGGGTGCGCTATTCCCATAATAAAAAGATCCTGCACCTGGATATCAAGCCATCCAATATCTTAATAAACGAGTATGGTGAACCTGTGATCGTTGACTTCGGAATTTCCCGGTTTCAATTCTCTAACACTGAAAAGAACAGGATCGTGGGTACGCCGCACTACATGGCTCCTGAACAGTATTCCCGGTCCCAGTCCTGTCTGGATGTGCGTACTGACATTTATGCCCTCGGCATTTTATTTTATCAGCTTGTAAGCGGTCAGCTGCCTTTTAACGGGAATTCTTTCTCCGAGATCAGGGAAAAAGTGATGAATCATGATCCCTTGAGGTTATCTTCCATCTGCCCTGATATTTCCCCCGGCCTGGAAGCCATTATTTTAAAAATGATCCGTCAGTCTCCTTCTGAGAGATATCCCGATGCCCAATTGGTCATTGATGACATCAAAAGATATTTGAATAATGAACCGGTCAAGGCTTATCAATATAAGCGGCTTTCTCTTGTGTGGAATTGGATGATCAGAAATATGGCTGTGACCGTATTATCTCTTTTGACTCTGGCCGTGACGTTTGCCTTTATCGTATATTTTCACAATAAGGTCATCGAACAAACCCCCCAATGGAAACAGGCCTTTTCCGAAGATTTTAACCAGGATTTTTTGGGTAAGTGGGAAGGGTATTCCGGATTCGTCAACGGGTGTCTTACTCCTGTCAAAGCTGAAGATTTTATGAAGATTTTCAGCCGGAAAATCAAGGTATGCGGTTTTAAAAAAGAATACGATTCTTTACTGCTTTCTAACCAGTCGTTTAATGAAAACGTTAAATTGCTTTTTGAATGCACGGTCAATCCCAATCCTTTGAAAGGTTCGCATTTCGGTTTTTTTGTCAATGGATCTCCTTCAGAGAATGAGTGGGGATATTTGATTGATTGCCAGGATAGTAAAATGTCCCTCATCCGGGACAATATTAACAGCACTCCGTTATGGACCGGTGACTATGTGTTTAAATCGGATCAGATTTATCAGATTGCTCTTGAAGTCATCAATGGACATATTCATCTCTTCATCAATAACAAACTCATTTTTGATTTTCAGGATATCGTGACCTGGTTTTCGAAAAACGATAACCGGATTGGTTTTTACGCAACCAATGTGGATATGGAGGTGGATAATGTGGTTCTTTTCCAGCAGAATACAGCCCTCCTGATCACTCCTTTGGATATCGGACACCGTTTTTTCCAGTTGGGACGATTCGACGAAGCCATTCATGAATACGCGAGTGTCATTGAAAAATATCCCGCACATAAAATGACTTTAGATGCTTATTATTTCAAGGGTCTGGCTCTCATTAAAAACAATCATCCTGTGAAAGCACTGCGTGATTTCGATCGGCTCATTTCGCTCACCAAGGAAGACAGCGTCAAAGGGAAATGTTACTATCAAAAGGGAGTTTGTCTTTTAGAATTGAACGAATTGCCTAATGCCTGCAAGTCCTTTGACTATGCTCTCAGCGTTTATGATATTGCCTCCCTGCGGTCCAATGTAATCAATGTTGTTGTTGATACGGCCTTGAAAAAAGTAGCTGAAGCGACGATGGGGAGTGTTTCTGACGCTGAATATCTGTTTCAATATCTGATTAAGCTGAATTCCCCCTGGAAACTGTCTTATGTGGAGGTCCCTAAAAAGATCATCTTATATTATTTTGACCGCGGATATTATGAGAAATGCCTGCAAAGCCTGGATCTCCTCATAAGGCATTATACTCCCAAAAAAGATTTACTGGCTTTTGCCACGTGGAAAAAAGCAAGGGCCTATTCAGAGATGGCCAGACTGCAGAAAGAGGAAGCGGCTACTCGTTCTTATAATGAAAAGGCGATTGATTGCTATAATACTATTTTGACTCGATATCCTGAAATTGAGATATATTGTTCTTTTGCGCATGAAGAACTCGCTAAGATTTACCGTTCCATGGGAGAGTTTGTTTTGGCCAATACCCATGAGAAGCAGGTGAAAAGAGAATGGATGGAGAATTAAGGGCGGATCATTCATCAAATCGAGAATGGTGCCCCGAAATCCTATTTGTATAAAAAAAGGAACCAATCCCTTTTGAGGGGGATATAAAATCCAAGCCTCGCTATATGTGTGGCACCGGGCTAAACTTCAGATGGTTAGACACATATGTCGTATTTTTCCGTGATGCTTTTAGGTTTATTGCAGGGTCTGTTTGAATTCCTTCCTGTGAGCAGTTCTGGTCATCTGGTCATGGCTAGATCGCTTTTGGGGATCAGGGATAACGGAATGGCCATTGATATTGCCCTGCATGCAGGAACTCTGTTTTCCATTCTTTATTATTATAGAAAAGACCTGATAAAAATATGGAAGACCAAAACAGAACCACAGACAGCCAATTTTTTGGTTTTGATAGTCTTGGGGATATTGCCGGCTGCTGTAACCGGTTTATTTTTAGCGGATTTGTTCGATTCCTGGTTCATGGATCCGAGGAGAGTCCTCGTCACATTTCCTGTCACAGGATTGATCCTTTTTTCAACCCGATATGTCCATCCTGAGTCGCTGTTACCGATCAATCTTAAGAGGGCTTTTCTGATAGGGTTATGCCAGATAGGAGCGCTGTTCCCGGGTATCTCAAGATCAGGAGTCACGATTTCAGCCGGCATTCATCTGAAAATTTCAAGGAAGGAGGCGGCGGATTTTTCTTTTCTGATGTTCATCCCTCTTCTTATCGGAGCTTTGGTTCTTCATGTAAGGGATTTTACCGCCCTTTCTTTCAATGATTTGACTATCCTCATGACAGGCGTGCTGACGGCATTTTTATCAGGATTGGCGGCGATCCATCTGGTTCATATTTTGTTGATTAAGGAAAAGTTTCATTTTTTCGCCTGGTATTTATGGCTGGTGACGCTGGCTGGATGGTTTGTTTTCCGTTGATCCGTGAAACCTTCCTGATCTGGAGAAACTGCTCCATAAACGTGCGGATGATCAGCCAGTCACTTGCGTGATGCAGAGGATGAGAGTGATATTTTTTCTTTTTTGAAATGATATTTCGTGCCATATTCAGATCCATATGGAAATAAAAATGCAAAAGTTTAAAACGCTGCTTTTTCAAAAAAAAGAGCTGGTGGAGAAGGAACTGAAAAAGATGATGATCTCCTTTTCTTCCTCCCCCCCTGTGTTAAGGGAGGCTGTTGCCTATTCCCTTTTGGCTTCTGCAAAACGGATTCGTCCTGTGTTATGCCTTATGACGGCGGAATTATTCGGTCCTGTTTCCCCTGCTGTTCTCCGGTGTTCAACAGCACTGGAATTGCTTCATACCTACACCCTCATCCATGATGATCTTCCCTGCATGGATGACGATGATTTAAGACGGGGAAGACCGACGCTTCATCGGGTTTATCCGGAGGGGATCGCTTTGTTAGCCGGGGATGCCCTTTTAACTCATGCTTTTTTGATTTTGGCTGAAAATGCACCTGATGCTGAAAAGGGTGTCCGCGTGATTGCTGATTTTGCCCAATTGACAGGAGGCGCAGGAACCATTGGTGGTCAGGTCCTGGATCTCATTTCAGAGGATCAGGATCTTTCCTTGAACCAATTGCAGCAGATTCATTTATGTAAAACAGGAAAATTGATCATGGCTTCGGTACGGATTGGCTGTATTCTGGGAGGGGGTGATGAGGATGACCTGAAAGCATTGACTCAATACGGGAAAAACATCGGGCTGGCGTTTCAGATTGCAGATGACCTTCTGGATGAAACCGGAGACATCGTTCAGATGGGTAAGAGGACCCGTAAGGACGCCGGCAGAAAAAAAGCAACTTATCCCAGGCTTCTTGGACTGGAAAAATCAAGGGGAATCCTTGAAAAGACCCTTCATTCGGCCGTGGGGAATTTGAAATGTTTTTCAGAAGAAAAAGCATTTTCATTACGCCAGATGGCTTTTTATATCGGCAACCGTGAAAAGTAACCCGCTTAAGGATAACCTTTTTTTTTTGATATCAGGAGTGGTTATTTTTTTTCTTGCCAGGTTTTGGTGGCCGTTTTCCGAATGGATCAACGGCTGGATACCCGGTTTGTTGAAATGCCGGTTTTATGAAATGACCGGTTTTCCCTGTATCACCTGCGGTGGTGTCCGCTCAGCCTATCATTTTGTCCGCGGATCCTGGCTGGATTCGTTCAATCAAAATGCCGGAGTTTTTTTTACGCTTTTCATGGTGTTCTTTGTCATGATCCAGTCCATTTACGGCCTGATCAGAAAAGTACCTGTTAGAACAGGGTTATTTTTAAATAATACCCTTTTATTTTGTCTGGCCTGTGTTTTTTTGATTCATTGGATAATTAAAATCGTTCAGTCTATTTTTTTTAGTCTTTCGGGTTAATTTTCACCACGAAGGATAGGGATGAGTGTCATGCAGGCAAACAGAATTTATTTTTACCCTTATGAAACGCAAGAATTGAATTTCAACATGGCTCTGGATGAAGTTCTTCTGGATGAATCCATTGAAAAAGGCACGGCTTTTTTCCGTTGTTACGGTTTTTCTTTTCGGTCCTGTTCCATCGGGTATTTTCAGGCTCATTCATTCCTTGATCCTCATGATGAAAGCTGGACGAGAAGACTCACAGGCGGAGGCAGAGTGGATCATGGCGAGGACATGGTCATTTCCCTGAGTTTTCACCGGCTTTCAGGCAATAGAAGCATTTTAGTTTTATATCGTGACATTCATGCTGCCATCAGGGCCGTGCTGATAAAAGCAGGTATTCCGGCTGAAGTGTTTAAAGAGAGATCCCAGCCTTTGGTTTCCAGGAATTATAGGTGTTTCGATGCTCCTGTTGAACAGGATCTGGGCATAGAGGGAAGAAAAATAGCGGGAGGTGCGCTTTATCGCAGAAAGGATTGGTTTTTATATCAGGGGTCCATTCAGACGGATCATGACATGATTTCTGTATTGTCCGGCAATGAAATGAAGAGACAATTTGTAGACAAGATAGGGGGCTTGTCAGACAGGCTTTCAGAAGAAGTTTTGATTCCTGAAAAACTGAAAGACAGGGCCCGGATTTTAGCAGGAGAAAAATACAAATCCATCCACTGGAAAATAAAATAAAACGGGATTTAATCCATTAAAATACCGGCATAGCTTTTGGACTGGTGAAGTATGACAGTGGGAGGAAATTGTTAAAAAAATTGTTCACCACGGACACGGAAAGCACGGAGGATGAGAGTAAATTTTGGGTTGTGAGTTTTATGTTATGAGTTGAAATGATGAAATCATATTTTCTCTCATGATTTAATACTGAACACTTATCAGTCTTATTCTCCGTGCTTTCCGTGGTGAAAAAATAAATGATCAAATATGCACAACAATCATGCCACTTTAAGTGGCTTTATATAAGGCTTTGAGCCGAAACCGGTTAAACTTTTCACCTTTGATAGGGTGATTGTCCAACTTTAGTGAATCTCAGGATTTGCTGGTTTCTGTTGCGAAGATGCAGATGAATCCTTAATATTCTTTTCAAGGAGTGATAAATACTCAATCATGCGCAGATGGATTTATATTGTACTGCTTTTATTCTGTCTGTCCGGAGTCGCTTTTTTTTATCCTTCACTTGAAAAAGCCTGGTTCTATGTCCGGCTGGAATATCTGGATACTCCTCCGGAATGGTTCAAGGGAAAAGGGGATGGCGCGGTCAGCCTTGCTGAAGACTTTCTGAGTTCTTCCGAGAATGTTCAGAACATCAAGGGACTTGAATTATCGGTCCATCTTTCTTCCCCCCGGCTGGCTCCCCTGGTGATTCCTCTCATTAAGTCCGAAGACCGGGCGGTTTCAGAACTGGCTTTGACATCCTTAGGGAACATGGCATCGGCGGACCTTATCCCTCCTTTGTCCGCGATGGCTAAAACAACGGATATCCGGACCCGTCTGGGTGTATTACAGGCTTTGTCCCAAATCAAAACAGGAAAAGACCTCTCCGCGGTTCTGGCTGCATTTATGAATGACCATAGCTGGATTGTCCGCCTGGTTCTGTCTGATGAAATATTCTTTCATAAGGGAAAGGATACAGTCAGGGTGTTGAGGAGCCTGGTTTCCGATGATTATTTCGAAGTGGCTTTCAATGCGGCTTTAAATCTGGCTGAGATGGGTGAAGATAAGATTTTTTCCGATATTTTTTCCCATCTCAAAACTGATCAAAGCTGGATCGACCAGTTTAAAGCCATCCGGCTGATCACCCTTTTTCCGGAAAAACTGGTGAGTTACCTTGTGGCCCGTTATGTCGGAAACACCTATCCTTTTTTGGCCGTGGCAGCTCTTGAATGGATGATGGTCAAAGGGGATGAAAGGGATTTTGCCCTGATTGTCAGGGAAACCAATGATAAACCGGAAGGGGTCGTCAAATCGGTTTCCCTGAAAGCATTGGCACGACTGGCCCCCCTCACGACTAAAAAGGACCAGGTGATACTGACGCTCATGAAATTTTTACGTGTCAAGAATCAGGAAACCGTTGCAGCCGCATTGGAGGGCCTGAGGATATTGAAAGCCTCCATTGCCGGAACTGAAATATTGCCTTTCACGGAGAATGATTTTTTGGAATTGAGCGCTGAGGCCATTTTGACTCTGGGCTCTTTTGCAGATCCGAAATACCTTCCTGTTTTGATCAAGCAGATATTTAGCGAGCATTCGGTTCGCAGAAAGGCCGCCTATCTGGGATTATTGTATTATAACGAATTGCCTTCTTCCCTGGACCTGAAGCAAATAAAAAACTGCGCCAATTGTGATGAGGTTGAATCGCTTGGACTGTTTTTATTGTTTCATGCCCCTTTAAAAGGAGGCGAGATTTTATTGAGCCAATACCGCTCTGCTGAAAATCAGGAAGTGAAAATAACAATTCTGGAACTCTTGTCCGTATTCAATGACAAGGTTACCAATCTGGATCTGTTGAAATTGCTTTCCGCTCCTGAGATAACGAGCTGGGAAAAAGCCAAAAATATCATGGACCGTTCCCTCTTTAAACTGGATACTTCCGCTGTCATCGAGGGATTTTCCTTCTACCGAGGCCGTCAGGTTAAAGACGTTCAGTATTCGGTCTTTTCCTTTCAATCCGCTTCCGAATCCATCTGGAATCAGAAGGATGTTCTCTATTTGAAAGGAGCTCAGGGGTCACAAGGGAAGGTGGAAGGTGTTCTATTGCATGAAGATGCGGGCTCTTACTACGTTTCAACTACGATTGAAGAAGTGATCCAACTGGAAAAAAATCTTGTTTCGTCAACGCGTTTTTCCCTTTTATACGAATTATGGAAACTGAAGAAGAAACTGATTTTTTATCAGGAATGGTTTGACGAGGCTTTGGAAAGAAAATTTTTTGATGCAGCGGGCTATCTTCTGCAGAAGGCGCTGGTCCGGATTGAAATATTGAACGCGGAAACTGCTCATCATCCTGTGACACGGGAGGCTTTGACTGAGATGCAGGAAGTCTGGAAAACCAATGCCCTCCGGTTCGAACAGCTTTTAAAGGAAACCAATCAGGTCAGGTTTGCCGGCCGATATCTCACGCAAAATGAGGCGGTTGCCAGGGAACTAGAGGAGAAATTCAAAGGAGAGGCTGAAAAGAGGAAAAAACAGGCGGAAGAAATTTTCAGCCGGGGCCAGACACTCATGGAGTCGCAGGAATGGGAAAAAGCCATATCGAAATATAAACAAACGCTGGAGATATGGCCTTTTCATTCTGAAGCCATGAAACAGATCGGAATCGCTTACGCCACTCTTGGGGAATATGACAAGGCGCTTTCATTTTATATGGAAATGAAAAAGAAATTTCCCAGTGATGTGAACGTCATGAACAGCATGTCACTTGTGTATCGTCTCAAGGAAGACAATGAAAACGCGTTGAAGTGTCTGACGCAGGAAATCGAGATTGACCCGTCTCTTTACCGGGGATATGAAGATGCATCAGATGTCCTGGTTAAAATGGACCGTCTTGACGATGCGGAAGAGCTTCTGGAAGCTGGGGTGAAAACCGTGAAGGATTCCCATTCCCTGTATTTCAAACTGGCTAAACTGGTTTTTAAGCAAAAGGAAATCGATAAGGCCTTGGAGTATCTTCAGATATGCCTGAAATTCAAACCGGATTGGGTCGAAGCACTGACTTATCAGGGATATGTCTATTTTGCTGCCGGAAAAAATGAGGCGGCTGTTTCCATACTTAAAAAAGCCATAGCGTATGATCTGGCCAATATCCCGGCACGTCTCACTCTCGCAGATGTTTATCAGAGCCTGGGTAAGACAAGGGAAGCTACGATGGAGTTAACCAAAGTGCTGGCAATAGATCCCAATAATGAAGAGGCAAAAAGTATTCTCGATTCGATCTCGAACGAAGACAAGAGGAAAGGAAGATAGGGGGATAACAATTGAGAATTAAGAATTTAGAATTATGAATTGAGAGCGGGGGAGGTATGTTCTTTCATGAAACTATTTGACGGAGCCGTATTTAATAGCAATGGCATGAAGAGATTTTTTTATTTTTTTTTATTCTATTTGTTCAGTTTTATTGTGACAGCGGATGAGGCTGTTTGTGTTTTTGTCAGTATTTTGCCGCAGAAATATTTCGTGGAAAAAATCGGTCAAAAAAGGGTCAAAGTTTCCGTTCTGGTTCAACCGGGTTATGAGCCGCATTCATATGAGCCAAAGCCAAGGCAGATGATGGAACTGGCTGCTGCCAGGATCTATTTTGCTATTGGTTTTCCTTTCGAGCAGACCTGGCTGTCCAAGTTTCGGTCAGTCAATCCTTCCATGCTCATTGTACAAACAGATGAAGGGATCCGGAAAGTCCCTTCTGTCCATCACGAACAAGCAGGCGAAAAGGGGGAAAATGAAGTGTTGGATCCCCATATCTGGCTTTCTCCGGTTTTGGTCCGGAAACAGGCCTTAACGATCAAAAATGCGCTGATCAGAGCCGATCCTATGCATCAGGATCAATATGAATCCAATTTCAGACAATTTGACAATGAATTGAGCGGTTTACACCAGGAATTCAAAAGGATTTTCAGCGAGGGTACATTAAAGAACAGGGCTTTTCTGGTCTATCATCCGTCATGGGGATATTTTGCCAGGGATTATCATTTGGATCAGATCCCCATTGAACAGGAAGGCAAAGAGCCCAAGCCTCAATATCTGGAACAGCTGATCATCCGTTCCAGAACGCTCGGAATCAAGGTTGTTTTGATCCAGCCTGAATATTCCGTGAAGATGGCGCAGACCATTGCTTCCGCGACCGGGGCGAAAGTGATTACAGCAGATGTCATGAGCGAAAATTGGGGTGAAAATCTGAAAAAAGTGTCCCGGGAGTTACAAGCTGCTATGCAGGAATAAGCTCCCGCTGATGAATCCAAGGACTAGGGAATGAGGGATGAACTCGCCGGCTTCATCCCCCTTTGTTTGCAGCGGCGGAAGGGCTGAAAAAACAGTCCGGATGCATCTCAATTTTTATTGGTTTGTACACCCCGCCACGGATTTTTCATCCTGGACCGCCTCGTGAGATACGCAGCAGATGGTTTTTCCATGAAATCCGTTTTTCCTTAGTCAGGCGATGGAGAAGCCGCGATAAGGTTTCAGGATTGGTGCCGATGGCAGAGGACAGGTCTTTCTTGGAAATGGGAATGGAGTACAGGTCTTTCTTCCCGTATTGTTCCTCCAGGAAGCTGAAAAATCTGCCTTCCACGTCCCGGGCAGTCAGGTAAAGGATCCGTCTTGTCAGATAACGCTGTTTTTCCATAAGCATCCGGATGAATTCATTCCGGAATTTTTCCTGGTTCAACAGATGCCGGAATTTCATTTTAGGCAGGAAAAAGACAAAGCTTTCCTTCAGACATACAGCACTCACCGGATAATTTTCCTTTTCAAACAAGGTCACTTCGGCAAAGATTTCTCCGGGCTGGATCATCTTGATAACAGCCTCTTTTCCATCGGGTGTAGTTTTGTAAAGGCGGATGCTTCCTGAGGCCAGAAGAAACGCCCCGTTTCCTGAATCCTCCTCCAGGAAAAGATGTCCGTTTTTTCTGAATTTTTTACCCATGCAGATGGAACTGAGCAATTGTTTGCTTTGTTCAGAAAGCCCGTCGAATAACTCGACTTTTTTTAATATTTCATAGGCATTCATCAATCTTCGCTTTCTTGACCTGCATCAAGGTTTATTCAATACCCGTTGTTATTATATAGAAATAGAATGAGGAGAGAAATCATGAAAAGAAAAATTATCCACATCGATGAAAACAAATGCACCGGATGCGGCGAATGTATTCCGGCTTGTCCTGAAGGAGCCATTCAGATTATTGACGGTAAGGCCATTTTGGTCAGCGACCTTTTTTGCGACGGACTGGGTTCGTGCCTGGGCCATTGTCCTGAAGGAGCGATTCATGTTGAAGAACGGGAGGCGGAAGCTTATGACGAGGAAAAAACCATGTCCAATATCGTCAAACAGGGAAAATCAGTCGTTCATGCCCATATCCAACATCTTAAAGAGCATGGTGATGAGGTCCATTTCCAGGAAGCGCTGAATTTTCTTAAACAGAATAAAATGGAGATTCCCCATGAGGAAAACATCCAGTTACAATCCCATTCGCATTCAGGCTGCCCCGGTTCCATGATGAAGGATTATTCCCAAAAGAAGGATGAAAGGCTCAAGGAAGATGGAAAACGAGGATCTCATTTGCTGCAATGGCCGGTTCAGATGCATCTGATCTCTCCTGCAGCGCCGTATTTTAAAAGGAAAGACCTCTTACTCGCCGCGGATTGTACCGCTTTTACCGTGGGTGATTTTCATAAGGATTGCCTTCAGGGAAAGAGCCTCTGTATTGCCTGTCCTAAACTGGATTCCGGCCGGGAAATCTATATTGGAAAAATCCGGGAACTCATTGATGAGGCACAAATCAATACCCTGACCGTCATGATCATGGAGGTTCCCTGCTGCGGAGGACTTCTTCAACTGGCCTTGGAAGCGGTCTCCAAGGCAAAAAGAAAGATTCCCATTAAAGAAATCGTGGTTGGAATTCAGGGGGACATTCTGTCTGAAGACTGGGTGGGTACATGAAAACAATGAATTAATCCGGTAAACCACCCCAAGAGGATTTGAACCAGCCAAGTTGTTTGACAATTCCGGAAATTTTAAAAAAGAAATAATTTCATCACAGAGAACACAGAGATTTATAAAACAAATCTTCTGATTCCTTTAATTGCCTTCAGTATATTTACTTCTTATCCGTTTGAGGCTTTCATTTATCATGGCGGTATTTTATTCTCATGGCCCCATTTTTTCTCAATAAAGAACAGCTTCTTTTGATCTGGAATGAAATTGTGCTTGAATCTTTCTTCTGCGCAGGTTAAATTCTCTTTAAATCATGAATCTTGGAAGAAGCATGAAACAAAAAATTTTAATCCTGGAAGAGGATCCGTCGCTTCGCTATCTGTTGAAGATGCATCTGGAAGCCGCTGAATATGAAGTCACGGTTGCGTCTCATTTGTCTGAATGCCTGAATGTATGCAAAAGTATCAAACCCGTGCTGATATTAATGGAACTGCGGAGTACGGATAAATCTTTTTCAGCTTTTTTCCCCGAAATCAAAAACAATCCTTCCATCTATGGAATCCCTGTTATCGTGGGTATTACCACGAATGAGGAAAGTGAGTTCATCGCCTCTTATTTGAAGGTAAAAGGAGAAATTGATTCCGTATTTAGAAAACCTTTTGAGTTTGAAGATCTGAACCGGGAGGTAACAAAGCTTCTTACAGGTGTCAGGGGTAGGACACAAACGGGCACAGGTAAAAAATAGTCAGATAGCTTAACCGGAAAAGATATATTCTCCACATAACGATACGCCGGATAAGGGGTCAGGAAGACATGGATATTAAATTTTTCGGCCAGTATTTATTGGAAAAAAACATCATTACTAAAGTCCAGCTTCTGGAGGCAATCACACTCCAGACCAATACCAATATTTCTTTGCCCATTCTCGCTGTCAAATTGGGTTATATCGACAAGTCCGCTCATGATAAGATCCAGCAATATCAGATCAGAAATAATCTGAGCTTCATCGAGGCAGCCAAACAACTGCAACTTATCTCTTCTGAAAAACTCGAACATCTCATTGCGAGACAAGTTTCCAATAATATCCTTCTGGGAGAAGCCCTTGTCAGAAAAAATATTCTTTCCCAGGAACAGGTTGACGAGCATTTCCGCCGTTTCAGGACAGAACAGTCTGCACTGGAACTGGAAATATTGAGTTCCATCTCATCCCACCACTATGGAGATATCATCGGTGCGTCGCTGCAGTCTTCCGTGAATCTGTTCCGTTACGCCATGGATGTTCAGCCCAGGATCGGGGCTTTTTATACCCATACTAGCAGCAGCTCTGATCAATACCCCTGGGTTGCTTTTCAGTCTCTGCAGGGAGATTATAATTTCACCTTTCATCTTTATGTGACTGAACCGCTTATATGTCAGATAGCTTCCTCACTGGTTCAAAGAAGGGTGGATGATATCAATGAATTGTCTCTGGATGCCATGAAGGAATTTGTCAATACCATTGTCGGATATATCTGCACCACGCTTTCCATTAAAAATATAAAGGAAGAACCGACGCTGCCTGAAATCGAACGAACGGAAAAAATGATCAAAACGAATGAAATGGTAAAATTGGTGCTGCGTTTTCCTGAAGAAGTCGTTGAAATAGGGATCATCTTTCACGAGTAATTGAGTGTCAAATAAAAAAGTTTATCACGGAGGACACGAAGGAATTTAAGTTATGAGTTGGAATGATGAGATTTTAACTCACAACTGACACTCAAAACTCTTTTTATCCTCTGTGGTAAAAAATTTTATCAACAGAATTTATCATTGATCATGCCACTTTGAGTGGTGTTATCCATGTGGTTTGAGCTGATAACTATTTTCAATCCTCTGGCTCTGGCGGAAGTAACTGACTTGAGATCTGTAAGTTGATATTTGAAGATTATTATAGCAATCTCCTTCATCATTGCGCTCTTTGTCCCAGGCAGTGCCACGCTGATCGGTTTTCTTCAAAATTGGGTTATTGCAACACGGGGGCGGTCTTTCCTGTTTCCTCGATCTGCCTTCATCATGGTGAAGAACCGGTCATTTCCGGAAAAAGAGGCATCTGTAATATTTTTTTCAGTCATTGCAATCTCCAGTGCCGTTATTGCCAGAATTATCAGATCAGCAGCAATGTCATTGGGGTTGGCCCAATAGTGTTGGAATTGGAGGAAATCATTACGCAACTGGAGGTGCATTTAAAAAATAAGATTACCCGAATCGGGTTTGTTTCGCCGTCCCATGTTCTGCCTCAGGTGGAAATCATCATGAAGAGGCTGCGTGAAAGGAATTGGAATCCCGTTTTTGTCTATAATACGAACGGCTATGACAGGAGTGAACAGATACGGTCCCTGGAAGGGCGGATCCAGGTTTATCTGCCTGACCTCAAATATACGGATGGATCTGTCTCCAAAGCCTATTCGGATGCAGCCGATTATCCTTTTTATGCGAAAGAGGCCATTAAAGAGATGTTTCGTCAAAAAGGGAGTGAAATCATTCTGGATGAACAAGGAGAAATTTTATCAGGCTTGATCATTCGCCATCTGGTTATTCCCGGGCAGGTTGAAAACAGTATAGCCTGCCTTCGTTTCATTGCAGAGGAACTTTCCCCTGATGTGTCAGTTTCCCTCATGTCCCAGTATCATCCGGTGCCGGCCACGATCAAACACAGATGTCTTGGAAGGACTCTCAACAAAGAAGAATATGCCCAAGTCAGGCATGAGCTTGAAAAACTGGGAATGCAAAACGGCTGGATCCAGGAATTGGAAAGTTCCGCCTATTATTTTCCTGATTTCAACCGGCCCCATCCGTTTGAAGAAAAAAATCACCACGGAGGACGCGGAGAGCACGGAGAATAAGAGTTATTCCTCGAATTCATCTGATATTTTTGTGATATAATCAACGATGAATCTTCCGGCAAGATCATGGGGGGAAACGACGGCATCGGCTCCGGCATGGATGAGTATTTCTTCCTGTTCCTCTCCGTCTCCCGTGGCGATCACTCTTGCCTTTGGATTCAGGGTTTTACAATTCCTGACTAGGCTGTAATTATTCGTGCCTTTGAGCAGAACATCCGGGATGGATGAAATGATGATTTGCGCATTGGCTATGTCCGCATGCTGGAGTGTATCGGTATGGCTGATATCCCCGAATACGGCTTCGATATGACGGGTTTTGAGCTCGCGGATCAATTCCATGTTGAAATCAATCACTCGGATTTTTTTCAGAAGCTCAGGACAGGTGTCCTCCAGGATATTGATAATAGCCCTGCCGCCCCGGTGCATACCCAGTAACAGAATCGGACAGGATTCTTTTTGGGGTTTGATATGATGTTCCTCCAGAAACTTGATCCATTTGTTTTTTTTCAAGAAGGATTCAACCCATCCGTAAATCGTATAATTATATTTGATGAAATAGGAGGAAAGAATCGAACTGGCCGCCATGGTATAGATGAGAATGTCCAGGATTTTCTGATCGATATGCTTCAATTGGATACCGATGAGCGCAATGACGAGTGAAAATTCGCTGATCTGGGAAAGATTAAGCGATGTGATGAAGGCCGTTCTGGGTCCTGAACCTTGCATCATCATGATGGGAATGAGACTTATAAAACGGGTAGTCATGATGAAAAGCGTCAGGAGGAGACTGTAATAGATGATGGTTTCATCAGGACGGGTGATTTTCATGCCTAGTGAGACAAAGAAAAGAACCAGGAAAAAGTCCCTCAATGGCTGGGTTTTGGCCGTGATGTGAATGCTGTAGGGGAAGGAGGAAATGGAGATGCCAGCGATCAAGGCTCCCATCTCAATAGAGAGCCCTAAAAGGCCCGCAAGCCAGGAGACCAGTGCGCACCAGCCGATGGAAATGGACAAAACCATTTCCGGCGAATGGTGAACGGAAGCGCAGATTTTTTTCAGTACGTATTTGCTGAAAAAAAAGGCAAAGGTCACGAGCAGGGTGCTCTTGATGACAGCGAGTCCAATGATCCGGAAGTCGAAATGGTTGAAATTGGGCTGGAAGGCTAATATCAGGATGGCCCATAAGTCCTGAATGATCAGGATGCCAACAGAAAATTGCCCGTGGAGCGTATCCAGCTCAAACTTGTCGTTTAAAGCCTTGACCACAATGGCAGTGCTGCTGAGGGCGCATAAAAGGGAAAGATACAGAATATTCATCGTGTTATTTTTCCCGAACAGGACAAGGAAAAAAGGAATCCCGAGTAGCACACACAGGACAAACTGACCGATTCCCGCTGTCAGCAGTCGTTTCCCGGCACGAATGAGAGAGGCGATATGAAGTTCCAATCCTGTGATGAAAAGAAGCAGAATAAGGCCGATTTCAGAAATGATTTCAATGTTGACCTGATTTTCTATCAATTTGCATCCGATCGGGCCGACAATGACTCCGGTGATCAGGTAACCGAGGAGGATAGGCTGTTTGAACCGGAAACTGATGAGGCCGACTGCAGCAGCGATGATGATGATGGTTCCGATGTCTTCGATAATGTGGTGCATGTGATCGGGTCTTCTGTTGGTTTAGTGGGAGCAGGAAAAATGATTAACTAGCATTCCTTTACCGGGTTATGGCCTGAATTCATCCAGTTTTTTAAAATCGAGCGTCCTAAAATAATCCTGGACGTTTTCGGCCCGGCGTATGGGGATGACCTGGCCGTTTTTCCTGAGTAGTAATTCCGCGGAACGGAGTTTGCCGTTGTAATTGAATCCCATGGCATGACCGTGCGCTCCTGTGTCATGGATCACGATGATATCGCCTATTTTGATCTTTGGCAGTTTCCGGTCAATCGCAAATTTGTCGTTGTTTTCGCACAGTGAACCTGTGACATCCACGGTTTCTTCAGGAGTATTTCGCTTTTTATTCAAAACCGTGATATGATGATAAGCTTTATACAAGGCCGGCCGCATGAGGTTCGCCATGCAGGCATCCAGACCGATGTATTTTTTATAGATATCTTTGATATGCAGAACCCGGGACACAAGGTATCCATAAGGCCCTGTGATCATGCGTCCGCATTCCATGAATATTTTTAGCGGTGCCAGGCCTGCTGTTGCGATTTTTTTCCTGTAAAGACGCTCGATTCCTTTGCCGATGCAAACGAGATCCACGGGTTTATCTTCAGGACGGTAAGGGATCCCGATTCCTCCGCTTAAATTGACGAATTCCAGTTTTATTCCGAGCGTATTTTGTAATTCGATGGCCAGATCAAAGAGCATATTCGCCGTATCAATGAAATATTGGGCGTGCAGTTCATTGGATGCAACAAAGGTATGCAACCCGAAACGCTTAGCCCCTTTCTGACGGACCATTTTGAAACCTTCAAAGAGCTGGGCCTTGGTGAAACCGTATTTGGATTCTTCGGGGTGTCCGATGATGAAATTGCCTTTCCGCAGCTTGCCGGGATTATAACGGAAGGAAATCACTTTTGGAATGCCGGTGATTTTTTCCAGAAAGGGGATGTGGCTGATGTCATCCAGGTTGATGATGGCACCCAATTCCGCGGCTTTTTTATATTCCGCTGCCGGGGTGTCATTGGAGGTGAACATGATCTCTTCACCGGTGATGCCCGCTTTTTCCGACAGCATCAGTTCAGGCAGGGAACTGCAGTCCGTTCCGAATCCTTCCTTGTGCAGAAGTTTCAGGATATATGGATTGGGAGTGGCCTTGACGGCAAAGTATTCCTTAAAACCCTTGTTCCAGGAAAAAGCCTTTTTAAAATTCCGGACATTTTCAAGCATGGATTTTTCATCATAAATATGAAAAGGGGTCGGATATCGTTCAATGATTTTTAATAATTGTTCATAAGTAAATGGGATGGTTTTATTAACCATGTGGGCTCCTCAATAATCTGCTTGTGATGTAATGGGTTCTGGTTTCCCTGCAGTTTCTTCTGCTGTCTGCAAAAATAATGATGAAAAATAATAAAGCCTTTCAGGAGATTCAAGATAAATCCTTTAACTAACCTGCATCTTTCTTAACATCATGCTATTACAGCCTGCAATTTCTTGCTGCAAGCCTCGTTTCTCGAAATTATTTAGGCATAATATGTCCAATATTGCTTCCTCGTGAAATCGTTTCAGCTTAAGCTTTCACGGCGGATTGAGATGCTTCATTACGAAGATATCATGTGATGTGTGGATTACATACCTCAGATTCCGGGACAGTATGGATATAAATGGCAATCGCCAGTCGGGTTTTCTTATCCTTTTATTGTTTTACCATTGACTGGGACGAATATTGATAAGAATAAAAAAGAATAAATAGGAAAGGAGTTCGTAGAGTTCAGTATAATAATAGGCAACATAGCTTTTTTCATACAGAATAAGAGAGAGACAGTTTCCGAGATTAATTCCAAAAAATATGCAGATTTTAACCATGTCAAGAGGGGGAATCCCTGCTATTCTCAACATGTTGCGATCATACAGGTTAAATAATGCGTAGAGTATAAATACTGCTATCATTATTCTTTCAAGCTGTTTTTTTACTATGTTGTGAATATTTATTTCGTGATAGACATTATATTTAATAAAGAATGCCGGACTTTGAATGTGAAATATGCTTTGTCCATAATTTATTTCTTCGAGGAAAATGAAGACAAATCCAATACCTGCACCGAGGAAGAAGAGACGATACTGTCTCCAGCCGATTTGTCGGCTTCTTATAAAACAGGAAAGGGCAGTCAGCAGCAATAATACTGCCTGCAGGTTTTCTACAAGATGATGTTCTCGAAAGCAATCCGGATTGAAAAAATACAGGACGTGCAGAAGTAAAAAACCGGACCCCAGTATAACTCCCAGAGAAATGTTCTTTTTTTTTAAGGCGTTTTGCGCCATTTCAGTTTTCATGAGGTCTAATTTGGTAAATGGTTTTGATTTTCCTTTATACAGGGAATGAATTCAGCGGTTTTTTCACCCTTGTCTGGGTGGGGTGTTGATAAGGATCACCAAGAATAAATAATAAAGAAATCCTGTGATTTCAAAATAAAAATCTCCGACTACATTCATACTATATGCCAAAGCACAGATAGTATCATGATAAATGTTGTTTCCGATTAGATTAATGAGGTCTCAGGAAATATGACAGAGAATTTATAAACATCTAAAAATGATGGTTGGTGCGTGATTCAACCGTTTTCTCAGTATCTGTTTCCATTTATCGGCATGCTTCCGGCTTTTTAATATACAGGTCATAAAGATTTTTCAGTATCAGAAGAAAACCATTCCAGTATTCCCTTGGACGAATATTTCTGATTGTAAAAAGATGCCGATAAATCATGATGGGTCTGAAATAAAATTGTAAAAAAGCTTTTTTTTGGGAACGGATGAGTTTCTGCGGAGTCATTCCATCCGGAGTGAAGACCACTTTCTCCGCTGAAGGAGGATAGGATGAAAAACAGATCCAGGGTAGTCCATTTGTTTTTTTTCTGATTTTTTGATCTTCATACGCTGCCGTTCCAGGAAAGGGAACAAACAAATTGAATTTGGCATAATCCAATCCCATTTTTTTTGACGCCTCTATCGTTGCCATGATTTCTTCTTCTGTTTCTGTCGGGTTTCCGATGATAAAAAGACCATATAAAAAGATTCCGCATTTTTTTACCATGTCCGCGGCCTTGATTGAATCCTGAACGGTAAATCGTTTGTTTAAAATTTTTAATATCCTGTCTGAACCGGACTCAAAACCGATCTGGATTTTGGTGCATCCAGCTTTTTTCATGAGTTCAAGAAGCTCTTCATCCAAGAGATCAGGTCTGGTTTCTGTTGTCCAGACGATTTTAGACGGAACATCTAAGCGGATGAGTTCGTTACAGAATTCAATGGCCTGGTCCCTGTATACGGGGAAATTAGCATCTGAGAAGACAAAACCATCCACTCCGAACCGGTCGTGACACCATAACATTTCAGAAATAACGTTTTCAACAGAACGTCTTCTCACCTGATTGCCCAATTCCTGATTGCAGAAAATACAATGGAAAGGGCAGCCCCGGTTGAACAAAAGAGGAAGATTCAGCCGGCCTCCTGGGGTCACTTCAGGCCGGGGTTTGTATTTTTCCAGGGGCAGAATATCCCATGCGGGAAAAGGAATGGAATCCAGATCCTGAATCAGGGGCCTTTCCGGATTTCGAATGGGGTTGCCTTTATCCTGATAAGTAATCCCTTTCACATCATCAAGGCTTTGTTTGTTTTCAAAATGGCATACCAGATCCAGCAGGGTTTTCTCCCCTTCCCCGTGTACAATCACATCCGCAATGCCCTTAGAAATAAAATCCTTTGCAAAATAATCCGCGTGTCTATGCCCCAGGACGATTTTTATTTCAGGAAAATGTTTCCGGATTTCTTTTGTTAGAAAAACAGTCTGATCCGCCAAAGGTGTCAGACACGATATTCCGATCATTTCCGGAGAATAACTGCGGATGTTTTCCATGATTCCCTTTAAGCCGAGTTTTTCGACGTAATCATCAATGATTTTGACTTCATGTCCGTATTTTTTCAGGTAGGAAGCAAGATAAGCAAGGCCGATGACAGGAACCGGGGCAAAAAATTTTTCATAATAGGTAAATTCGGATATGGAATAGTAAAAATGATTGATGAGGAGTATTTTCATGGTCTCAATATCATTGTTTTGATTTCATTTTTTTCTATTAAAGGATAAAATTACATCATGTTAATTCAATTTCAGGTTATTTTCAACAGCCAACCATGAAAAAAATGTCAACTGTTCTCATGATGGCGCCCTGCAGACGCATGCGATACAACATAAGCGATTTGTATCCTCTGCCGCGTCTGGGAATCGGATCTATCTCGGCTTTTTTAAAAGAGGCGGGATACAATCAGACAAAGATCTGGGATATCATCGCGGAAAAAAAGTGGATACCGGAAATATTAGAAGCTTTTAAAAACGGGGTATGTCCGGATCTGTTGGGAATCAGTGCGACGCTTTTAAGCATGAAGGAGGCTTTTGAAATTGCTGAATCAGTCAAAAATCAATTTCCTCATATCCATATTGTGTTAGGCGGGCCCGGAGTCAGTTTTCCCGCTGAAGTTTTATTTGAATACGGCAAAGGTGTGGATTTTTATATCCGGGGGGAAGGCGAAGAATCGTTTGTGCAATTAATCCGATGCCTGGATACCATGGCGTCGGATTTATCCTCAGTCCCCGGGCTTATCTGGAAAAATCAGCAGGGGAAAATCATAGAAAATCCATCAGGTAAATTCAGGGATCTTGATGACGGAATCATGAGCGATTATTCATCCATGCCCATGCAGAAATATCAGCTTCATCCCCCTATGGGGATATATCCTCCTGCAGTCATATTGGAAACAGCCCGGGGGTGTTCTTATTCATGCACATTCTGCTGTATTCCCAGGAAGGTTCGTTTTAAGAATCCTGTACTGGTGGAAAAAGAAATCATCCGGCTGAAGAAACAATTTGGAATCAATGAAATACATTTTGTGGATCCCACGTTTACTCTTGATTCTGCAAGGACTGAAGAGATGACCGGAAGAATACAGAAGTTAGACATCAAATGGTCATGCAAGACCCGGGTGGATTTGACGGATTTCTCTCTTTTAAAAAAAATGGCTGATTCAGGCTGTTATCTTATTTCCTTTGGCGTGGAATCAGCCGCTGAATCCATTCTGAATGATCTGGATAAGAAAATCATGATCAGCCAGACAAATGAGACATTCATGAATTGCCGTTCATTGAGAATACGCACCGCGGCCTATCTGATGATTGGAAATCCGGGCGAGACGGATGATACGGTTAAATTGAATATTCAATTCGTCAGACAACTTCAGCCGGACTATGTCTTATATGGAATCCTTCAACCTGATCCGGCCAGTCAATTGACCCATGACATGATCAGAAAAGGATTTTTTTCAGAAAAGGATTTATACCGGTATTATTTATCGGACGAAGACAATTATTTCCAGGATCACACGGTTTGCGGGCTTCCGCTCAAGACGGTTCAGGATTGGATCAGGAAGGCAAGCAGGGGTTTTTATCTTCGTCCGGGATATGTTGTTAGGAGGCTTACTGATTTGAGAAGTATTCAGGACCTTATAAATCTGGGAGCAGGCGGTCTGACATTCATGAAAGATTTTATGGGATTGGGACGCCTTTGGAAACAATGAATTCAAAACCGAAAATTCTTCTGCTTCATCCTCCTGCCTCAAAAAAGAGGCGATATCAGCTGGACGGGTACTGCAGCCAGCCGCAAAAAGGCCCTTTCCGATGGCATCCGCTTGACTTCTGCGCCTTTGCTTCTAAGTTATCCCGGGAAGCGGACCTGGAAATCCTGGATTTGGGTATTTCTTCCTGTCATGATTTTAATGCCAGGCCCTTGGCGTATGATTTTATCATAGGTCTTATCGGTGCCTATGGGTGGGATGACCAGCTGCTTTTCTGGAAAGAGATCTTGAAAAAAGGGGTCCCTGTCTTTTTAAGCGGTGATATCGCCAGGTACGAACCGCAGTTTGTCTTTGAACATCTCCCTAATCTTGGCGGGATCATTCCTGAACTGTCTTTGCCTCCCGCTCTATCTGATTTATCTGACACTAACAGTTCATTCATCTGGCGTCCTGGTAGAAAGGAATATTCCTTGCCTTCACTCAAAGAACCTTTTTCAATCGGGATTCAGAATTTTAATTTGTGGAAGCATTCTTTGTATCATCTGCCTTTCAATACAGGTCATCCTTTTGCAAGCATCATCACCCAGGTTGGGTGTCCGTATCATTGTGATTATTGCATCCTGAGCACTTATCCGTCTGCCAAAAGGGATTTAAATGAAGTTGAAGAGGAGCTTGAATCACTCAAAAAACAGGGAGCAAAGCATGTCTATATCAGGGACGCGACATTGAACAGTTCACAAAAACACCTGGAAGCGGTTTGTGATCTGATGAAAAAAACAGGACTTCCATGGAATGCCTTTGTTCATACCCGCGGAATAGGGAAATTTTCAAAAATATTGAAAGAATCCGGCTGCATAGTTCTGCAGCTGGGAATCGATTCGCCTGATCAGGAAACCCTGAGAAGAAAAAACAAAATACCAGCAAATGCAGAAGAAGAAATTCATTTACTTCAGAAGGAAAAGATTTCCACGGCAGGACACTTCATTTACAGATTGGAAGATAATCCTTTACCCCCTCAATCTATTGCAAGGTACGCGGACGAAATCGGGTTGAATTGGTTCACGCTTACTCCCTTCATGATCAGACCCGGAATGACATCATGGGATCGAAAAGAACTATCAGTCATCAGTACGATGGATTCATCTATCGAAAGACTGATTCTGAAGACTAGTCTGTGGTTTTATAGTCGTCCTTCCCGTGTATTCAGACTCATCCGGATCTTTTTCAGACATCCGATATTTTCTTTTTTAAGTTTAATGAATTTATTGATGAAGGATAAATACTTGAAATAATAAGTTATCTTTTCAGCATGAATAAATGGATGGGAGCTTAAAATGAGAGCCGTTTGTCGGAAATAAGTTTTATGCATCTGTTATATTCAATTCAAGTTGTATGACATGATTATTTGACGGAATCGAAATCATCAATTTCAGGCAGGGTTAAATGAGTAAGCCAGAATATAATTTTTTTTGTTATGTCTTCAATCTGTTTCCATTACCCCTGATTGTAATTAATGTCATCATGGCTGCGTGGCTGGTTTTTAATTTCTATATTCTTTTCCGGTGGTCCCGATATCTTATCATGGAAAGAACCAGTCGAAAAACCGGAATGCATTTGCTGGGTTACGCCTGTCTTTTTGGAATTCTTTCAAAAGTATTTTCATGCCGCTATGGTATGCTGGGTTTTCATTTATATGAACTGATTTTTTATTACTTATCGCTTGGATTCCATGTGGCAGCTTTTTATTTCCTGATTAAGAGTTCATGGCATTCCTTAAAACCGTGGCTTTTAACATTAGGGAATTATTTTTTCGTATATCATTTCTTATTTTTTCCTATTGTGTTCTGGATGATGTTTACATGGATCATTCCTTCAGTTGATTTTCACCGGTTAAACGACGGGGTCTATCGTGGTAAAAGCAACAGCATTGCAAATCATACTATTTCTGAAGTGACGGTCAAGGAAGGCACTCTTGTTTCGATAAGATGGATACAAAAAGGTTGTTCTGAGTATGGCATGGAAGCCTATGAGCAATTGCCCGGGCGTATTCTCAGACTTCAGTCATTGGATGTTGATGGAATCAGCGGGGCTACGCGTACATCTAACCTGATAAAAAGTTCCGTTGGAGATGCCTTGCAGAATAGCACTCATCATCTCGATCAAAGTGAAAATAGAAAAGACTAGCGGAAGAATATTGGGAAGGTCAGGAAGAAGACTATAGATGAAAAGAATATTCAATATATTTTTTATATACCCGGTTCTTTCAGTACTTGCCTGTTTTTTGATTCTCCCGTTTTTCTTTTCAAGAAATGTAGCTTTTCTCTTTTTTATATGGGCAATTATTATATTTGTATTTCTTTTATTTTCATCGATTTCATCCTTACGAAGGATTCTGTTCGATTACGCGAAATTCAGAATCCTTTTAAAATTCAATATTTTTTTATCTATTTTATCTGTTCCCTTTTTTTTATATTCATTTTTATTTATATCTAGATTTTTCTTTGTATGGCCCTGCACATTGGGTATCTATGTATCACTTTTTCTGTTTCTGCTTTGGATTCAATTGGGCTCAAAAAAGTTTAAATCATATTTTTTTCTTTTTCTTACACTCATTCAACTTCTTTTTAATTTGGCAATGGGTGTCTATTTGCCAGAATATTTCTGGCCAGACTATAGATGCATCTATCATCCCTCGTTTTTATCTACGAAGCCGGTTTTTTGTCAGAAGGGCCTGAAAAAAATATTTTACGTTTTGGATTTTTTATCTGCAGATAAACAATTTTATCTATTGAATAATAAAAAAGAGAAATATTACGATCCGTATAATATTTTATACTTTCCAGATAATTCTCTTATTGCGTCTCATGAAAAGTATAGAAAATTAGTAAAATTTCATCTAACAAAACATGAGCTTGGCATGCTTGATATAAGCTCTACTAATATGTTTACGGAGGATATGAAAACATATCTTTTTACCGGGAGTTCCTGGGATAAACCTGATGGAAATGAAAGTTTCTACAAAATAGATGCAAGGAACTTACAAGTTATCAACCAGTTCTCATTAAAGAGTTCCAGTAAAACACTCGAAAATTTAGTCTTCAACTTTAATAAGAATTCTAATTTTTTAACAGGGGTTCAGATAGATAATGATCTATTTATTCTGACCATGAATGGAAAGCTCATCCAGATGAACGCTGATTCTGGTATGATCTATAATACTATTGATGTTCCTCAGCCCCTACCAGTTCAGTCTGCTTTCGATATTTCGCGTTATAAATGCTACTACATTACATGTCCTCAAATCAGCTTTTCATTAGATCTATTTAGTATCATCGAAATTGATTTAAAAACTTTTATCATTAAAAGAAAAGGGCGCCATTTTTGTTCATTATTAAAATATTTTTCAGATAAACAATGGTTGCTTTTATTGAACTCTTTCTCAGGCACCATTCAGATTTATGATGTAGTATCCATGAACAAAATCAAAACCATTGATGGCGCATTTGCCTGTCGAGATTTTACCTTTGATAACAAACTGAAATACTTGTTTATTTCACATTATTTCTCAGGCATGGTTGATGTGGTTGATTTTCAAACATGCAAAGTTCTGTATTCTTTTTATGCAGGGCCTCTTATACGTACTCTTTGCTTTTCTGATGCAACAAAGCGGATGTATATTGGATCAGCTTTAGGAATTTTTGAATTCGATCCTTCCGTAGCAGGAATCACTCTATAATATGGGATGATCAGCATAATCAGTTAGGTGGACTGTCCTCTCGGGAAGAAGGATACTCACATCTTCTTCTTTCCATCTGGGCTAATCCAGGAGACATATATAATTTATTATTTATAAATTAACCAGTTGGACATGGTTTGAACCTGGGTGACCTTCCCCCCAAAAGAATAGGGATATTCATTTGATTTTTTATTTTTTTTGAAAGACGCAGCGCCCAGTGATAATTATTAGCAAATACTTGAAAACCTGTGAGATCGGGTTTGGATTGTTCGAGCTTTTCTAAAATAATTTTCTCAAAATTAAAAATTCTGGCTAGAGAATTGTTTTTAACCACAGCATCATCAAAAAGTCTCGGATCTATTATTACATCAGTTGAGAATCCATGACTTTTTAAGACTGCAGAAAGATATTCAATGCCCAATGACTCATTTTCACTTCCAATAAAACAAATCTTCATTTTTTATCTTCCGATGTTATTTCATCGCTTAATTTATATAAAATTCCACAGCCAAGCTAATCCCTAGCACAATGGAACACCAGCGCATTCCCAAGCGCATTTTGTCTGAATCAAGCGACTTTTTAAAGAATAACCAGTAAGAAATAAAAATAAGTGCTGAATAAAGAATAGAAGCCGACAATCCAATGACTCCCATGAAACCGATTTGAAAAAGAAAAAGGGAATAGAAAATAAATAATAAACCAATTACCGTGATCAGATAAAAGGTATGGGTTATTCCAAACTTTACTGGAGTGGTTAATATTTGCGCCATCTTATCATCTTCTGTGTCCTCAATCTCATGATACAATTGCATGATGATAATGATAAAAGAAACCATCAAAGCAATGGGAAAAGCTGCTTTCCAATATGAAACGACATTCTTCACTCCAAGAAAAACCATGGGCGAAAAAAGAAAAATATTCATTGCGCTTCCTATAATAGGAAAACGTTTCATCCGAAACGGAGGAACAGAATACAGGAAGGCAAAGAGGAAAAGGAACAAAAGAATAATGAAATGAGAAACAGAAATAACCAACCCGCTGCAAAAAGACGGAAAAACAGGAAGAAAAATCAGAAAAAGATGGCAAGCTTTTTCTGATTTGATTTCATTAAAAAAAGGATTTTTATTCTGATGATTTATATCAATGAATCTATCTGTCCAATTATTAATGGAAAAAGCAAAACAGAGATACAAAGCGCAACCGGAAACAAGTAAAAAAAGCTGGGGATAATTCAATTCTTTGAATTTGCAATGACAAAGCAGAGGAATGCCCAGGAAATGGATCCAGTCTTTCACACGATAAAATGACAAAAGATTAGGAATTAAAGAAACTGATGTCATCATATTAATCATTTGGGATTCCTGTATGTCATGATCATTTTCCTTAAGGCAACTGTTTTTAATCAAGGTTTCGAATAAAACTGCCTGGATGCATTGAATATCGATTCAAGATGCATTTTTCCAAGATAGTCCATTTCTCTGAAAGGAGTGATTTTGCATGGATGAAAGCATTGATGATGCTGACAATGCTCCAGTGCTGCTTTGAATCCGTCTTTATCGATGTTTTTTGGCGAGAATGAATCCCGGAAGGAGTAACAGGGATAGAGGGATCCGTCCGGATACAGATAAACATAAAATTTTCCGGCTAAACAATTAAAAGGAATATCATCCACAACAGATAAATTTTTCAGAAAAGTAAAAGAATTGCCTACCAACAGAGGATTTTTCTTCTTAGCTGAAATCAATATGGATTCAGCCTGTTTTAATTCAGCCGTTGCAGGTTTGAATATCTGCATTTTTTCGTTATCATTTATGGAATCATGTACAATACATAGGGGTTGAAAAAAACACGTCATTTTGTATTGTTTCCCAATATCCAGAATGAAAGGGATGTGCGAAATATTTTCCTTTGTAAGAACGGTTATAGTCATTTTTTTTATTTTTATATTATGAACAAGCCGAATAGCATCAAGAGTGTTTTGGAATGAGGTTTCCCCTCGGAATTGATCGTGAATTTTTTCTGGGCCGTCCAAACTCAATACAATCTCATCAAGTAATTCTGTGATCCAAAGGCAGTTTTTTAGTTGAATTCCGTTGGTATTCAAACTGGTTAATAAGCCCAATGTTTTTGCATGGCGCAATATTGCTGTGCTCTCTTGAATTTTCATCAATGGTTCGCCGCCGCTGATGCCTAAATGAATAAGTCCCCGTTTCTGAAGGAAAAAAATAAAATTATTTATTATTTCTATATTGATTTCTGAATCCTGTTTTTGAGGAACAACACAATATTCACATTTTAAATTGCATTTATTCGTCAAAAAGATACTTAAAAAAAGAGGGGAGCGGCCCCGGAAACCGCCATGGATTAGCCAGCGATATAGCTGGCATAAATAAGAGATATTTTTATGAAGGTTCATTAATTATATTTACATATTAATCCATTCTGTTTTTTAATAAAAAGTTATTACAATAAACTTATGCCAGAAACAAGATATTTTAATCTTGATTGAGAAAGTGCTGAAGGAAAAATAAAGAAAAAGAATGCCAACAAGAAGCAAAGACATTTTTCCCGGACCAGTCTTGCATCACTGTCATATATCAAAGGATTAGTATTCTAAAACCCCTAGTCTGATTATTAAGAAAAGTCAATTATTCACACCTTGATGATTGCCTGTATATTCTGACTGCTCTTTTTATTTGTTCTGGTATGACAATAGAGCGGATGATAGATTCTAGAATATATTTTTTAAAATGGAGAGGCAGGGTATCCGCAACTGCTTCCGGAATGATCATTAAAAAAAAGGGATTCCTGTAATGATTCCCGTTGGGCAATATAAAATTTTATTAATAAACAGTCTTTATAAGAGCAAAAACAAAGAAACGATTTATCCGGTAGGCCTTTATTATCTTTCCTTGTTTTTGAAAAAGCATTTTCCCGATCATTATCTGCAAATCTTTGATATGAATTTATCAAAGAATCCTTATCAGGATCTGGAACGAATCCTTTCAAAATATAATTTTCAAATCACCGCCATCTCTTACAGAAACCTTATCAGACATTCTTTTTTATCCAAGTTGGCCACAAAAACAATTGATTTTGAAAAAGTCACTCGAATCTGTAAACAAATCCGTCCCGACATGAAAATCATTATAGGCGGTCCTGCTTTTGCGATTGACCCGGAAAAAGTCTTAAAAAGGTTCGGAAATATTGATTACGGTTTAGTAGATAATGTTGGAGGCATGTTTGCTGAATTGATTGAATCAAACTTCAATGATCATTCGGTAAAAAATGTTTATTACAGGAACAAGGATCAGATTATTTTTTCCGGATATCGGTCGGATGATTCATTTGAAAATGCCATAACCGGTTTTACCGTTTTTCCGGGCTTAAATGCCGGAGATTATGATGAAATCGGGATACAAACCAAAAAAGGCTGCATCTTTCAATGTAAACACTGTCCGCAAAAATATCTCGAAGGCAATAAAATAAGGTTGAGATCAGTCAAAACAGTCATAGATGAAATATCTTTTTATTTGGAAATGGGTGTAAGAAATTTTTATTTTACAGATTCGGTTTTTAATTATCCCAATCATTACTGCATGGATCTGCTGCAGGAGATTATCAATAAGAGCCTTAACATTTCGTGGTCTGCCTTTTTAAAGGCGAGTTATATTGATGATGATCTTGCTGTTTTGTTATTGAAATCGGGCTGCAGGAAAATAGACATTTCGGCCGAAAGCGGCGATGATAATATTTTAAGATACCTCAACACAAATGAAACAGTTGATTCCATCATTAATGCGGCTGAAATACTGAAGAACTACCCCGCTATCAGAATCTGCTATTATTTTTTATTAGGAACAGAAAAAGAAAATTTTTCTTCATTAATAAAAACAATGAAATTGGCGCTAAGATTGAGAATGAAATACAAAAGTGAAATTTATTTCTCAACATTTAATCCCATTAATAAAACAGAAGTCAATGTCAAGTGTCATAATTTCATCATCAACACCCTATCAGCATGTATTTCCGTATTTAACCAACTGATATAGTTTCAATAATTACAAGCCAAATACAGTTGGAGGTATTTTATATTCTATATCGCAGAGGGGATCTTTCATTTTAAAATTTTTATATTTTAAATAGGCATGAGTCCTGCACCCCCCTCCGCATTCAAATCTGTATTTACAGTCAGAACATTCCTCCGGCAAAATATGCCATTGATTGCGCAAGGATTTATATCTTTCCCATATTGATTCAATTTTTTCGTTCAGAATATTTCCTATTGTCAGATCTTCAGGGGCAAAAGAACAGGGTAATACATTCCCGTGGGTTGTGATAAACATGATCCGGTCATAATTCTGACAGCAGCTCCCTGTGATTTTACCTAAAATCCGGTTTGGAACGGGAATGATTTTTTTATCATATAGCCTGAATACCAAATCAGACCACTCTTTGGAGGTAATTTCAACTCCTTTGGTATAATCGTTGACAGGAAGACATCTTTCGATGATAAATCGAACCCGATGTTTTCTAAGCATCAGCATGAATTCTTCAACATAGTCATAATTGAGTTTTGTGACAGTAATAAAAATCGAGACAAAATATCTATTTTTTTTAAGTCTCAATATATTATTGAATACCGTTTCGTATCCGTTTTCTTTTGCGCCTGTTATTTCAGAATATATTTTGTGATGGTCGAAATTAATATAAAACCTGGGTTTTTTTCTTAATAAACGAAGTTGAGAGATAAAATGATCATCTATCAGGGTGCCGTTAGAACTGATGACCACATTTAAGTTTAATTTATCCAATTCGTTTAAAAACCAGAACAGCTGTTTATGAAGGGTCGGTTCCCCTCCCAGAAGAAGAATGGATTCAACATCCAGCTTGTTTTTTGCTTCTTTGACAATTTCCAGCCATTGTTCAATTTTAATATCCTCGATATCACGATATGAATAACAATACCGGCAACGAAGATTACATAGGGAAGAAATGTGGATTCCCAGCATCTGAGGTTTATTTCCGTAAGATTTTCTCCAGAGGTAGCGGGCCATTCTCAATAGCACGGGAATATCAAGGAGTTTTCCTGTAAAATGATAGACATAAAAACCCAAAATATTGTATTCAAAGAAATACCTGTAAAAAGACACGATCTTTTTGGCTAAAAATTTCATTTGAATAGATCTCCGCGAACAAACAGGTTTTCGAGTTTCAGCTTATGATCTTTGATTAATTCCAGGTCATGCCTATCAATCAGAATTGCTTCATCGGCAATTTTTTTGCAGATCAAACATTGATCGCAATCAGTTGTTTCACAATTGACTTTAAATATTTTTTCTAAATAACCATTGAGTTTTTCATTATTGATATAGGGTACAGGATATGGAGCTGACTTTAAAAATTGATACAATTTGTATACATTATATTTAAAAGGCTTAAAAAAATATAAAATTTTATTTAAAGAAAATTTTCTGTTTTTTGAATCACTTCCTGTGAAAATCGGCATCAATTCAGACAAATTTCCCGGATAAGCATTATCGGCATAGGCTTTCGTTATTTTGATAATCTTGTCGGGACTTAAAGTCCGATCGGTTATTTTGAAATGATGAATACCCAAATCCTGATAAGTTTTTAAATCTTCAGGCCTTATAAAATTGGATTTGATGATCAAATGAGGCGCCAGCAACCGGGAATATCTGCAGTCAAAAGTGTAATAATTTAAATAAGTAGACTCCCTGACTTTACCGGACGAATGACTTTCCAGATTGGCGTGTTGATCCGTATTGACACAATGATATAAACAGCAGTTATTAACGATCAGTTGTAAAGGAATCGAAATGTTTTTTACGATCGATCCAAGTCTTTCCTTGTTTCTTAGAATATTATTGCTGAATAATGTTATTCTTGATGCTCCCAACTCCTGCCAATATTTTGCTTTTTCCAGCGTCTCAATCCGGCAAAAAACCGAGGCATTGATTTTAAGATCGGGATAGTTTTTTTTAATCAATTTTGCCAGATAAGGATCCGACACTGTTAAAGAGCTTACACCGGAATCGAGTAAATAGTCACATTTATCGAGGATAAAACGGACCCCTTTTTTGGAAAATTGAAGGCCGGAAGCACAATAATGATTAAACAGATAATTAAAATTGATTTTCTTGGATTGGCACTTTTTTAAGAACGAAGACACTTGTTTCTTTGAAGCTTTAAGTAAAGTGATATCCGCTCTTCCGCCTCCAAAAAAATCGTTTGGATCTTTCCCGTAAAATTCAAATGAATCCAGAAACGTATTGATTTCAAATAATTTCATATCCCAGTTACACGGGATAGAAAATTTTTGTGTTGTTTGACTGTTTTTCATGATGTTATTCAAATTGTTTCTTACGCTTTACGAATATTACAAAACCAGCATTTTAAAGCAATCTTTCTA